>NC_015559.1:3594960-3899940 GCF_000214215.1 Marinomonas posidonica IVIA-Po-181
TCCTGAGTATAAGAAGAGTCACCCTTCACTTGAATGACGCCTGACTCAGTAACGAGCATGGCACGGCCATCATCACCAATATGAAGCTTGTTCACCATAGCAATAAGCTTACTAGCTTTAATCCCTAATCCAGCAACCGCATAAGGCGTATTTGTTTTAGAATTAACAGCATCACTTCTATAGTTGATATAAAGCATTTCTGTTGCATATTGTAAGTTCAACTCATATTCTTTTCCTGTTGCTAAGAAATCAGGATAGAACTGTTTGTAGGGATATTTTTCCAGTAACATGGAAGAAAATTCACCATTATTCTCTATGTATTCAAGGCCTTTATTTGTTTCGAAGACATAGAAGACCGTATCACTGCCAACCATTTCTTTGATCGACTTCATCTTTTCCCCGACCAAAGGCATCTGGGTATCCATTTCACCATTTCGAAGAAAACGCTCTACCAATGTGTCGTTTGCCATCAGTTTTGAAACCGTAACTAACGGCAATATTTCAAGGCTAATTTTTGTAGATAAATCCGTTAAATAATGGGGAAATGTTTCTTTTTTGAGTTTATCTAGCTCAAAATTAATAGTAGAGAGGGTTCCTAATAAAGCAGAGGAAATAAAAGAGACGACCAACAACAATGATAAAACAGTGAACATACGACTTCTAATAGACAACCTGTTCCAACTCATTTTTATTCCTTATGTTTTTACACTTATTTACTACACAGCGAAAAGCAAAAGAAATAAAGCAATCCATTGCTTATCGAATTCAAAAGTTCGAAAACAAATTCTACTATAAAAAAGCACGCTATAAACCACGAAAGACTAAATTTCTTGCCTATGGTGGTAGTGCATACCTTTCTATCTTTTTGATCAGACCTTGCCGTGAAATACCCAGCCGTTTTGCGGCTTGGGTACGGTTATCTTGGCAAGTCTTTAGTGCTTGGTGAATAAGCCGAATCTCCAGATCTCGTACTTGTTCATCAAGAGTTCCCTCTTTACTCAAGGCGCTTGCAGCTCTTTGACTGACTTTCTCGGCTATGGGATACAAGAGCTGTATATCATCCATGGTGATCATGCCTTCAGGGCAAATAGAAGCGACGCTTTCTAGAGCGTTTTTCAATTCACGCACGTTGCCAGGCCACGCCTGACATCGAAACCATTGCAACGCCTCACTACTCAGTTGCAATGATTTCTCTTGAGACATTTGCAACCGAGATAGGAACGCTTGTAATAAGACAAGCACATCTTCTAAACGTTCTGCCAACGCCTGAGTTTCAATATTAACGCCCTTAATTCGGTAATATAAATCTTCGCGAAAGCTCCCTTCTTTCACTTTTTCCAGCAAGTCTGCGTTGGTCTCATGAATGATCCAAGGAGTGTTGTAGCGACATCCATTAACACGCGGCTCGACTTCAGTAAACGTCCTCAGCTTTTGTATCTGTGTCCTTCGTTCTTCCTTTATCTGTCCATGTGCAAGCGGATCGGAAACACGTAAAGTGGAGGGCCTATTTTTCGCCTCACAATTCGACAGTTAAGGACTCAACATGATTCGCAAAGATATGTTTTTAGCACTGATCATTATCGTCGCGTGGGGCTTTAATTTTATCGTTATGCGTTGGGGTTTAGATGAACTCACACCTATGATGTTAGGCGGATTACGCTTCCTCGTTATCGGCATGATTGGCTGCTTCTTTTTCTCTCGCCCTAATACCCCACTGTTTTGGTGTATTGGTTACGCTTTGTCGTTAAACTTCGGACAATTTGCCTTTTTATTCAGTGCCATGTCTTTTGGTATGCCCGCAGGGCTGGCCTCCTTGGTGCTGCAATCCCAAGCTATTTTTACGCTGCTATTCGCTATTCTGATGTTGAAAGAAACCATCCGGCCGTACCAAGTACTCGCAATTGGCATTGCCATTGGCGGTTTAGCTGTGATCGGATTAGACAATGAAGACACCACCATGACCGCACTTGGTTTTGGTTTGACCTTAGCGGCGGGATCAAGCTGGGCGTTGGGTAATATTTTCACCAAAGTCATCAGCCGAAAAGGCTACGATGCCAACCTAAACCTTATCGTTTGGTCTAGCTGGGTCCCGCCCGTACCCTTTTTTCTTTGTGCGTATTTCATTGATGGGGGCGATGTCATGTGGAATAACCTCATTGGATTGAATTTCAAATCCATGGCGTCACTGGCCTATTTATCCCTCTTTGCAACATTGGCAGGCTATGGTTTGTGGAGTCATTTACTGTCTCGCTATCCGGCGGCCACTGTCGCTCCGCTCACCCTGGGTGTACCTGTTGTTGGATTAACATCAGCGGAAATTTTTCTGTCTGAAACGGTCAGTATGACGCAATGGGTGGGGATTTTAGTCGTGCTACTTGGCTTGATGCTAAATACATTCGGTGGCCGCTGGCTAAAAAACGTGAGCCAGCGCACCATTTAGCAATCATTAAGACATGAACTATTACTCTTTTCGATCTTGTTGCGCATCGATTTTATCCGCCAAGCGAGCGACCTGAGCTTGTAACTCAGAAATCTGCGTAACCAAAGCCTGGTGATGGTTTTCCTGATTCTCATGCTCTTCTTGCACGGTTTCTCTCGTCATCACATCCAATACCACCCCCACCATCATGTTCAAGAACACAAATGCGGTTAAGAAAATAAAGACGATGTAGAAGATCCAACTAAACGGATAGACCGTCATGGTTTCATACATGACGTCGGTCCAATCTTCAAATGTGGCGACGCGGAACAAGGTCAGCATAGAAATGGCAATGTCTCCCCATAGATCTTCATTGACCTGATGAAAGAAGATGGAGCCCACCGCAGCAAAGATATAGAAAATGATAAACATCAATAAGGCGATGTAACCCATTTTTGGAATAGCTTTGAGTAGCGCATTGATCAGAAAACGCAAATCCGGAATGATGGAAACCAAACGCAAAACACGAAATACACGCAGCAAACGCGCCACTAAGATCATTTCGGTATCGGATACGGGAATCAAACTCCCCACCACAATCACAGTATCAAAAATGTTCCAAGGATCACGGAAAAAACGTTTCTTATCGTCACACGCAATAAAACGCAAACTGATCTCAACGAGAAAGAAAACCGTGATAAAAGCATCTAAATAATTGATGGCCGCTTCCACACCATAAGGTAACGAATAAGTTTTCGCTCCAACCGTGAGTGCTGCAACAATAATAATACTGATGATAAAACCCTGGAACCAGACACTGCGTTCAACACGTTTCATCAAAGCTAGCCAGTTACCCGAACGACTCATATCCATGACAATTGCACCTAATAATCAAACTGATGTACCCGCTTCAAAGACAAGCGCAGTCATATTAAGTTCATATGGTGAGGATTTAAAGCAGAAATAAACAGCCATGAAGGCAAGTTAAGTACGTTTGACGCGAACCACTTTCATAATCTCAACAGGGATGCCAGCGACGATCTCCTGAGTAGGGTAATAAGTCAGGTTAACGCGTGCACCACGAAGAGTACGGTATTTACCTTGGCGCTTAAAACGAAACGGCACGTCATAGCCTTCGATCATCAGGGTATGGAGGATCCAATCTTCTTGTGAGCGCTGCACATGAGACTTCACTTTTAAGGCATCAGAATGTACGAGTTCTCCGTGACTTTTTAACAGAGTTTCAGGATCTGATTTCACTTGAGCCTCCTTCCGATAGTATGAAAGCCTCTAAGTATGACACAAAACCAACCGAAGCATAAAAAATTGAGCGTTTTTTAGCCAGATGCGCCCTTTTTTCTTATTTCACATTAGTTTCTGTTGTGGCCTCTGCTTTACTTCCTGATGGCATTGACTGGCCGTCATTGCCGTTTCTTGTGTGGCAAACCTATCACAGCCTTCAGCAAAGTCAGACGAACTCAATAAGGTAGCGTTGTGAACGACCGTTACAACACATAAAACAACACACATGGCACGATGGCCAGACTCATCAAATTGCTTATTAACACAATCGACGCGACTTTATGAGGCTCTTGTTGATATAACTCAGCCACCATGTAGTTTAGTACGGCTGGTGGCAAGCACGCGAAGACCAGTAAATAACCAAAATATTCATCCGACATGCCCACTGTTGCTTGCCATAAAAAAGCCACCACCAGCCCACTCAACGGGCATAAAAAACCACTAATCACCCCTAATCGCCACTGACTAAAGTCCACACTGGTCATGCGCACACCCAATGCGAACAACATCAATGGAATGGCAATTTGCCCCAGCATATCCACTGAGACCTTCATTGCAGGCATCAATTCCCAACCTTGAAAGCTCCAAATCAGCCCTAAAATGGTGGCGATAATCATCGGCATTTTCAACACATTCAGTGGGTTGGACTTCGGATTCAGAAGATAAATCCCCACCGTGAAATGCAGTAGGTTTTCGGTTAAAAACAGCACCACGGCAATCGGCAAAGCCGACTCACCAAAAGCCAGTAAAATCAGCGGAATTCCTAAGTTACCACTGTTATTGAACATCATAGGTGGCACCAAGGTTTTCGGTGACACCTTTAACCATTTACACAATGGCCACACCAACAAACCCGATCCTAATACCACCGCCATAGCGGCCAGCATCAAATCCAAATAAAACGCAATATGGAACTCTTTGGAAGCCATGACGGAGAAGATTAACGCTGGGGCAAACACACTGATATTCAGACGATTAGCCACTGTCATATCCGTCGGACGGACACGTGCATACAGAAAAGCAACTAGGACAATACAAGTAAGAGGAAAGACCGTATTAAAGATTTGCGTCAGTAAAGCTGAAGAGTCCATTATTCGCCCTTTGAAAAGAAGAACGATAGCTTACCCTTGTTAGATTAAAAGGCCAATCTGCTCAGTAGCTAGTTTTTCTCAAACAGTACCGATGGAATCAAAATAAACCGTTGTGGGACGTCTTTACCCGCCAACAGATCCATGCCAATTTCAATGGCTTTTTCGGCCATTTGCACAGGACGTTGAACCGCCGTGGCAATCCAAGGGTTGTTCGGTTGTTTGATCAGGTCTTCGGCAAAAGGAGCGCCATCGACCGAGGCCAACAGAAATTCATCTCGCTGAGCTTGCTTTGCAGCCCTAAGCACACCCAGAGCAGTAGGGTCATTAATGGTAAATACCGCATCGATATGATCATACTCTTCCATCAAATAGGTCATGGCTTCCATACCGCCTTCAACACTGCCTGTGCCATTCATGCGATCACTGAGCAGGTGGATATTGGGGTATTTATTCAACGTCGATTTACAACCAGCAACACGCTCAATGACCGATGACACCAGCACGCCATTGATGATCACAAAATTGCCTTTGTAGCCGGTTTTCTTCGCTAACCTTTCGCACGCTACCACACCCGCTTGAACATTGTCTGTCGTGATCGTCGCATCCGCACCATCGGCATTCACATCTACCGCGATGACTTTAATACCAGCACGCTGAGCCTTTGCCACCACTGGTGCCACCTTGTACTCATCAGCCGCGGTCAACACAATTAAATCGACATCTTGTTCAATAAAATCATTTAATTGTTCTATCTGCCTTTGCCAGTCATAAGCATCGGAACGGATCAGCATTTTAACTGGACCATTCGCCAATGCTTGGGCTTTACTGGTCGCGGCATCCACTAGCTTAACGAAATATGGATTACCCAAATCGGCCACACTAATGCCAATGGATCTAAGTGGCTGAGGTTCGGAGGATTGGGAAGAAATCGGTAATACTAATGTCGAACAGAGCAATACTGCCATGCCACTCGGAAGCACACGACGCACCAACCAACTTGTGCGCAGGCTGACCATGCCACGGTGAAGAAGTTTGATGATTGTTTTCATGAAATGTCCTCTAACATGGCAGGATAAAATAAGCCCCTATTTTGCCTTACTCATTGGCAGAACAAAATAGAGGCTTAAGCGGTATCTGACTCGCTTTTAGCTAATGTCTCTTTTACTCTCGAAACCATGCCAAACTGAGCTTGGTAACATTAAGCGGCACTCTCAGTGCCATCAACCTCCATCGCCCCGGTCATAATCGCGACAGCATCCGCCATAGAATGCGATTCAGGTGTCACCACCGCGGTTCGTTTCCCCAAACGGTGAATGTGAATACGATCTGCTACCTCAAACACATGCGGCATGTTATGGCTGATAAGGATAATAGGTAAACCACGATCTCGTACTTCCTTGATTAAATTCAATACGCGTCGTGATTCCTTCACACCCAGTGCAGCGGTGGGCTCATCCATAATCACCACCTTACTACCAAATAACGCGGAACGAGCCACCGCCACACCTTGACGTTGACCACCCGATAATGACTCTACCGCTTGGCTGATGTTTTGAATGGTCATCAAGCCTAGCTCCGCCATTTTTTCACGGGCGCGTTTTTCCATTTCTTTCTTATCGAGCATACGAAAGACTGACCCCAAAATACCCGGTTTTCTTAATTCACGACCAAGAAACAAATTGTCTGCAATGTTCAACGCAGGCGACACCGCCAAGTTCTGATAAACCGTTTCAATGCCAAGGGCTCTGGCTTCCATAGGTGAACTAAAATGAACCGGTTTGCCATCCAGTAAAATCTCCCCTTCATCTGGGGTCAAAGCACCAGACAAGGCTTTAATCAAAGACGATTTGCCCGCTCCGTTGTCACCAATGACGGCTAAAATTTCACCAGGATAAAGCTCAAAGTCAGCATGATCGATGGCGGTGACACTGCCATAGCGCTTCACCAGTTTTTTAGTTTGTAAAATAGGCGTTTGGTTATAATCAACTGTCATTATGCTGTCCCTCTTCGAATCCACTGATCGACACCAACGGCGACGATAATCAAGATACCCACGGTGAACTCTTGCCATAAGACATCCACACCGGCGAGCGCCAAGCCATTACGAAACACCCCAACGACCAGCGCCCCAATCAAGGTACCGTAGATAGAACCGCGCCCACCAAACAAACTACAACCACCAATTACCACGGCAGTGATACTGTCCAAGTTAGTGGTATAACCTGCCTGTGGACTGACCGAACCAATACGACCAATCAATACCCAAGCCCCAATCGCACACACCACGCCCGCTAAGATATACACGGATAATAAAATACGGTCTGTACGGATACCGGCCAATTTTGCCGCCGCAGGATCATCCCCGGTGGCGTACACATGACGTCCCCAAGAGGTCCAATTCAAGGCGTACCAAATGACAAAAAACAGCGCCAACATCAACAGAGAGCCATAGGTTAATCTGGCACCAAAAACGTTAATCGTCTCCCCTAACCACTGCAATAATGGCGCGGCCGAATTAATATCTTGTGAGCGAATTGTCTCACTTTTGGAGTACCAAAGATTCAATGCAAAAAACACATTCCAAGAGCCTAAGGTGGCAATAAAAGGCGGCAATTTCATGCGTGTAATGAGTAAACCGTTAATAAAACCGGCAATGGCCCCAACACCGATCCCGATCAGCAAGGCTAACCAGGCTTCAAAGCCGTAATCCATCGCCATCCGCCCCATAACAACGGATGCCAGTACCATGATGGCACCGACGGAGAGATCAATGCCGGCGGTTAAAATAATCAGCGTTTGCGCGACACCAATCACGCCTATGATGGTGACCTGCTGCAAAATCAGTGACAAGTTAAATGGGTGTAAAAATCGGCCACCAATAATCATACTGAAAGCCACAATGGCAAGAATCAGTACAATGCTTGGTGCCGCAACAGGGTAATGATGTAGAAACTTTTTGAAACGCTCTAGTAAGCTTGCTCGATGTTCAAAACTGGCGACATACGTCTGCGCTTGATCCGCCACTTTATCGTGTTCAAGCACAGGTGAAGAAGGTTTTGTGTCGGTTGAACTCATAGACTACTCCAGACAGGAAAACAGCCGTTAGCCCATGACGGCTAACGGCAAAAGTGGGCATCTTATTTTTACCCAACTATCATTGAAATGGGGTTAGCCCCAGCACATACTCAAACCCGTTTCCGAACTAATGGATTGAACGCCTTCGACTGGCTCATCTGTGATCAGTTGAACCCCTGTGTCGAAGAAGTCTAAGCCATCAGAAGCCGATGGACGTGAGCCTGACTTAGCAAAATCAACAATCGCAGTGACGCCTTCAGAGGCCATTTTAAGAGGGAATTGCATAGAGGTTGCGCCGATCACACCATCGCCGATGTTTTGTACGCCAGGACAGCCACCATCGACAGAAACAATCAGTACGTCTTTTTCCAGACCAAACGACTTCAATGCTTCATATGCACCGGCAGCAGCCGGCTCATTGATGGTGTAAACCAAATTCACTTCAGGGTCTTTTTGCAATAGGTTTTCCATTGCTCGGCGACCGCCTTCTTCCGAACCTTGAGTAACGTCATTGCCGACAATGCGAGAGTCGGTTTCGTCACCATTACGACGTGGGTCTTTTACATCAATGCCAAAACCTTTCAAGAAACCTTGGTCACGCGCAACATCGACTGTGATTTGACTGCTGTTCAAATCCAATAAGGCAATTTTCGCGTCTTTCGCTTTATCACCCATTTTCGCTTTTGCCCACATGCCAATCATTTCACCGGCTTTAAAGTTATCTGTGGCAAACGTCATGTCAGCGGCATTGGCAGGGCTTAAAGGGGTATCCAAGGCAATGACTAATAAACCCGCATCGCGAGCTTTCTGAATAGCAGGAACAATACCTGAGGTATCACTTGGGGTAATCAATATGCCTTTCGCACCGGCTGAAATTAGATTCTCAACGGCTTGTACTTGGGTTTCATTGTCACCGTCATAACGACCAGCAAAAGTACGTAACTCAACACCCAACTCTTTTGCCTTGGCTTGAGCACCTTCTTTCATTTTCACAAAGAATGGGTTGGTGTTGGTTTTGGTGATAAGACCTATGATAGGGGTTTCGGCTACGGCCACAGTGGACAAACTGGTTGCTGCGATTAGGCACGCCAATTTCTTAGCAGAAAATTGCTTCATAAATGTCATTGTTCTGTCACTCCAATATTTTGTTTTTATTATTGGCATTGATGCCACGAAGGATCTTTTAATCCTTGCTAATAATATGAAGCGCAAAAACTAACGAATAATTTCAATTCTCATTTTTTATTGTAATATTTGTAATATTTCAGCGACTGATGTGAAAAATCTTCTCTAAGTCTTTGATCGTAAAGGGCTTGGAAATAAACAAATCATTACTTTTTAGATGATATTTTTGTTCTAACTCATCTTTTGGCAAGCCAGACATTAATAAAATATCGCCTTGGAAGGCTTTTTCTTGATCCTGTATATGATGCGCTAATGCAACGCCATTCATGGCACCCGATAAATTCACATCCGACACAATGGCTTCAGGCAGAATCGCCTTTTGCAACGCCTTTAACACGCTTTCAGCGCAATCAAACGATTGTACAATCAGGCCCATTTTTTCCAATTGTTCACGCATGACTCGGCACACTTCTTCATCGTCTTCCACCAGCCAAACTAAACTTTGTTCCAGCAAATGAATTCGCGCCACATGCTGTTCTGCGAATTGATCTGCCACCGCCAAGGGTCGCAACTGTTGTGGCAAAAACAAACACACTCGCGTCCACTTACCGGGTTCAGAGGTAACTTTAATTTCACCACCACTTTGCTTCACAAAACCGTAAATCATGCTCAAGCCTAAACCGCTGCCTTTGCCCACCGGTTTAGTGGTAAAGAAGGGCTCAAAAATACGCCCAATAACCTCTTCTGAAATTCCTTCACCCGAGTCTTCAACACGAATACGAATGGCTGGAATGTCACTGTCTGGCAGAGTGCACGTTTTGGTAGAGAAAGACAGACGTCCACCTTCTGGCATCGCACTAGCGCTGTTTAAGGCCAGATTCAAGAGGGCATTTTCCAGTTGGGAAGGATCAATCAAGCTGACCACATTCGGGCATTGCAACTCGCTGTCGACCTGAATGTGGGATCCAACACTGTATTCCACCAGATCCAACATGCCTTCAATCAAATCATCGACAGCAATCGACACAGGAAACAATTGCTGACGACGGCTGAATGCCAGCAAACGTTGCACCAAATTACTGCTTTTTTCAGCCACCACCAAGGCTCGGTCTATGTACCTTGCTTGATCGGCGGATTGTGGCTGAGAATCTGACAACATTTGCAGATTGCCCATAATCGCTGCCAGAAGATTGTTAAAATCGTGCGCAACGCCTCCTGTTAATTGGCCAAGCATTTCCATCTTTTGTGCCTGTCTTAACTGGCTTTCCACACTTTTACGTTCTGTTAGGTCCGTATACAGGGTGACAAAGCCACCTTCCGGCATAGGTTTAGAACGGAACTCAATGATCTTACCGGAATCAAAATGGCGCTCGAAACTTTGCACACGCAAGTGTCGAGATTCATTGACCTCATCCATGTGTACTTGTTGGTTTTCTAAATTAAGGTTTTTGTGTTCTCCCCGATTAATCAAGCTTTGCACCTCATCAATCGGCATGTCGATGCGTAGCTCTTCATCCGCTAAATCAAACAACTTTTGATAGCCTAGATTCCAAGCCACCAGCTTACCTTTGGATGAAAAGACGCTCAAACCATCGTTCATATTATCAAAAATGGTTTCTAGCAAGCGCTTCTGTTCTGACAACTCCGCCGTCACGGCAATTCGTCGCAAGGCATCTTGGCGAAACACATCAAAGGTATCTGCTAAGGTTCCAATCTCGTCATTACGGCGAATCAGGGCCCGTTTTGAATCCACTTGTCCCAAGGACAATTGCTCCATATTGTTGGTGACCACGCCTAAGTCTTTGGTCATACGCTGGCTGTACCAATAAAGCCGCGCCAGACCTAACAATAAAAACAGTGAAATGCCAATGATCCAATTCTGTCCAGTGGCCACAAAGGACGAAACATCCTGACGCTGACGACTCACTTTTTTCTGTAAGCCCCCCACAAAGTCACTCACTTGCTGACTCAGCTGTTCAGACTTCGCCCGAATGGCAATCAGCAAATAATTTTTTCTCTCTTGTATTTCATTTAAGCGCCGATGAGCCTGCAATAAATCCTGCGCAATACTGGTCACATCGGCGTCTTGCTCAGAAAGCTTTAAAGTCTTTGCGATGCGTTCGGGCAACAAACTGGGGGCTTCTAATAACTGAAGTAACCACGCCAATCCTTGTTGATTGGGAATGTCTATGGTGTTGGTTGAAGGCAATAACTGACGAATACGAAACTGTTGCGCTAAACCATCTTCCCGTAAATATAATTCTTCTCGAACGAGAGAAACCAACTCCTCCAGAGTCGCCTGCAAATCATCCAAACGCTTATCTATGTCCACCTGAAATTCTGAATCCATCAGGCTGTCAGCGACGCCCCGTAACTCGACAATACGACGATGAATTCGCTCTGACTCCGTTTGCAACTGGAATGGCCGACCTGAACCCGCTGTGTAAGGTGCAATCGCCGCTAACTGAGCAACGCCTTCCGCTAAGGTTAGCGATGTACTGATTTCTGGGAGGGTTTCGGATTCAAATTCCGATAAAGTCGCTTCACTGACTCGCATGGATTGCCAACCAATGCCGATCATGAAAAAGGCCACCAGACTGATAGCCAACATGGACAAAGAGGCTTTTTGACGAATGCTGACAAAGCGCATCAGCTGGCTCGCACTGGGCCTTGAAAGAAATACCCAAGACCACGTTGTGTTTTAATGAATTCTGGGGTTTTCGGGTTGGATTCGATTTTACGTCTGAGGCGCAAAATCAGCACATCAACAGTACGATCAAACACCTCCGTTTCTAACCCTCGACTTTGTTCAATCAATTGCTCACGAGTGAAAATCCGATCTGGATGTCGTGCCAGCACTTCCAGCAAGGAGAATTCGCCTAGGGTCAAGGTCACCAATTTACCCTCTTGATCCTGTAGCAAACGCGCGGTGAGATCCAATACCCATGAGCCAAAACGCAAACATTCGTGGTCTTGATTAACGGTATGAATGTCAACGGGAGGTACTTGAACAGAACGACGTAACAAAGCATGGATACGAGCGGTCAACTCACGCAAGTTAAAAGGCTTCATCATATAGTCATCGGCGGCCAACTCTAACCCTAAAATTCGATCGGTTTCATCCCCCTTCCCAGTAAGCATCATGATGGGCATGATAAATCGCTCTCGAACGTCTCGCGCTAAATTCAGGCCATCTTCTTCTTTCAAGTACAAGTCCATTAATACCAGATCCACCGTTTCTGCCTCTAGATGCGCCCACATTTGATGTCCATCTTCAGCCTCTCTCACTTGATAGCCTTTCTGTGATAACGCATCACACAATAGCTGACGAATATCCTGGTCATCGTCAACGACCAATAAGGTTTTTTTACTTGGCTCTGTCATTATATTGGTTAGGATCCGTTGTCATTATTATTCGATGCACAATGGCCTTGCAGCACCGCAATATTCTTATCATGTTAAAGTTAATAGAAGATTAACAGAAGGAAAAGCATCTTGCCCCAGATGAAACGCATTCAGCTTAGCTTTTTACATCCTCCTCGTTGGATAGAGTGTGCTTCAGAAGACACCATTCTCATGACCTTGTTGGCCCAGCAAGTACCTATTAAACACGCCTGTGACAATGGCGTCTGTGGTGTTTGCCTGACAAAATTGTTGGCGGGAGAAATACATTACGGCACGAAAATACCACGCGGCCTCACCACCAAAGAACAAGCCGAGCATTACTTCTTGCCCTGCATCGCTACCTGTAAAACGGACATTGTCATTGCTCAACCTAAAGTTAAGATTCGCTGAAAGCCCAATTTAAAACCTTCCACACGATAACCCCCTTTTTTCTCTAACGTCACTTTCTGTGCCGTCATCGTTTAAATGATCAAGCCGTTTCGACCAAATATGCATCGTTCTGAACCTTTTTCAAACTTTTTTGCACATAGTTGCAAAATGTCATCTTTCTGACATGGAAGGTCTCTATCTTAGGTTTCAACATTCGTTTTTTGAACTTGAGGATGACATGACAGCAGTATCCCAATCGGCTCATTTATCACCATTGCAAAAATGGCGACATCGACTTGTGATCGCAAAGTGCGATCCAACTTTATTGATTGGTTTGGGGCTATTATTTGTCTTTGCGTGGTTGATTGCGGCACCCATCATCAATGTCCTGTTTGAAGTGTTTACCGTTCAAACAGGGGATGAAATGCGCACTGGTGGCGATGCAGGCCAAGTGACGAGCTATTACCTAGAACGCGTCTTTGCCTCCCGGATGTCCTCTATTATTTTTTGGAAGCCCTTGTGGAATACCTTATTGGTTTCCATTATCTCTATGCTGCTTTCCATGACCATTGGGTCCATTCTGGCTTGGCTGCTAGTACGGACGAACCTCATGGGGCGTCGTTGGTTATCCACCGCCTTGATAATCCCTTTTATGCTCCCGGCTTGGACCTTTGCCTTGGCGTGGACCACCTTGTTTAAAAACGCCACGATTGGTGGTCAACCGGGTTGGGCCGAAGCCATGGGCTATCAGCTGCCGGATTGGGTGTCTTATGGTGCGTTTCCAACCATCCTGATTATGACGCTCAACTACATTCCATTCGTTATTTTATTAGTGGGTAATGCGTTAAGACGCTTAGACAGCCAACTCGAAGAAGCCGGTCAGATGCTAGGGGCCAGTCGAGGGAGAGTCGCCTTATCGATTGTTTTCCCGTTAATGCGTCCAGCATTGATGTCCTCCGCGTTATTAATTTTCGCTGATGCAATCGGTGAGTTCTCAGTGCCTTATGTGCTAGGTCTACCAGTACAGTTTGAAACTCTCGCCACCTCTCTGTACCGCGCCATCGGCACTCAGCAAAATGGTGTGGCGGCGGTGTTTGCAGGCGTCATTTTAGTGGTCGGCATTGCCACCTTAGCACTGGATACTTGGATGATGCGCGAAGCTAGACGGTTTGCCATTATCGGTTCCAAGGGAGCGATGGAACGTCGTCAATCACTTGGTTGGCTACAATGGCCTGCGACCATTCTTGCATTAGTCATGGTCTTTATTGGCGTCATTGCACCACTGGGAGCGCTGGCATTATCCACTGTAATGCATTTGCCAGGTCGCTTCGAATTATCAAACTTCACCTTAGACTATTGGATTGGTACCAACCTAGATACGGTGGCATTACGCAACGGTATTCTGTTGTCATCGGAATTTTGGAACGCCGCTTGGAGCTCCATCAGCATTGTCGGCAGTGCTTCAATATGCGCTGGAATTTTAGGACTATTAACCGGCTACATTGTGTTGCGCTCACCTTTGAAGTTCGTATCCGTGTCCTTACGTCAAATTACCTTCTTCCCCTATTTAGTGCCAGGGATTGCCTTTGCGGCGGCTTTTTTAACCTTATTCGCTGTGCCACATGGCCCTATTCCAGCCCTATATGGCACCCCCATGATCCTTTTCCTTGCCCTCATTGCTGACCAAATGCCCTTTGCCAGTCGCGCAGGGATTTCAGCCATGACCCAACTGGGTAGCGATGTTGAAGACAGTGCACGTGTCGCCGGTGCAGGTTGGTTACGACGCATGTTCTCTATCATCCTGCCCATTCAACGTAACGCTCTAGTGACGGCCGTTTTAATGCCTTTCATCTCAGGTATTAAAGGCGTCAGCTTGTTCATTATCCTGGCGGTGCCTGCGACCGACGTACTCACGACGTTCTCAATCCGTCTTATTGATTTCAACTACACCCAAGCCGCTAATGCGGTCGTATTGATGATTGCCTTGATTGCCCTATTCGGCACCATCCTCATCAATCGCCTCACTGGGACAGGCTTAGCTCAAGGTCTGGAGAGCTAATACTATGTCAAATATTACCTTAAACAATATTTCGAAATGCTACACCCAGGGCCACCCACCAGCGGTCGATCAGGTATCCATGGAGATCCAAGATGGCGCGTTTATGTGTGTGTTGGGGCCTTCTGGCTGCGGCAAGTCCACCATTCTGCGCATGATCGCCGGTCTGGAACACTTAACAGATGGCGAGATATCTGCCGATGGAAGAGTACTTGATAACGTCGCCAAAGGCCTCTTTATTCCAGCGGAAAAACGCCATATTGGCTTGGTTTTCCAATCCTATGCCTTATGGCCTCATATGACTGTCTCACGCAATATTGAGTTTGGTCTGCGCTTAAAAGGCTTACCAGCTAAAGAGCGTAAAAAGCTAGTGGCTGAGATGATCGTGATGCTCAAGATCGAAGGGCTGGAAGATCGCTACCCTGCACAGCTTTCAGGCGGACAACAACAACGTGTTGCCTTAGCTCGAACCTTGGCCATGAACCCCGGCATCTTATTATTAGATGAGCCATTATCGAATCTCGATGCGTCATTGCGCCTGTCCATGCGGGCTGAGTTAACGCGCCTACATCAAGAGTTCGGCACCACCATTGTCTTCGTCACCCATGATCAGTGGGAAGCCATGACATTGGCGACACAAATTGCCGTGATGAACAAAGGCACTCTCCAACAAATAGGCACGCCGGATGATATTTACGAGCGCCCAGCGAATCGTTTTGTCGCTGAGTTCATCGGTAATCCGCCGATTAATATGATCTCAGCGGAAACAAAGCCTGCTCAGCAATTAATGCATCAAGCCGGCTTTTCCATGTCAGTCAGTGAAGGAACACAACTTGGCTTGCGTCCAGAAGGTTTACAGTTAAGTCGAGAGGCTTCGCCATCCAGTGTGCCCGTCACAATCAACGACATCTTACCAACTGGCGGAGCTTGGATCATTGAACTGACCATAGATCAAGATGAAACATCGCCTTTAAATCTGGTCCACACCACTCAAACACCACCACTTTGGCAACGAGGTGATCAAGCCAATTTAAAAGTCGCCAGTCACGCCATGCATTTATTCAATGCAGATGGCAAACGCCAACCCTTTGCTTTAACCCCTAAGGCTGCGACCTACCGCACTTCTGCGGACCTGGTTTCGCCTGATTTTAGTCAATCCAAAATTGAGGACATCTCATGATTCGCAACATCCCTAGCCTACTATTAGTCGGCACGCTTGCTTCGACGTCAGCCTTCGCGGAGGATTTCGACCTTAATGCCTTAGTCAAAGCCGCCAAGTCAGAGCCTGCGCTTTCTGTCTACGACTCGACCGGCAAAATCAAGAAACAAGCCAAGGCCTTTGCTAAAAAATACGGCATTGAAAACACCGGCACCAAGATCAAAGCCGGCGCCAGCATCAAAATGGTACTGAGTGAAACCAA
The DNA here is from genome assembly GCF_000214215.1 of Marinomonas posidonica IVIA-Po-181. NCBI lineage: Bacteria > Pseudomonadati > Pseudomonadota > Gammaproteobacteria > Oceanospirillales > Oceanospirillaceae > Marinomonas > Marinomonas posidonica. The sequence goes on from NC_015559.1 coordinate 3,611,224, forward strand.
AGCCAATAACGTCAAATCGGATGTGGTAATCATCTCAGATGTACCAGCCGCTTCCGCTCAGTTATTATCGAATGGCTATACATACAGCTATCTACCGGAAGACATGAAAAGTAAGATACCAGCACAATTTAGCAATCCATTAGTGGTATCAAACTCACCTGTTGTTTGGTCTTACAACACCGCACTAAACGACAGCTGCCCGGTTGATAACATCTGGGCACTGACCGACCCTGAGTGGAAAGGTCATGTCACCATGCCGGACCCGCTGAACAAATCCCTATACACGGACTTTTTCAACCAGTTTGCCATGCATCATGACAAGCTCATTGCCGACGCTTACCAAGCCCACTACGGCAAGCCGCTGAAAACCAATTTAGACAGCGCCACTGCGGCCTTTGTGGTCGCCCTAGCAAAAAATCAGCCGTTGCTAACCAATTCGGATGGTGATGTCGCCTCCGCGGTTGGCGCACCTGACACCAAGGAAAACTTCATTGGCATCATGTCATCAGCGAAATACCGTGAAAACAAAAACGGCATGAAACTTGGCATCTGTGCGTCAATGAAACCTATGGTTGGCATGCTTTACCCTAAATTCATGATGATCACCAAAGGCACGGACAGCCCAAATGCGGCGAAATTATTTGTGCATTACATGTTGACCAGTGAAGGCTTTAAGCCTCAAGCCATCGACGGCAAAATCTCAACCAATATTGACAACAAAATCCCTGCTGTCGAACCTTCTGGCGTGTCGGCTTACCTAGATCAACTAATAAAATACAACCCAGCGTCAGCTCAAGATGACTGGGCAAGCCGCCAAGACTGGCAAGACCTTTGGGCGCTTGCACGTGCTGGCCAACTGTAGACAACCTTGAGACTAGATGAACCCAGTTCATCTAGTCTCATCAGTAAGACACAGGCCAATGACTGAGCCTGTGTCAATTTTTAAAGGATTACCTTGAACACATTACATGATATTGAACCACGTGCCAGCTTCCTAAAAACCTTGATTCAAAAAGCCTCCGCGCGCGCGCTGGAAGGTTACTTAAATCGAGAAGCCGGTTCCTATGATTTAAAAGGCCCACAAGACTTTTTAACCGAAACCGATCTCGCCGTCGAAACCATGATTCGGGAGGAAATATCACGCCATTTTCCTGAAGATGCCATTTTAGGAGAAGAAGGCGGCGGTACACCTGGGCCCGCCACTTGGATCATAGACCCCATTGATGGCACCGCCAACTTTGCTCGTGGCATTCCCCATTTCTGCGTCATTATTTGTTTTTGCGTCGATGGCAAAGCCCAATTGGCCGCCATTGCGCAACCAGTGTCACAGGAGTTGTACTTTGCTCAACGCGGCAAAGGCGTCACCAAAAATAACCAAGCCATTAGCGTGGCACCTACCTCAGATATGACACAAGCCCATGTTGAGCTTGGCTGGTCACAAAGAGCCACAACACAAGCCTACTTAACGGCTCAAGACGACTTATTCAAACAAGGTGCCAGCATTCGTCGAGGCGGTTCCGGCGGCTTAGGATTAGCCTGGGTGGCAGAAGGACGAACCGATGCCTATCTAGAAATCTCCATGAACACTTGGGACTGTATTGCTGGCATGTTGATGGTCGAAGAAGCCGGTGGGCAAGTCGGTACTTGGCCAAACAGCTTGGCAGATCTACTAGACACTGGCCCTGTACTCGCTTCGGCCCCCGCCATTGCGACACAAGTTTGCCAAGTTAACTTTCCAAATTTAGCCCTAAAGGATCCATCATGAATCAATCAACTGTCACCGACATTAAACAAGTCTTTCGAGAGGCCGACGCAAAGCGTGCACCTCTTCATCTGATTCATAAAAACTTTCTTGGTCGTAACATCGACCTTTATATTGGCAACAAACAGGCCGCTTCCGATCCTGAATTATTAAGCCAACATGGTATAGGTACGGTTTTCAATTGTGCGGTCAATCTGGACATTAACCTGGTCACCACGCAAGACCCGTTAAGCAAGGTCTTACCCTTTGGTTGGTCGCCTGTGCGTTACTACAAACTGGGCATTGTCGATGGCCCTGGCAACCCTCATCCAATGATGCTGGCAGGCTATTATCAATTGCGCAGCTTGATCGACCAAGAATTACCAAATAAACCAAGTTACCCGTGGAAAGAAACTGGTAACATACTCATCAACTGTCGTGGTGGACGCAGTCGTTCAGTAACGTTAACCGCACTTTTACTGCATTTAGACGAGGCTGAAACCTATCCAAGTCTAGAAGACGCCATCGCTCACATACGTGAAGCCAGACAATTGATTAAAGAAGAATGGCCTGAAGCGCCCAAACAAGTATTGGTCGATGCCGCCCATTGGGCCGCAGAACAAGTAAAACGTTTGCAGCCCTATCTGCCCAAAGAGAAAGTGTAAATGCAAAGAAACAAAGGTCCTGAAAAAAACAAAGCGACGTCGGCTGCCGACGTCGCGCGTTTGGCTGGTGTCTCACGTTCGGCTGTTTCTCGCACCTTTACTGACGGCGCCAGCGTCTCGGCGAAAACCCGAGAGAAAGTGCTGGCGGCTGCCACCGAACTCAATTATCACGTTAATCATCTAGCCCGTAGTATCTCAAAAGAACAAAGCCGACCCGTTTGCCTACTGGCCGCTAATTTAGACAAGCCTTATCACAATCTATTATTAGACGCTCTCACCAAACAACTACAACAAGACGGACGCATGGTGATGGTGATCAATGCCAGCTCAGAGCCTAGCAGTGCCGAACAAGCCATGCGTCGCGCTCTGCACTACCGAGCATCCGCCAGTGTGGTGATGTCGGGAACACCACCGCAAGAATTGGTCCAAGCCTGTGTCGACTCAGGTCAGAAAGTCATCATGATTAACTGTAGTGATGAGGTCGAAAACGTCCATCACATTCAGATTGACTATGTCGATGCCATGCAACAAGCCGTCACTCTGTTTCAACAAGCTGGCTGCCAAGCCCTTTCCTTAGTCAGCTCGACCAAGGGCACGCCTAGCCTGCTAGCCCGTGAACAGTTTTTTATCTCAGCAGCGCAAGCACAAGGTTTTGAGGTGACGATTTGGCGAGGTGACAACACCAACTATGAGGACGGTCAACACGCTGCTCAAGCCTTATTGTCCAATCGTCAGCCAAACCATGCCTATTTTTGCATTACCGATTTAGTCGCTTGCGGCTTTATTGATACCGCCCGCCATCAGTTTAATCTTTCAATTCCTGATGACATTAGCATTCTTGGCTTTGATGATATTCCTCAGTCCGCATGGCAAGCCTATCAACTCACCACCTTTGCTCAACCTTATCAGGGCATCGCCAATCGAGTCAGTGATATTTTAGGGGAACTTGAAGAAGCCGATTTAACCTCACGATTGACCGCGATCCCCAAGCTGCGTAATAGCCTTCGCTAAGAGTCGGAATAAAACGCATGCTTGCTGAAAACCAACCTAAAAATCGCTATGATGTTGGCACTATTTTAAAGGTTCTAACATGACATCCTCTTTGCCTATTCATGCCATTCTGCCCGACTTGCTTCAAACCTTATTGGAGCAAGATCAAGCGATCTTAGAAGCGGCACCCGGTGCGGGTAAAACCAGTGTGGTGCCATTGGCTTTGATGGATCAGGCCTGGAATCAAGGACGCAAGATAGTCATGTTGGAACCCCGTCGTTTAGCTGCCAAAGCGGCCGCGAAGCGATTGGCTGATACGTTAAAAGAGCCGGTAGGAAAACACATAGGTTATCGTATTCGTCACGACACCAAAGAAAGCAAAGAGACGCAAGTCTTGGTGGTCACCGAAGGCGTCCTAACTCGCATGTTGCAAGATGATCCTTCACTGAGTGATATATCACTTGTTATTTTCGATGAATTTCATGAGCGCAACCTCCACTCTGATCTGGCCTTTGCCTTATGTTTACAGGCACGAGAACTGTATCGCGATGAAGATCCTTTGAAACTACTGGTCATGTCCGCGACCCTCGATACGACCTTATTAGAACAACGTCTCAACTGCACCAGTCTCACCAGTACTGGTCGTAGCTTTCCTGTCAGAGCGCATTACGCCAACAAAACGCTGAAAACCGTCGAGGTTATTGATGAAGTGGCCCGTTTAACTTTGGCCGCCTATCAAGCAGAAAGTGGTAACATTCTGGTCTTCTTACCGGGTCAAAAAGAAATTAGACAACTCCATCAACAGCTTCAGGCACAGCTGAGTGAGCAACCACATTTAACCATTATGCCCTTGTATGGAGACCTTAGCTTGGAACAACAAGAGCAGGTCATCAAGGCAACCGTACCCCCTAAACGTAAAATAGTATTGGCGACGGCCATTGCGCAAACGAGCTTAACCATTGAAGGAATTGGGGTGGTGGTTGACAGTGGCCTGAGCCGTGAAGCCAGATTTGATGCCAATACCGCTACCACGCGCTTGCATACTCGTCGCGCGACACAAGCCGAAACGATTCAGCGCATGGGACGAGCAGGTCGTACTCAGGCGGGGGTTTGCTACCGTTGGTGGAGTGAAGAACAGCAGCATCGCTTAGCGCCACAAGCCCAACCTCAGATAGAATGCGTCGACCTAAGTGCTGTGACACTTAATCTGGCTCAATGGGGTGTACAAGATCGCTTAGAGCTTGATTGGATCACACCTCCACCCGAAAGCCACTTTCAACAATCCATTGATGTATTACGTCATTTAAATGCCATCGAAGCGACTAACCTGACATTGACGCCTCATGGTGAACAAATGAGTAAATTGAATTTAGAGCCAAGGCTGGCGCAAATTCTCTTGTTAGGCAAACAATGGGGAGAAACCGAGCTGGCCTGCCAAGCCTGTGCCCTATTGTCAGAAGGCGATCCGTTCTCTCAGCAGGATAGTGACTTTTCAATGCGCTTAGAATGGCTGGCCAATAAAAGCCCGATATCGACTCAAAAACCAAAACATTTTTATCTGCAATCTCTAAGGCAATGGCAAAATCGCAGCCAAAATCTCAAGCAAACAAAACAACAAATTGATCTTAAACAAGGTGTCGTACTGGGCACATTACTAGCAGGCGCTTATGCTGATCGTATCGCTCAACGCCTTCCCTCACAGGCTAAACAAAACGCTCAAAGCACGCGTTTTAAATTAGCCAATGGCCGTATTGCCACACTGGACAGTCGCGACTCAAATGCTCAAGCGGACTACCTTCTGGTCTTAGATATTGGTGGTCATCAAGGTCAACAAGAAGACCGTATTTTTCTTGCCCAATCATTGGATATCTCCGCCTTATCACATGCCTTGCCGCACCTACTGAAAACTCGTTCTCATCTGGCGTGGTCAAAATCGGAAGCGCGCCTTATCAGTGAACAGCAAACCTGGATTGGTAAGCTCTGTTTACATCGCAAGCAGTCTGCTCAATTCGATCCTCAACAAATCACCGAGGCAATGCTACAACACATTCGCCAGACGGGGCTCGATACGCTACCTTGGCAAGACGATAGCTCACAATTGATAGCACGCATTCAATTTGCCGCCAGTCATGACACTCAGGATTGGCCAGACATGGCGGATCAGGGCTTACTCGATAGACTAGCGGAATGGTTAGGCCCCTATTTGACCAACATCACAACGCAAAATGCCTTAAATAAACTGCCCCTTAAGCAAATCCTGCTGGACAGTTTGTCATGGGAACAACAGCGCAGATTGAATGAATACATACCGGATCGCTTAGCTGTTGCTTCAGGCAATCAGCATAAGATAGATTACCGCCAGCAACCGCCTAAACTCAGTGTCAAACTACAAGAAGTGTTTGGCATGACACAAACACCCAGTGTTCTAGGACAAAATTTAACCCTAGAATTGCTGTCCCCTAATCAACGTCCATTGGCCGTCACCCATGACCTGCCTTTCTTTTGGCGAGAGGCTTACCCAGAAGTAAAAAAGGAAATGCGCGGTCGTTACCCAAAACACCCTTGGCCTGACGATCCTTTAGCGGCACAAGCCACCGCAAAGACCAACCGAGCCTTACGAGCTTCTCAATAATGCCAATGCTCGTGCTGTAACCATTTGACTGAAGGCTGTATTTTTCGCGTGAGTTGGGCTCCAACCTAATATAAAGCGATGAAAATCGGCCCAAGCGATATCGAATAGTGAGCGCCATTCCACACAAACCTCTGACGCCAAATCAGCCGATTCGCCTTGCGCCACTAAACAGCGGGCTAGCTCAGCGTAGTAATACTCTAATAAATAACTAAGATGCTCTGTTAAGCTAGCTTCGTCTAGACAACTACCAAGAAAATAGGCCACATCTTGTACCCCAACACCTCGGCCTATGTACTGAAAATCTACTGCCGCAACCTGATCACCCAATTCAGAAAAACAAAAATTGGCTACCTTAGCATCACCATGTAGCAAGGTTTGAAAACGCGCTTGTGACAAGATTTCATCAATGCGACTCGCTGAGTCCTTCAACTCACCGTCAACCATTGCCTGCCATTCGTCAGGACGAGTCGCCAAATGCCAATACGTCCCTCGTGGCCACAACCCATTATCAGGCGTCGACTTTACACCAATAAAACGACTATGAAAGTTTGCCAACCAGTCCAATATAGGCAAACAAGCTTCCCATTCTAAATGGCCGTAACGACGTGGAAAACCGGCCTCATCCATGTCCTCAAGTAATATGTAGATCAAGTCGTCAGTTTGGTGCACGGCATAACAAATAGGGATCCTCGCCAACCGTTTTACTTGATCGCTCCAATTAGCATACCAATGTGCTTCAACTCGATAGGATGTTAACTTGCGCTGATGGGAGCGTTCTGATTGCCAGCCCCGTGGATGAGCCATAACTTGATCTAAACGAATCGTCTTCAAGATAACCGATGAGCCGGACAGGCTTTGGGCAGCCACTTGATAACGAACAATCTCGCCATATCCACTCCACAGAGATTGAATGATGTCTGCACGGACGACGGAGTCAGCCGCCAAACTGCGCTTAATAAATATTTCTGGTGACATAAAAGCCTCAAGCATCAACTGCTCCCATTGTACCCAAATTGCCACCGACAATGACAAAAGGAATCGTACAAGCCGACCGCTTTGATCAAGAAGAATATGATATAAAGATGCCTCAGGTTAGGCGTATAAACAGAAATTCTCTCTGCTTATAAAGCCTTAAGTCATACCCGCAGTGATAAGGATGAGTTTACATGGCGAATTATGGTTGTCAGCTGATGGCTGAAAAGATGTCAAAAGTATTAATGAGACGCCCAGGAGACAGTTTAAGACAAGCCAATCAAGCGCAATGGCACTACAACCATCTATTTGATGCCGAAAAAGCCATCCAACAGTTTGACGCTTTCACACAATTGATCATCGACAGTGACTGCGAGATTGTGTGGATGGAAGAAGGTAATGATGGACTGTGCGACGCCATGTTTACACGCGATGCTTCCCTCATCACCAAAGTAGGCGCCATCCCTTTGCAAATGGGCAAACCACTGCGAGCGCCAGAACCAGAGTTACACAAACAAACCTATGAAAAGCTGGGCATCCCGATTCTCGGCCAATTGACAGGCGACGCCAAAATCGAAGGCGGCGACACCATTTGGTTGAACGAAAAGACCTTATTGGTCGGTATGGGGTTTCGCTCCAATCAAGCTGGCGTTGCACAACTCAATGAGTTACTTAATCCACATGACATTCAAGTACTTGGCTTTGACATGCCTTACTGGAACGGTAAAGACGCTTGTTTACACCTAATGTCTGTTATATCACCGTTAACCGAGAGCAAGTACCTAGTGCATCCTCCTCTGATTCCAGCACGATTGTGGCAATTACTGGAAGCCGAAGGCATTGAATGTGTTATCGCACCAGAAGATGAGTTCACCGCCTCCTTTGGCTTAAACCTGAATGTTCTGCCTACTTCACCAGATCAATGCATCATGATCGATGGCTTTCCAAAGACCAAACAAGTTATGGAAGAACATGGTGTGACAGTGACGGTATTTGAAGGGGACGCTTTGTGTATGGCATGTGAAGGTGGACCCACTTGCCTTACCAACCCAATCCTACGTGAAACAAGCCAATAACAAATCAATCATCATCCTGCATGGGAATAGAACTGGCGCCTGAACGGAGTATTGATAGCTTTTGCGCAATACTCTGTCTTTCCGGTTCAGTTAGCGGCACAGGCTCATTATCTGGATGAAAGACGTACTCTTCCTTCATACCATCAAATTTAATCTTGCCAAGAATCTGACCTTGCTGACTAATACAGTCCAAATCTTGCTGTGCGGGAAAGAACAAAACCATTAACAGAACCTATTTATTTTTATCAAAGACCCTTGATATTAAAATCAGACACGTCCGTGATCAAGCTGACTTTATGAATAACCAAAGCTTAGACAGAACCTAGGTTTGATAAGTGTAGAGGGTGATGGTCTAGACAAGCTGAAAACTAAACACCTCTTAGCTGGGATTGAGTTCATTGTTAGCATTTTCGCTGATAGAACGCTGTACCATTAAGGCTCTCAAGAAAATGAAAACCGTTTTTAGTAAGAACCTTTACCGAACCGATATTGCTAGGGACGACACCTCCGATAACTGAAGACACGCCTTCGATCTTGGATAATTTAGAGATCAGCGCCTTAATTAACTCACTGGCGAACCCCTTCCCCCAGAACTCATCTGAAATCACGTAACCGATACGAACGTCTTGATCCTTCTTACCTTGTTCAAAACCATAGATCAGAAGTAACCCAACAAACGTATTACACGCCTTTTTTGACACTAAGAACAAGTCACCTTCAGATAGTCGTTGTTTAAGCCATGTATCAGCCTTACTCTGACTATCTATATTGGCCCATTCTTCAGGCAAATATTCTGTGGCATCACCTGATAGTACATCAATGATAGCGCTCAATAACTCTGGGGTCTCAGCAGGGAACCTAAAGATATCCAGCCTTTCTGAACAAAAATTTTCAAACGGCATAATCTCGCCTAAAAAATTCTCATGCCAAGTTTAGTGACGAGCATGAAAGAGTTAACAGCCCACCACAAAGCCGTGTTTTTAGGACGGTATTGCTACAGCGTGTTGTCATGACGTTCAAATGAATAACTATTAGCAATTGTAACGTGATTTGAAACAACCCTATCAATTACCGTTTTCAGAAAGTCTTTTGCAAACTCTGGATCTAATCCATACGTTTCTGCTAATTCTGCAATGCGAGTGAACTGAGAATCTTCACGTTCAATATCTTTCGCTGGCAACCCATTTTTCGCTTTGAATATGCCTACTTTGTTCGTGACTTTGAAACGTTCGGCGAACATAGCAATAATGGCATTATCAATATTATCTATGCTCTTTCGATAATCACTTAAGTCTTCCACAATCCTTACCTCCAAAAGAGTCATAACGCTTAAAGCAGAGACGCGCTCAATTTGCACGTCCTGCTAAGGAAGGTACGAACAAGTCCACTGACTTCAGCGTGTACATCATTCTCTATTATTCGAGGTAAGTTTCGCCGTTCAATATTGAACATATAGGCAACAAGCTTAACAAAGAATAAAGAGAACTTAGGCCACGCCCTTCGGGTCTTTCAGCAGACTTATTCACACCTTCCCTAACATATTAGGTTTCACTTATTACGACGGCCTGTTCACGGTATATCTGCCATACACCATTCGATTTATTGAGCATGAGATTAAAAACAATTTTTTTGGAACCTTCTCCCAAATCCATCTGTCGCGTAACGATCACATAACCAAATTGATCTCGCACATCAATATAATTATATTCAGCCGTTTTATCGATTGGAGGTGCACCGGAATCTCGTAATTGACGGAAGAATTCCATGTTTTGTTGGTAATCAAAATTTAAAACACTCCCATCAGGCAGGAGCATGACAATGGTCAGTTCTGGCGCATATAATCTTTCAAGGTCATCAAGTCGATAATTGCACCCCGCATCAATCAAGGCTTCTACTGCCTCTTTCAATTCCTGTTGAATCTTATTCAATAACATATATATCCCACAATTTTAAACAAAGCGCCCACAGCACCAGGTTAAATTGGAACGCTGCGACAATTTAGTCCGAGTGGCTTTGCTTGTTAATATTTTTTAACTCAAAACCTCGAACAATCAGATAAGCAATAAGGGCAAATATGAAAACTACAAGATACATCCAAGCAATACTTTGCATGGTTTCAATAATGGTACGATAAACTTAGATGGTCCGGTCCAGTGCTCGGCCGTCAACTCTAAGACCTGTTGATCTTTGTGACCTGCGGTTATGTATTGCTCCAGCTGATAAATACGACCACCTCCTGAAATGCCAACGACATAAGTGGCGAAATGCATAAGCCGCTGACGGCGAAAGTGACGCTAGGCGTCACAGGCTGGGATTGATTTGATATGCGTTCTTGTCAATCTGGGGTCAGATAAGAAACAGTGCTATTTCTCTCTGCCCCTAGATTTAAACCGTTATATTTCAAGGGAAACTGACGTGTACCTTCTAAATCACGCGTTTTTCAATTGAATGCCTTTGTTAGACCCAGACAGAGCCAAATAGATACCTAACCCAACAAGACAGAGACCAGAGGTGGCTTGCTGTACTTTTCTGAATGTCGCACTCGTATTCCAAAGGTGCTCTACTGGCTTCGAAAAAAATGATATTAAAAAATCAGGTAAAGAATTAAATAAGACGACCACCATACCTAATACAAAAAACTGGAGGAACAGATCTCCCTTTTCAGGGTGAATAAATTGCGGGATAAATGCTAAAAAGAAAATAGCCGTTTTAGGATTCAGTATTTCTGAAATAACGCCTTGGTAAAAAGCGGACTTTATTTCACCCTTTTTCTCTGTTTCTCTTTTAACGGTACTTAAATCCACCTTTTTAAATGCAGACAAGATCATTTTCACACCTAGATAAACCAGAAAAATGGCACCTAGATATTTAACCACCGTGAATGCAACCGCCGACGTGGCTAAAATAGCAGACATTCCTAGTGCAGCAGCAAATACATGGACTACCCCTCCACTCGCGGCACCAAGTGTAGAGGCAACGCCAACAGACCTCCCTCCAGAAATCGTTCGAGAAAGGACATAGAGCATTCCAGGTCCGGGAGCAAACGCTAAAGCCAATGATGCGGATAGAAATACTACCCAAGTGTGAAAATCAAGCATTCGATTTTATCCTCTAATTTTCATGTGGTTTGTTTAATCTATTTCATAGTGCACATGCGCATTCTTGCTGATGAAGTCTTTTCTAGGAAATGTAATACCTTGAGGTTAAATGATTTTTTCAACATCCCTGAAAAGTGAGCGGTCAAAACGTACATGCGCATTATTTCGACAAGCAATAGTATAGCGGTTTGATAGTAGTACAGTCTTTTCCTAGGTGGAAGGACTAAACAAGCAACACTGCATAAATAACCAACCTTAAAACAATGTTAAATGACTGATGCTAGATAATGAACACACGATTACGCTGTTCTCATCCGGCCTAAACCTTATCGAATTAGTAGAAGTGGAAGCAGCGTAAGCCGCTGACGACGTCAGTGACGCAAGGCGTCGCTACTTCGGATCGAGTTTTGTTTAAAAGGCATAGAGTACTGAGGATATTAGAGACTGCGACTACTATGATCTGAAGCTTCACTTCATCCTTAAATCATCTTGCTAACATCGTACAAGATCCGTAGCAGCGTAAGCCGCTGACGACGTCAGTGACGCAAGGCGTCGCTGTTTCGGATCGTGACTTTTCTACAGACGTAAAAAAGCCCTGACAGGATAACCTATCAGGGCTTCTTAATATAAAGCTTGACGACGACCTACTCTCACATGGGATCCCCCACACTACCATCGGCGATGGCGCTTTTCACTTCTGAGTTCGGGATGGGATCAGGTGGTTCAACGCCTCTATGATCGTCAAGCAATTCGGTTTGCGTATCGTTCCGGTTCGAGTTCTTCTACTCTGCAACCAAAACACGCGAATACGTTGCTTGGATCTTTAACAATTCATTTTGAAATAACGTGGATCAAGTATTAAACCGGATCGTAATCTATGTGCCTGTTAATGAATCACTCCATTATACAGTAAAACCACTTTGGTGTTATATGGTCAAGCCTCACGAGCAATTAGTATTGGTTAGCTCAATGCCTCACAGCACTTACACACCCAACCTATCAACGTCGTAGTCTTCAACGGCTCTTTAGGGAACTTATGTTCCAGTGAGATCTTATCTTGAGGGAGGCTTCCCGCTTAGATGCTTTCAGCGGTTATCCCGTCCGAACGTAGCTACCCGGCAATGCCACTGGCGTGACAACCGGAACACCAGAGGTTCGTCCACTCCGGTCCTCTCGTACTAGGAGCAGCTCCTCTCAAATCTCAAACGTCCACGGCAGATAGGGACCGAACTGTCTCACGACGTTCTAAACCCAGCTCGCGTACCACTTTAAATGGCGAACAGCCATACCCTTGGGACCGGCTTCAGCCCCAGGATGTGATGAGCCGACATCGAGGTGCCAAACACCGCCGTCGATGTGAACTCTTGGGCGGTATCAGCCTGTTATCCCCGGAGTACCTTTTATCCGTTGAGCGATGGCCCTTCCATACAGAACCACCGGATCACTAAGACCTACTTTCGTACCTGCTCGACGTGTCTGTCTCGCAGTTAAGCGTGCTTTTGCCTTTACACTCTATGCATGATTTCCGACCATGCTGAGCACACCTTCGTGCTCCTCCGTTACTCTTTGGGAGGAGACCGCCCCAGTCAAACTACCCACCACACAGTGTCCTCGATCCCGATAAGGGACCTGAGTTAGAACCTCAAACGTACCAGGGTGGTATTTCAAGATTGGCTCCAATAGAACTGGCGTCCTATCTTCAAAGCCTCCCACCTATCCTACACAAGTAGGTTCAAAGTTCACTGTGAAGCTATAGTAAAGGTTCACGGGGTCTTTCCGTCTAGCCGCGGATACACAGCATCTTCACTGCGATTTCAATTTCACTGAGTCTCGGGTGGAGACAGTGTGGCCATCGTTACGCCATTCGTGCAGGTCGGAACTTACCCGACAAGGAATTTCGCTACCTTAGGACCGTTATAGTTACGGCCGCCGTTTACTTGGGCTTCGATCAAGAGCTTCGCTTACGCTAACCCCATCAATTAACCTTCAAGCACCGGGCAGGCGTCACACCCTATACGTCCACTTTCGTGTTTGCAGAGTGCTGTGTTTTTAATAAACAGTCGCAGCCACCTGGTATCTTCGACCGACTAGTGCTTACGGAGCAAGTCCTTCACACCGGCCGGCGTACCTTCTCCCGAAGTTACGGTACCATTTTGCCTAGTTCCTTCACCCGAGTTCTCTCAAGCGCCTTGGTATTCTCTACCTGACCACCTGTGTCGGTTTGGGGTACGGTTCCTGTATATCTGAAGCTTAGAAGTTTTTCCTGGAAGCAGGGCATCAACCACTTCGTCCAAAAGAGGACTCGTCATCAATTCTCAGCCTTAAAGGGTTCCGGATTTACCTAAAACCCCAGCCTACAACCTTAAACGCGGACAACCATCGCCGCGCTGGCCTAGCCTTCTCCGTCTCTCCATCGCAATATACACGAGTACAGGAATATTAACCTGTTTCCCATCGACTACGCATTTCTGCCTCGCCTTAGGGGCCGACTCACCCTGCCCTGATTAACATGGGACAGGAAACCTTGGTCTTCCGGCGGGGGAGTTTTTCACTCCCCTTATCGTTACTCATGTCAACATTCGCACTTCTGATACCTCCAGGATGCCTTACAGCTTTCCCTTCAACGGCCTACAGAACGCTCCTCTACCATCCAAGATAAATCTTGAATCCGTAGCTTCGGTGTACAGTTTGAGCCCCGTTATATCTTCCGCGCAGGCCGACTCGACTAGTGAGCTATTACGCTTTCTTTAAAGGATGGCTGCTTCTAAGCCAACCTCCTAGCTGTCTGAGCCTTCCCACATCGTTTCCCACTTAACTGTAACTTTGGGACCTTAGCTGACGGTCTGGGTTGTTTCCCTTTCCACGACGGACGTTAGCACCCGCCGTGTGTCTCCCGCGCTCATACTCATTGGTATTCGGAGTTTGCATGGGGTTGGTAAGTCGGGATGACCCCCTAGCCCAAACAGTGCTCTACCCCCAATGGCAATACGCGAGGCGCTACCTAAATAGCTTTCGAGGAGAACCAGCTATCTCCGAGCTTGATTAGCCTTTCACTCCTATCCACAAGTCATCCCCGGACTTTTCAACGTACGTGGGTTCGGTCCTCCAGTTAGTGTTACCCAACCTTCAACCTGCTCATGGATAGATCGCCCGGTTTCGGGTCTATTCCCAGCAACTAAACGCCCTATTAAGACTCGGTTTCCCTACGGCTCCACTATTCGCTTAACCTTGCTACTGAAAATAAGTCGTTGACCCATTATACAAAAGGTACGCAGTCACCGAATAAATCGGCTCCCACTGCTTGTACGTACACGGTTTCAGGATCTATTTCACTCCCCTCACAGGGGTTCTTTTCGCCTTTCCCTCACGGTACTGGTTCACTATCGGTCAGTCAGGAGTATTTAGCCTTGGAGGATGGTCCCCCCATATTCAGACAGGATAACACGTGTCCCGTCCTACTCGTTTTCATTAAAATGGCGTTTTCGTATACGGGGCTATCACCCTCTACGGCGACCCTTTCCAGAGTCTTCTACTAACACCAAATCAACTTAAGGGCTAATCCCCTTTCGCTCGCCGCTACTTAGGGAATCTCGGTTGATTTCTTTTCCTCCGGGTACTTAGATGTTTCAGTTCCCCGGGTTCGCCTCCACACAGCTATGTATTCACTGTGGGATACTCTACAAGTAGAGTGGGTTTCCCCATTCGGACATCTCGGGATCAAAGTCTGTTTATCGACTCCCCCGAGCTTTTCGCAGATTACCACGTCCTTCATCGCCTCTGACTGCCAAGGCATCCACCGTGCACGCTTGGTCACTTGACCATATAACCCAAAATAGTTTCCACTCAGAAGAGTGTCATATTAAGAATCACATACCAAAGAAGCTTTTGTCTCTTCTCTGGATTTACGATAATAGAAAGTCACTAGGTTAAAGTGCTTTCCACCGGTTTAACGCTTGATTCATCGTTATTTCAAAATTCGAATTGTTAAAGAGCAAGTTTAGTGCAAAGCACTAAGTCAGAGACTATAAATCACCTCCGCATAACGAATCATGCAGGGTTAGTAGTATCTTGCTTAAGGCTTTGATTGTGTCGTGTATGTTTTCCAAGAAATGGTGGAGCTATGCGGGATCGAACCGCAGACCTCCTGCGTGCAAAGCAGGCGCTCTCCCAGCTGAGCTATAGCCCCATTTTTTCGTCTTTCTTTATTCACCGAATTTTTCTTAGAACAAGGCGTGAAGTTTTGACGCATAGCTCACTATGCGAGAAACTTCATAACGAAGTTGTAAGGAAAATTGGTGGGTCTGGGCCGATTTGAACGGCCGACCTCACCCTTATCAGGGGTGCGCTCTAACCAACTGAGCTACAGACCCATACTTACTAGATTCTCAACCTAGTCGGCTGCGACCTCACCCTGCTCTCTACCTTAGTAAAGGGGGTGCGTTCTAACCAACTGATCAACTAATCCAATCTGTGCTAAATCAAATCGATTCAGACTACGACACTCTAAACTACAGATATCAGATAATTTGTGTGAACGCTCACCAGTGCTTCATATCGTTTAAGGAGGTGATCCAGCCCCAGGTTCCCCTAGGGCTACCTTGTTACGACTTCACCCCAGTCATTGACCACTCCGTGGTAACCGCCATCCCCGAAAGGTTAAGCTAGCTACTTCTGGAGCAATCAACTCCCATGGTGTGACGGGCGGTGTGTACAAGGCCCGGGAACGTATTCACCGTGGCATTCTGATCCACGATTACTAGCGATTCCGACTTCATGGAGTCGAGTTGCAGACTCCAATCCGGACTACGACGTACTTTATGGGATTTGCACACTCTCGCAAGTTAGCTGCCCTTTGTATACGCCATTGTAGCACGTGTGTAGCCCTACTCGTAAGGGCCATGATGACTTGACGTCGTCCCCACCTTCCTCCGGTTTGTCACCGGCAGTCTCCTTAAAGTTCCCACCCGAAGTGCTGGCAAGTAAGGATAAGGGTTGCGCTCGTTACGGGACTTAACCCAACATTTCACAACACGAGCTGACGACAGCCATGCAGCACCTGTCTCAGAGTTCCCGAAGGCACCAAAGCATCTCTGCTAAGTTCTCTGGATGTCAAGAGTAGGTAAGGTTCTTCGCGTTGCTTCGAATTAAACCACATGCTCCACCGCTTGTGCGGGCCCCCGTCAATTCATTTGAGTTTTAACCTTGCGGCCGTACTCCCCAGGCGGTCTACTTATTGCGTTAGCTGCGCCACTAAGTCATTACAACCCAACGGCTAGTAGACATCGTTTACGGCGTGGACTACCAGGGTATCTAATCCTGTTTGCTCCCCACGCTTTCGCACCTCAGTGTCAGTATCAGTCCAGGGTGTCGCCTTCGCCACTGATGTTCCTTCCTATATCTACGCATTTCACCGCTACACAGGAAATTCCACACCCCTCTACCGTACTCTAGCCTGCCAGTATCCGGTGCCATTCCAAGGTTGAGCCCTGGGATTTCACATCAGACTTAACAAACCACCTACGCGCGCTTTACGCCCAGTAATTCCGATTAACGCTTGCACCCTCTGTATTACCGCGGCTGCTGGCACAGAGTTAGCCGGTGCTTCTTCTGGAGCTAACGTCAAAGTAATTTGGTATTAACAAACTACCCTTCCTCACTCCTGAAAGTGCTTTACAACCCTAAGGCCTTCTTCACACACGCGGCATGGCTGGATCAGGCTTGCGCCCATTGTCCAATATTCCCCACTGCTGCCTCCCGTAGGAGTCTGGGCCGTGTCTCAGTCCCAGTGTGACTGGTCATCCTCTCAGACCAGTTAGAGATCGTCGCCTTGGTAGGCCTTTACCCCACCAACTAGCTAATCTCACGCAGGCTCATCTAATAGCGGAAGGTCCGAAGATCCCCTCCTTTCCCCAAAAGGGCGTATGCGGTATTAGCATGCGTTTCCACATGTTGTCCCCCTCTACTAGGCAGATTCCTACGCGTTACTCACCCGTCCGCCGCTCGACGCCTGATAGCAAGCTATCATCGTTTCCGCTCGACTTGCATGTGTTAAGCCTGCCGCCAGCGTTCAATCTGAGCCATGATCAAACTCTTCAGTTAAAAAGTTTGCTTACTCAAAATTCGAAACACTAACAATTACTTAATAAAGCGAATTGACGTGTTTGACTCTCGTAAGACTTCAATTTTTTTTGAAGCCCCAGCGAGCGCCCACACAAATTATCTGATTATCTATTTTAAAGAGCGTTGACTGCTTATTCGCTGTCAGTGGGGGCGTATAATACAGTCTGATTATTTTTACGCAAGTAGTTTTTTCATAAAAATCAGAAAAAGTTCTTTCTGATAAAAAGAGCCAATCAGACTTCTACTATTCTGAGTTCTTTTGGCATGGAGAACGAAACGTTTTCCTCTCTTCCTTGAAGCTCTTCTGGCGCTGAGCCACCTTCTGCAACAAGTCGGTCAATCACCTCGTTCACTAGCACTTCTGGTGCTGACGCTCCCGCTGTGACACCAACGCTCGTCACCTCATTCAACCAGTCATGCTGAATTTCACTCGCGTTGTCTATTAGATAAGCCGTTGCGCCCATTCTCTCAGCCAGCTCTTTTAAACGATTTGAGTTGGAACTGTTTACCGACCCAACCACTAACACTAGCTGCGACTCTTGCGCGAGTGTTTTCACTGCATCCTGACGATTCTGTGTTGCATAACAAATATCATCTTTTTTAGGGCCACGAATCAGTGGAAAATGTTCACGCAACGCATCGATTACAACAGAAGTATCATCCATAGATAAGGTTGTCTGCGTTACGAAAGCTAATTGATCCGGGTTCTGAACGCTTAAATTGCCCACATCAGCTGGACTCTCCACTAGGTAAATAGCACCACCTTTTGAATCGTCATACTGTCCCATGGTGCCTTCCACTTCAGGATGCCCATCATGACCGATTAAGATGCACTCCATTCCATCACGAGAATAACGCAAGACCTCTAGATGAACTTTGGTTACCAAAGGACACGTCGCATCGAAAACTTTTAAACCTCGATTGGCCGCCTCATCTCTTACAGCTTTAGATACACCATGAGCACTGAAGATCACAATATTATCGTCGGGCACCTGATCGAGCTCATCAACAAACACCGCCCCTCGCGCCTTTAATGATTCAACTACAAATTTATTATGAACCACTTCATGACGCACATAGATAGGCGCCTCGAACAGATCTAAGCAACGATTAACGATATCAATAGCACGATCCACACCAGCACAAAAGCCACGTGGATTCGCTAGCTGGATAGCAAAGCTCATGCAGACTCCTCGACCTCGATGATCTGAACCTTAAAGGTCAATGTTCGACCGGCCAATGGATGATTAAAATCTACCAACACATCCTTTTCACCAATTTCTGCGATAACACCCGGCAATTCGTTTTTGCTCATATCGGCAAACGATACTACCATCCCTTCTTCGAGATCCATTTCAAACTGAGAACGTGGAATACGCTGCAAATTGCTTTCATTATGAGCACCAAAGGCCTTTTCAGGTGCCATAGTAAAACTCGATTCATCACCCGCTTTCAAACCAAGCAAAGACGCTTCAAATGCTGGCAGCAAACTACCATCACCAAAGCGAAAGCTGGCAGGTGCTTGTTCAAAGTTGGAGTCCACAACCTGCCCATCTTCTAAGGCCAATTCAAAGTGAAGGGTAATTTGGCTCTGCGCCGTAATTGAAGTCATTTTTCACCACCTTTTTTTTCAGGGCTAATAACGCTTTCCAGCAACATCAAAATCACCCCGATCGTAATCGCACTGTCTGCCACATTAAAGGCCGGAAAATACCAAGATTGCTGCCAATGAAACTGGATAAAGTCGACAACATGCCCGTACGCTAAACGATCGTATAAGTTACCAATAGCACCACCCAAAATCAGGCTTAAAGATAAGGCTTCCAAACGATGAGTTTTCGCAATCTTAACCAAACGCCAACTTATACCTATTACCACGGCAATAGCGATGATTGAAAACAACCAGCGCTGCCAGCCACCCGCTTGCGCCAAGAAACTAAAGGCCGCCCCCGTGTTGTAACGCAAAGTGAGATCGAACACCGGCAACAGTGCGATTTCTTGCCCATAATGCAAGTTCGCTTCAATGGCCTGCTTCGTAATCCAATCCAATGCAAAAACAACCAACGCCAGCGCCCACCAGCGCTGAAGTT
Organism: Marinomonas posidonica IVIA-Po-181; assembly: GCF_000214215.1. Classification (NCBI taxonomy): domain Bacteria; kingdom Pseudomonadati; phylum Pseudomonadota; class Gammaproteobacteria; order Oceanospirillales; family Oceanospirillaceae; genus Marinomonas; species Marinomonas posidonica. The sequence continues at coordinate 3,630,608 of NC_015559.1, forward strand.
GTTGCCAGATATAAGTCAGTTTCATCTAATTAAGCATAAAGGCGTTCTTCGCCTTCTCCGTCAGGCAGGTTACTAATGCAACGATCGCACAACTCTGGATGTGTCTCACGCTTGCCAACTTCTTCTCTGTGGTGCCAACAACGAACACATTTCTCATTCGAACTCGTGACAACTGACACTTTTAAACCAGGCAATTCAGAGTCAACAGCATCAGCGGGCGCTTGCGCCAATGGCAAGACCTTGACATCAGATGCAATCAACACAAAACGCAACTCTTCACCCAATCGATCTAACACACCTTGCAATGCATCGTCACAGTACAAGGTAATATCGGCACTTAAGCTGGCTTTAATTTTGCCATCATTACGAGCCGCTTCCAGCACCTTGTTAGCCGCAACCTTCGCTTCCAACACTTGCTTCCAGAAATCACGGCCAAGCTCTTCGTCACCAGACAGTTCAGTTAATCCTTCATACCAAGTTTCAAGGAATACCGTTTCACCGTGCTCTCCCGGCAAAGACTGCCAAATTTCATCAGCAGTGAAGCTTAATACTGGCGCGATCCAACGGGTAAACGCTTCAACAATGTGATACAAAGCCGTTTGTGCAGAACGACGCGCCAAGCTGTCTGGCTGAGTCGTATACTGGCGATCTTTGATCACGTCTAAATAGAAGCCACCTAAATCCACTGAACAGAAATTTTGAATTTTTTGATTCACCGCGTGGAACTGGTATTCGTTGTAAGCTTCGTCGATCTCTTTTTGCAACTGTGCTGCACGATCTACGATCCAGCGGTCAAGTGCGATCATGTTTTCGCTCTCAACCATGTCTTTTGCCGGATCAAAACCATTCAAGTTCGCCAACATGAAACGAGCCGTATTACGAATACGACGGTATGAATCCGCGACACGCTTCAGGATTTCGTCAGATACGGTCATTTCACCCGTATAATCAGTCGCCGCAACCCACAAACGGATAATGTCAGCACCCAAAGTGCTCATGACTTTCTGCGGTGAAACAACGTTACCCAAAGACTTAGACATCTTGCGACCATCACCATCTACTGTGAAACCGTGAGTCAATACACCTTTATAAGGCGGCACACCACGAATGGCGATCGACGTTTTCAAAGAAGACTGGAACCAACCACGATGCTGATCAGACCCCTCAAGGTACAAGTCTGCAGGGAAACTAAGCTCTTCACGCTGGTCAATGACAGAGTAATGCGTTACACCAGAATCAAACCATACATCCAAAGTGTCTGTCACTTTACTGTATTTCTCGGCATCAGCACCAAGCAATTCAGCGGCATCTAGCTCAAACCAAGCATCAATACCTTCTTGCTCAATACGCTTCGCGACCTCTTCAATTAGGCGCGGTGTTTCAGGGTGTAGCTCTTGGGTCTCTTTATCGATAAACAAAGCAATCGGCACACCCCAAGTACGCTGACGAGAGACACACCAGTCCGGGCTGTTATTCAACATCCCTTCCATGCGGTTTTGTCCCCAGCTTGGCGTCCACTTCACACCCTTTACAGCATCTTTCGCTGAATCCAGCAAGCCTTTTTCATCCATGCTGACAAACCACTGTGGCGTTGCACGGAAAATCAAAGGTGTCTTAGTACGCCAGCAATGCGGGTAACTGTGGAAGATTTTAGACTCAAAGACCAACGCTTGGTTCGCGTTCAAAGCGTCTAATATCGCACCGTCAACCTTGTACACATGCATGCCAGCAAACTCGCCAGCCGCATCAGAATACACACCGTTGTCTTGCACTAGGTTAATAGTGCCTAGGCCGTTAGCACGACCAACATTAAAGTCATCGACACCGTGATCTGGCGCTGTGTGAACACAACCCGTACCAGCATCGGTGGTTACGTGCTCACCCAATATCATTGGGATGTCTCGCTTAAAGAATGGATGATTCAAAAGTGAACCATTCAAATCCTTGCCTACCGCACGACCAACAATACGGTAATTTTCTTGTCCGTAGCGCTGCATGATGCTTTGTACCATGTCTTCCGCTAGCACTAAACGTTCTGTACCTTGACCCATGTCGACTTCGACCAAGGCATAATTAAACTCTGGATGAATGGATACCGCCTGACTGGCAGGTAAAGTCCAAGGCGTGGTTGTCCAGATCACCACAGAAACGGCCCCTTCCCCTGTCACATCGGAGAATTTGTCCAAGAAAGCGGCCTCGTCTTGAGGCGCGTAACGCACATCTAAAGACAAGGAGGTTTTGTCTTGATATTCCACTTCCGCTTCGGCTAACGCTGAACCACCCACCACACTCCAGTAAACTGGCTTAAAACCTTTTACTAGGTGGCCGTTTTCGGCGATTTTACCGAGTGCACGGACAATATTCGCTTCGGTTTCAAAGTTCATGGTCAGATAAGGCTTTTCCCAATCTCCCATCACACCCAGACGAACAAAATCTTTTTTCTGCTCTTCAATTTGCGTGTAAGCATATTCACGGCATTTGGCGCGAAACTCTTTGAACGAGACTTTATCGCCAGCCTTACCGATCATTTGTTCAACTTTGTGCTCAATCGGCAGACCATGACAATCCCAACCAGGAATATAAGGTGCATCATATCCGCTCACGGTTTTCGATTTAACAATAATGTCTTTGAGGATTTTGTTAACCGCGTGACCAATATGAATGCTGCCATTCGCATATGGAGGGCCATCATGAAGAATAAATGGCTTACGACCTTTACTCACTTCACGTACTTTCTGGTAAAGATCCATATCCTGCCAACGCTTAAGCATCGCAGGTTCACGTTTTGCCAAATCGCCACGCATCGGGAAATCCGTGTTTGGCAAATTCAGTGTCGGTTTATAATCACTCATGGTTTATCGATTTATCCTCAAAGATCATCAGTTCACTGATTGCTGAAGAAGCGAATTGCCTCTTCTTTGTCACATTGAATTTGTTTTTCAAGCTCTTCCAAGCCAGACATTTTACGCTCTGCACGAATAAACTGGCAGAACGTCACCTTGACATATTGATCATAAAGATCACCGTCAAAGTCCAGCAAGTGCACCTCTAAAATAGGTGTTTTACCTTGTACCGTTGGACGCACACCAATATTGGCAACGCCATCATGCTCTTTATCATTTACCGTAAGACGAACCGCATAAACACCTGATAAGGCTGATTTCACCCCTTTCAAATGAACATTCGCAGTAGGGAAACCCAACTTACGACCAAGCTGCTGACCATGGATCACTCGACCACTTAACGTCACAGCGTGGCCCATATTACATTCAGCAGCATGAATATCGCCTTGCTCCAGTGCCAAGCGAACGATTGAACTACTAACTCGTTCACCCGCCGCATTTAACACAGAAGGTGTATTCTCCACCTCAAAGCCATGCTGTACACCAAAGCCACTAAGGTAATCAAAATCCCCTTGGCGATCACAACCAAAGCGAAAATCGTCTCCGACCACCAAATGCTTAACAGACAATCCCTCTAGCAAGATTTGCTGGCAAAACGCCTGCGCATCAAGCTGCTGCAATTTGGGATTAAATGGCATACACAACACATAATCGATGCCTTGCCCCTCTAACCACTTCACCTTGTCACGCAAACGACCAATTCGCCCTGGCGCCGACTCTGGCACAAAAAACTCTCTTGGCTGTGGTTCAAAAATCATAATGGCAGCCGGTGCATCATATTGTTTCGCAAGCGCTTTTACCCTTGTCAAAATCGCACTGTGACCTAAATGAACACCATCGAAATTGCCGATCGTCAGCACGCAGGCCTTATGCCTTGGACGGATATTATGAATACCGCGTATTAACTCCATAGAACCCCGTACAGAACAATTAAAGATTAGCGTCAAAAAAATACTCGCGATTATATAGCAGTTCATGGACTGAAGGTAGGCCAGAACTTGCACAAGCCATGCAAAAGCGCCGCTAAAAAAGCATCAATGTTTCATAATCGACGGTCGTAAACCCGCCACAACCGCCACAACGCCATACACAGCCACACCTGAACAGACCATCAACAGTGTCTTAGCAATGCGCTGAATGTCCGACATTTGCGTCCACTGCCACCCCAAGCTTTGAAACACATACAAACAGGCTGCCAACGCCAACGTCGCACAAATCAAAATCCGTAACAGTACTCGCCACTGCACCGTAAACACATGATGCTTGGCTTTATACAAGCCACACCAAAGCAAGAAAGCATTTAATGCGGCGGACAAACTGGTCGCTAAAGCCAAACCAACATGGCCAAGCGGCCAAACCAAAATCAGGTTAAACACCATGTTAGAGACCATGGCGACAATGCCTATTTTAACCGGTGTTTTGGTATCCTGACGCGCATAATAACCCGGTGCCAGCACCTTAATCAGCATCATAAAGACCAACCCCAACGAATAGGCTTGTAAACTCTGAGCTGCTTTAAACACATCATCTGAGGTCAACTCACCCCGATAGAAAATCGTCGCAATCAAAGGCTCGGCCAACATAAACAAGGCCAATGAAGACGGTATTGCGATTAACAACAATAAACGCAACGCCCAATCCATGGTTTCAGAAAAACGCGAGGCTTCACCACCTGAAAAGCTTCGCGACAAAGACGGCAGAATCACCGTACTAATAGCAATAGCAAAAATCCCAAGCGGCAATTCATACAAGCGATCAGACAAATACAACCAAGTAATGCTGCCCGTTTCTAAAAACGACGCCAGCACCGTATCCAATAACAAATTAATCTGCCCAACTGACACGCCAAATAGTGCCGGTCCAATCAAGATCAAGATACGCTTCACGCCGGGATGACCAAAACCCATTTTGGGCATAGGCAACAACTTTAATCGAGCGAGGAAAGGCACCTGAAACAACAACTGAATCAAACCAGCAAAAAACACACCCCACGCCACCGCCACTTCAGCTTGAGCAGCCGAGCGAGCAAACACCAAGGTAGCCACAATCAGAGAAATATTCAGGAAAATGGGCGTAATGGCCGGCACAGCATATTCACCATGCGCATTCAATATGCCGCCCGCCAAAGCGGTCAGCGAAATAAACAATAAATAGGGAAAGGTAATCACCAGCAACTCAGATGCTAACTGAGCCTGACTCGCATCATCAACAAAGCCAGGGGCAAAAACGTAAACCACCCAAGGCGCACACACCATAAACAGCGCCGTCACACACAGCAGCACCAGCGCCAGCGATCCTGTTACCGCCGCGACTAAGGCACGCACATCTTCATGCGCTTCTTTTACTCGATATTCGCTTAACACAGGAACAAAGGCCTGCGCAAACGCACCCTCAGCAAACAAACGACGAAAAAAGTTAGGAATTTTGAACGCAACATAAAAAGCATCGGCACTGCCGCTTGCCCCTAAAACAAAGGCCAAAGCTGCATCTCTCACCAATCCGAGAATACGAGAAAGAAAGGTACAAACCGAAACCAGCACCCCAGAACGCAATAAAGACAAAGAGTTACGATTTTTACTGACACGAGAATCAAGTTCTGACATTTTGGCTTACAACACATCCGAATGATAAATTCCCACAAGAATAACACCTGCAAGGCTGTTAACGCAGCCAAATATATCGGTTGTTTTCACGAATATTTGCAGAATAGGGTTGTGACAATGTGAAAAACTGGTAAAATCCGCCGCGAGATTTTAAAGTTTAAAACTTTGACATTAATTTCACGACACAGCACTTTTGCTGTGTCGTTTTTCATTTAGAAAACTTAAAGGAGCCAGACCGTGGCAAATTCCGCCGGTTCAAAAAAACGTGCGCGCCAGGCAATCAAACGTCGCGCTCACAATGGTAGCCTTCGTTCTATGGTTCGCACTTACTTGAAAAAAGTAGACGCAGCTATCGAGGCAGGCAATCAAGCTGAAGCACAAGCAGCTTACGTTCTAGCGACTTCAAAGCTAGACAAAGCGGCTAACAAAGGCCTATATCACAAAAACAAAGCAGCTCGTCATAAGAGTCGCTTGAGTGCTAAAATCAAAGCACTGGCCTAATCCCTATAAAAAAACCGGCTAATGCCGGTTTTTTTATATCTGCTCTTGCCTTTCTTTCAGTTTGCTAGCCAAACAAAATAACCAGCCAAACGACTGCCGCCAAAATAAGTGCCAGCATCACAGCCGCTGAACCTAAATCTTTTGCCCGCCCAGACAACTCATGATGCTCATGACTAATACGATCCACAACCGCCTCAACGCTCGAATTGAGTGTTTCAACGATCAACACCATAGCAACAGAAAAAATCAATACAGCGCGCTCTAAACCACTGTCACCCAACCACAAAGCAAAGGGTAAGGAAATTAAAAACAGACACGCTTCCTGACGAAAAGCCGCTTCATGCTGCCATTGAGCGCGCAACCCTTGATAAGAGTACTTGGAAGCACTCAGCACTCGATTCAACCCAACCTTTCCCGGCTTAGCCATACACCCACCTCGTTAAATAATCACCAGATCATCTCGATGAATTAACTCAGGCTCACCTTCATAGCCCAGTATTTCACCAATGTCTCCAGATGGTTTACCAAGCAACTTCAAGGTTTCTGCGACACTGTAATTAACCAAGCCACGCGCCACTAGACCGCCCGACTCATCAACACAGATCACCATGTCACCGCGAGAAAACGTTCCTTCTGCATCCTTCACACCAACCGACAGCAAACTCCCCGCTTTACGCAGTGCTTTTACTGCACCTTGGTCCAAAGTTAATGCGCCACGACTCTTTAAATGCCCAGCCAACCACTGCTTACGAGCAGCAATCGGCCCATGCTCAGGCAACAACCAAGTCCCTAAGTTTTCTCCAGCAGACAAACGCAGGATAACATCCTCTTCTCGACCCGAGGCAATCAAAGTATCCGCGCCAGAACGTGCCGCCAAACGTGCCGCTCGAACCTTGGTCAACATACCACCACTACCAAGGACACCGGCACCACCACTGGCCATTGCCTCCAAACCATCATCCGAAGCCGAAATATAAGAGATCAATGTTGCATCTTGATGATCACGCGGATTTTTATCAAATAAGCCCTGCTGGTCTGTCAAAATAATCAAGGCGTCCGCCTCAACCAAGTTGGCCACTAGAGCCCCCAAGGTATCATTATCACCAAAGCGGATTTCATCGGTTACAACTGTGTCATTTTCATTAACAATGGGTACAGCACCCAAACCAAGCAGAGTTCGCAACGAAGACCGTGCATTTAAGTAGCGTCGACGGTTCGACAGATCATCATGAGTCAGCAATATTTGCGCCGTGCACAGGCCATGTTTTTCAAAATGAGACTCATAAATGCCAACCAATTCCATCTGACCAACGGCTGCGGCAGCCTGCAACTCATTCACTTGAGTCGGCCTAGTCACGAAACCCAACCGTTTCATGCCTGCAGCAATGGAACCAGAAGACACTAGAACCACTTCCTTGCCCTGAGCCTTTAATTCGGCAATTTGCGCCACCCACAAACCAATGCGAGCCACATCCAAGCCCTGACCATCATTCGTTAGTAGGGCGCTGCCAATTTTGACAACGATGCGCTGCGCCTGTGCAATTTTCTCTCGTAATTCCATGATACTACTTATACTCACAATCCCGATTAACCAACGTATTCCACTTCCACATCGTAATCATCGTCGTCAAAGTCATCGTCATCCAATGCTTGACCCGCTTTACGACGCTTTTCACGCAACGACAGGATACGATTACGACCTTCTTCATCGATCAGACGGCGCATCGCCTCTTCTTGCTCTCGAGCTTCTTCACTTTCCGCCAGCAAGGTACGCTGCTCTTCAAGCACTGTCATCAAGTCCAGACACAAGACCTCCGTCCCTTCGCCAGAAATAGCTGAGACGCGATAAGTACGACCCTCCCAGCCCAAAGCATCAATCACACTTTGACAACGCTCTTCTAGCTCATCTTCCGGCACCATGTCCGTCTTGTTCAACACCAACCAGCGATCACGCTGCGCTAGCGCGGGACTAAACTGCTCCAGCTCGTTAACCGCAATTTGCGCTGCTTCCGCCGGCGTCACTTCATCCCAAGGCGCTAAATCAACAATGTGCAACAAGATACGGTTACGCACCAAATGCTTCAGGAATCGAATACCAAGACCCGCCCCTTCAGATGCCCCTTCGATGATTCCAGGAATGTCAGCAATCACAAAACTCTGGTGCTTCTTCACCTTTACCACACCAAGATTCGGCACCAAGGTCGTAAATGGATAATCCGCCACTTTCGGTTTAGCAGAGGACACAGAACGAATAAAGGTCGACTTACCCGCATTTGGCAGACCCAGCAAACCAACGTCCGCCAACACCTTCATTTCCAACTTCAGAGTACGCTCTTCACCCACCGTACCTTTGGTGGTTTGACGCGGCGCTCGGTTGGTACTGGATTTGAAACGCGTATTACCCAAACCTCGATGACCGCCTTGAGCCACCTTAAGGGTCTGACCGATTTTCACCAAGTCCCCCAGTGTCTCACCTGTATCTTCATCGATGACAGTGGTTCCTACTGGCACTTTGATCTCAAGGTCTGACCCTTTCGCTCCAGTCATATCGCGACCCTGGCCATTTTCACCACCTTCAGCGATGTACTTTTTGGTATAGCGAAAATCGATCAGCGTATTAAGTGACTCGTCCGCCACCAACACCACACTGCCACCATTACCGCCATCACCGCCGTCCGGGCCACCTTTTGCGACAAACTTCTCGCGCCAAAAGCTCAAACAACCATTACCGCCCTTACCTGCTCTTACATAGATACTGGCTTCATCAACAAATTTCACAGAAACACCTCTTCGGTGGGTTATCTAGGTCAACAAACCTGATTATAGAATTCTTACAAAAAAAAAGCCCCGCGCTGCGGAGCTTTTTTTAATTTTTAGCAAATGATTAAGCCGCTACGACAGAAACTGTACGACGCTTAAACTTACCTTTTACTTCAAATTTCACTTGGCCTTCTGCAACAGCAAACAAAGTGTGATCTTTACCAATCTTAACACCTTCACCAGCATGGAACTGAGTACCACGTTGACGAACTAGAATGTTACCTGGAATCACAACTTGACCACCAAAACGTTTGACACCTAATCGTTTCGACTCGGAATCGCGACCGTTACGAGTACTACCACCCGCCTTTTTGTGAGCCATGAATTACTCCTTAAATAAGTTAATTAACGCTAGCGCTTAGTTGATACCAGTTACTTTCACTTCCGTGAACCACTGACGATGACCCATACGCTTCATAGAGTGCTTACGACGACGGAATTTCAAAATTTTCACTTTGTCTCCGCGACCGTGAGTAACAACTTCAGCTGTTACCTTAACGCCTTCTACAACTGGAGCGCCAACTTTTACATCGTCGCCGTTACTTACAAGAAGAACGTCATTGAATTCAACAACACCGCCTTCTTCAACCGCAAGCTTTTCAACTTTAAGGGTTTGGCCTTCTTGTACACGGTATTGCTTACCGCCAGTTTTAATTACTGCAAACATGTTCTTCTCCAATAAGATCTACCCGGCTACTGAATTTGTATTTGACCTACTTCTAGTGGCAATCAATCTTCATCAAAAAGCACGAAAACCAACAACCATATGATAGGGAGCAAAATGTGGGTAAATCGGACGCAGGATTGTACAAAATCAGCTCAATTAATACAAGGAAAAAGCAGAGTCTTTATACATTTTTCATATTTTGGGTTGACCCTGACACGAGCCTTACCTAGCATGAGGCACACTTGCTGATCAGCTTGAGACTTTTATAGCTTCGGAAATTGCATGCAACCTATACAAATACACGATGTTGTGGCCAACGAATTTGGTCAAGTGAACGATTATATCGTCTCACAACTTAGTAGTGACATCCCTCTCATCGAGCAAATCGGCTACTACATTATTAGTAACGGCGGGAAACGCTTACGACCTTTACTGGTTTTATTAGCCGCAAAAAGCTGCTCAGAACTAGCAGACAAAAAACTGGATAACGCCATTAAAATGGCGACCATCATTGAATTCATTCACACCTCAACCTTGTTACACGATGATGTGGTCGATGAATCCGATATGCGCCGCGGCAAAAAAACCGCCAATGAAGAGTGGGGCAACGCACCCAGCGTATTAGTTGGTGACTTCCTTTACTCTCGCGCCTTTCAAATTATGGTCGATGTTGGCAACATGCCTTGCATGGAAATTTTAGCCAAAACCACCAACATTATTGCCGAAGGTGAAGTTCAGCAGTTAATCAACTGCGGCGACCCAGATACCACAGAAGCCAACTACCTAAAGGTGATTCAATACAAAACCGCCAAACTGTTTGAAGGCGCGGCGTTATGCGGTGCAGTGGTAGCCGAAGCCTCCCCGCAACAACAAGAAGCACTACGTTTATTTGGTATGTACGTAGGTACCGCCTTCCAATTAGTCGATGATGTCATGGATTACACCAGCACAGCAGAAGAAATGGGCAAAAGTGTTGGGGACGACCTTTCCGAAGGGAAACCCACGTTGCCGCTTATCTATACCATGAAATATGGTACAGACGATGCGAAAGAGCGTGTCAGACAAGCTATTTTGACAGGCGGTTTAGATCAACTGGCAGAAATCATCAACGACGTTCGTCATTGTGGTGCCATCGATTACACGCAACAACAGGCTCAACAACAAGCGGACTTGGCCATTGAAGCCATCCAACACTTACCTGAGTCTGACTACAAAGACGCTCTAACCGCTCTTGCACATGCATCGGTAAAACGTCGCAACTAGCGATTTCAATACATCAGACTCAAGCCGAGATTAAGCCACTGAGTCTGATGTATTCCGTTCACCCCTTTGCAATGTATCCATGACAACTTGCGCGGCCAATGCCGAGTCTTGCTGCATAAAACAATGCCCACCTTCCACTTCAATCAAATGAATGTTTGAATTCAGTTTTGCACACAAACGATAAGCTTCTTTGAAATAATCAAAGGTATCTTTGCCCAGCACTATGTAGGTCGGCACCGATATTTGTGCGATCTTTTTCCACAAGCCTTTTGGATAGCTCGAAAAAATCGCCGCCTCCATCCAAGTTGGACATCTTAATTGATAGTGACCTTTCTCATCCTGCAACAAAGAAGAATCAATATAACCCTCCAAACACTCTGCTTCCCAGCCTTTAAATGTACCGCGCTCATAAAAACTTTTATGAACTTGCGCATGGCTTTCCCATTGAGTACGACGTCGTTTGGCCTGCTTCGCAAGCGGAATATGGCGCGTCAAACCCGCCAATTTCACGCCGCGCATCATCCAAATAAGACGTGGTGGAAACAGCGCCGGATCTAATAAAATCATGCGACTGAATATGGGCTCATCTAACTGGTTCATCAAAGCCGTCATACAGCCACCAAAACTGTGTCCCATGCCAATCATTTCTGCACTCGGCTCCAGCTTTTGTCGCTGTAACAAAGATTGCGAAAAGCGAGATGCGGTCTCATTCCAGCCAACAAAGCCTTTGGTCACAGAAGAACCACCGTGCCCCGCGGCATCCTGCAAGATTAAGTTATACCCTTTCAATTGAGACAAAAAACGAGCATAGGTCTGCACCGCAAATCCATTGCCATGTAAAAAATGAATCGTCGGCTGACTCACGTCTTCATAATGAGAATAACCCTGCAGATGACCATCAGGCAGCTCATGTTTCCAGGTTGATAAAGTTAACGTGTCATCTTGGTCCATATAAAGCTCAAATATCCGTACAAAGAAAAAGCAAATACTAACAGAAATCCAGTGATGAAAAGATCCTCAAAGTCATTTCTGCCGAAAAAGCCTTTACTGTTGAGCGTTTTTCGATCTATTGACGGTTTTTTTTCCTCACAAACATTCATATTGCCGCGCCAAACCGATATAATCAGCGAGATTTTATACCGCAAACTGGACCACATAACCCACCGAGCTATTTCTAGTCTGCGGCTGGATGTGGATATAGGACTATAATGACTACAGCTTCATCTTTTGAAAAAGACGAACTATTAAAATGTGGCCATGGCGAGATGTTTGGGGCAGGTAATGCTCAGCTTCCTGTCGGCAACATGCTAATGATGGATCGCATTACTCATATCTCAACTGAGGGTGGTGAACATGGCAAAGGCGAAATCATTGCCGAACTAGATATCCACCCAGATCTTTGGTTTTTTGAATGTCACTTCCCAGGCGACCCTGTAATGCCTGGCTGCCTAGGCTTAGATGCCATGTGGCAACTTGTTGGCTTTTTCCTTGGCTGGAAAGGCAATAAAGGACGTGGACGTGCACTTGGCTCAGGTGAAGTAAAATTCACTGGTCAAATCCTACCAACTGCCAAAAAAGTAACGTTTCACATCAACCTGAAACGCGTTATTGAACGTAAGTTGGTGATGGGAATCGCAGACGGAAGCGTTAAAGTAGATGGCCGTGAAATATACACTGCAAAAGATTTGCGTGTTGGTTTATTTACTTCAACAGAAGATTTCTAAAAGATTAAGAATGAAAGAGGCACATTTATGCGTCGTGTAGTAGTAACAGGTCTTGGCATTGTCAGCTGCCTTGGTAATGACAAAGAGAGCGTTTTAAACTCTTTACGCGAGGGCCAGTCTGGTATTCGCTTCGCTGAAGATTACAAAGAAAATGGCTTCCGTAGCCATGTTTGTGGTCGCATTGATTTAGATGCAGACAGTATTGATCGTAAAGTTCGTCGTTTCATGGGGGACGCAGCAACGTATGCTTACGTTTCCATGCAACAAGCCATCACAGATTCTGGCTTAACAGAAGATCAAGTTTCCAACATCCGTACTGGTTTGGTCGCCGGTTCAGGTGGTGCGTCAGCACAAAACCTAGTAGATGCCGCTGACACATTGCGTGCCAAAGGCGTAAAACGTGTTGGTCCTTACCGTGTTACTCAAACTATGGGTAGTACTGTATCTGCTTGTTTGGCGACACCATTCAAAATCAAAGGTGTTAACTATTCTATCACTTCCGCTTGTTCTACCAGTGCGCACTGTATTGGTAACGCAATGGAGCTTATTCAACTTGGTAAACAAGATATCGTGTTTGCCGGTGGTGGTGAAGAAGAAAGCTGGACGCAAACTTGTATGTTTGATGCGATGGGTGCCTTGTCTTCTAAGTACAATGACACACCAGAAAAAGCATCTCGTGCCTACGATGCAAACCGTGACGGTTTCGTTATCGCTGGCGGCGGCGGCATGTTGGTCATCGAAGAACTGGAACATGCGAAAGCTCGTGGAGCAAAAATCTACGCTGAACTAGTCGGTTATGGTGCAACGTCTGATGGCTACGACATGGTAGCGCCTTCTGGTGAAGGTGCGGTACGTTGTATGCAAATGGCCATGAGTACAGTAGAAGACAAAATCGACTACATCAATACTCACGGTACCAGCACACCTGCAGGTGATATGAAAGAACTGCAAGCGGTTAACGAAACATTCGGTAACGACATTCCGTTAATCAGTTCGACTAAGTCGCTATCTGGTCACTCACTAGGTGCGGCCGGCGTACACGAGGCGATTTACTGCCTACTTATGATGGAAAACAAGTTCATCACAGCGTCTGCGAACGTAGACGAGTTGGATGAAGCAGCAGGTAACATTCCTGTTGTCACGACTCGCAAAGACAATGCGGATCTAAACACCATCATGTCTAATAGCTTCGGCTTCGGCGGCACTAACGCCAGCTTGGTATTCAAAAAATACCAAGGCTAATCAGCCAAACGCTCAATAAAAAAGCCGCTAATGCGGCTTTTTTATTGTCTTCACGTCATACCAACAATCACTTTAGTCGTTATAGACGTATTCGTTTCCTTTCGGCAATTTTGCCATTTCAGCACGCATCCAAACGTCCATTTCATCATGTAACTCTGAGGTTTTCTTACCTTCTGACTCAATCACTGGCCCCACGACCACACGAATGCTCCCCGAAAATTTACGCCAACGTTTACCAGGCCATGTATAGCCAGCATTGTGCACCACCGGCAGAATTGGCGCTTTAGCCGAGGTCGCCAACATCGCAGCGCCTTTATTAAACGCTTGCTCTTGGTTCGGCGCAATGCGCGTTCCTTCCGGAAAAATCAATACCGAACGGCCATCTTCAATACGCTCTTTACCCTGACTGATAATTTGCTTTAAAGCATTAGTACGTTGTGAACGATCAATGGCGATCGGCTGCACCATACGCAGCCCCCAACCAAAGAAAGGTACAGACAATAACTCTTTTTTGAGTACCGTTGACACAGGTGCCATCAACACCTGTAACAAGTAAGTTTCCCATTCACTTTGGTGGTTTGCCACCAGCACAAACGCGCGCTGTCGATCAATGTTTTCCAAACCAACAAACTCAATTTTTACACCACAAAACACTCGAAAGACGAACAATAGACCTTTGTTATGAAGGTTGAGTACCGGCTGACGAAACGCTTTTGGTAACAATAAGGTCGCCAAAGGCGCTAGAGCACCAAAAAGCACAGTCGACAATACGTAGTAAACAAAGAATATAGCGGATCCAATCCACGATCGAAGTGACTCCCAAAGACTCATTAAAACCTTACTCCTTGTTTTATTTTGCTAAATATTTTTGCTGCTGCTTCAACGGGTTGGCGTACATAGCCAAGACAGTATCACGCAAGTCTTGCGGGCATTCTTCAAGATAACGTGAGAACGCAGTATCCGTCGATGCTTGCCCAAGCTGCATGGCTAACGCCGCTTCGTTCGTCGATTGAATGGCGTAATTCGAAATAATTTGGCGATCCACTTCCTCAACAAACTCTTCTGGCGTTTCAAAGCCATCTTTAATCACATCACCAAAGGTTACAACCACCTTACCTTTTTGCCCGACAATGCCATTTTTAATGCTATCCATGTCTTCAAATTCGGCTTTTTCGTAACTGCCAGTGGAAGACTTTTGATGCAATTCATTAGCTTTATCAAACGCACAAGGGTCGTACTCGTAAGAGATGGAAACCGGTACGACTTTTAAATTAGCCATCGCCTCAGCAAAAGACTTTTTCTCTTTCTTCTGACTCATGAAGAACATTTTAATGATGGCCGGATCCGTTTGATCCAAGCCGTCTTTTGCACGGCCTTCTTTTTGCGCAATCCAAATATTGGACTGATCTTTAGTCAAAGATTCAGTGATGTAAGCCGACAACTGACCAAAAGCCGCCATCATTTCTCGAATACCATTAGCCGAACGCTTCACAATAAAGCTTTTGTTCAGACGCATCAGATCTGACACGAAAGGACGACGTAACAGGTTATCACCAATGGCAATTCGAACTGTGTCTAATCCCGCCAAATACAAACCGTAATTCACAAACGCAGGGTCCATGGCAATGTCTCTGTGATTTGACAGAAACAAATACCCAACCCCTTTTTCCAGTTTTTCAATGCCACGATATTCCACATTCGTGGTCGTGGTTTTAATCATGCGCGCCATGTAATCGGCTACGCGCATTTGGAACTCGTGTACATTTGAGATATTGGCAACCTGACGCTTCAACGCCAATTTGACCACCAACGCCAACGGACCATGCATCCATTTCGGCCATTTAGCAAAGCGAAAACCAATAATCGTATTAATAAAGTCTGGTGTCGTAACCAGATTTTGCAGCACCTCGGCGACTTCATCGTCGTTGTAAGGGCGTATGTCGTGAAACTGATCCATTTATTTTTCCGTTAGTAAAAACTAAGCTGTTTTTCGTATTATATTTACAAAGATTGAATGTCAAAACCGAGCGATTCCAACTCGTCACGCTTGGTGACAGAGGAAACCACAGCAATGTTTTCATTCTCTTTCGTGAGGTATGTCTTGGCGACCTGTTGCAGTTGCTCAATCGTCACAGACAAGACTTTTGCTCGAAACGCTTCTCGGTAAGCAAGACTACGGCCATGTAACTGAACATAGAAATCACTTTGCGCTTCACCAGCAGGTGAACTTGGTTTATCCATAGAACCAATCACACCTAAAATAGCTTCCTCTAATGCTTCATCGCTATGAGCGTCATTTAGCAACCACTCTATAGAAGCATCAAAGTCGGCCAATGTTTCTGTCAATCTTGGATCACGGTAAGAGTAGAAACGAAATGAGCCAGTGCCGCCGTCAAAGGTAGCGCCACCGCCATAAGCACCACCCTGCTCTCGTATCGCACGATGCAAAAAGCCATTTCTCAAGAAACCACCCAATACGGTCAACGCCGCGACATCAGGATGATCACCAAAGGCCGTTTGGTAGGCCTTACTACAGAAGCTGACTTGCGTTGAGGTCAACCAAGCCAATTTCAATTGACCTTGTTGGGCAGGCAAAGCAAAGTGCGTATCCGTGTCTCCAGCTGGCAAGTCCGCAAACACCTCATTCACTTGCGTCATGATGCTCGCCTCATGTTGCGCTTCGGCGACCAACAACATCTGTTTCTTGGCTTGCAACAACTTGCTGTGTATACGCTTAAAAACAGCCAAAACCTGTTGCACCGCCACGCTGTCTTCTTTCATCGCATCGTCTAAAGCGATGGCCGAACGAATACCCGACATACCACCCCATGCTTCTTGCTGAGCGGCTAAACCAGAGATAGCACTAGCCGCTGCCGCCATCGCCAAAGAGTGACCTTGCCCTGTCACCGACTGTTCGCGGCGTGCTCGGCGCTGTGCCACTAACTCTTTGACACGGTTTTCTTCATCGAAACGCACATTTAACATGGTGTCACGTAACAACTCGCTCATGGCGTTGACATTCGGAACCAAGGCTTTAGAGGAAAGAATGAAATAGCCTTTTACCTCTTGTCGATCATTGATCGTCGCTCTAATCGAGTTCGACGCACCAAGACCACCACAAACTTGTGCCTGCTTTTCTTGTATCGCAAGATAATCTTGATGACCAACTCCAAGCTCGGTCATCACCGAAGAGAACAACGGCAAATAACTGGTTTCTTCCTCGTCCAGCTCGGGCAGTTCAACAACCAATTGCTGATATACCAGACCATTTGTCCCTTGAGGATAAAAGGTAATAGGCAAACGTCCCGCTACCTGCTCTCGATCGTATTCAGGTAAACGTGCTGGCACATCTTCTAAGCCGACTTTCGGCAAGATACTCATATCATCCACTTGAGCTTGGCGCTCTTTAAGCGCTTCACTACGCGCGATAATTTGCTGCGCTTCGGCTTCAGACAAAGACGCTTTAATATGACATAAACGATCTTTCTCGGCCTGATTACGACGGGCTTCTAAGGCATCGTCTGGGCTTAACGTCAAGGTGACACGATGGGCATTCGACAACAATAAGCTTTTAATCAAATTCGGAATATAATCCTGCGCTTGCACTCGTTCACGCATGGCTTCAATAACCGGATCCAAATCCAGCTGAGCAATCACATCACCAGAATGCACAGCTGTCGACAACCCAGCCAAGATCAGTTGCAAGCCATAAGGGTAACTGCCACCACCAATTTCACGTTGGCTTAGCTCCAACTGATGCAACATGGCGTCAACCATATCCTGTTGAACGCCATGTTCTGCAATCTCTTCTAAACTGGAAAAGATTAACGCTTCGACCTTACTAGAGTCTTCTCGCTTAACCCCTTCCAGGCCACACATGAAGCTCATTTCTTTATTACTGTCTTCCAGTCCACACAGAGGCGAGGGCGCGCGTCCAAGATCAGAGTTTTCCAACACTCGACGCAATGGCGAAGCACTGTTATCCAACAACACACTGGACAATAATTGCGCTTCAAACTGCTGAGTTAAATCCGTACTTTCGCCCAATAACCAGCCGACAACCACATGACTACCGTCTTCTTTCACTTCGTCAGCGGCATAACCTTCTTCCACGCGAACGGGTGAGAAATAACGTTTTGCATTCGGCACACTGACTTGCGTATCAAGACGCTCAAAACGACTCAATACCTTATTCTCAAATTCTTCTTGCAATGTATCAGCAGGAATATCACCAAAGGTCATAAAAACCGCATTGGAAGGATGGTAATGGGTACGGTAGAAGGCCAACAAATCATCGTAAGACAGATCAGGAATATCCGTCGGTTCGCCACCAGAGTTAAAGTGGTAAGTATTACTCGGGAACAGATATTTTGTCAGAGTTTGCCACAAAACAGAGGTGGTTGAACTCATCGCCCCTTTCATTTCATTAAACACCACGCCTTTAAACGTCAGATCAGACTCGGCGTTATCAGGCTCAGCAAATTCTAAACGGTGACCTTCTTGAGAGAAGTCCAACTCATCCAGACGAGAAAAGAACACTGCGTCCAAATACACATCCAATAAGTTATGAAAATCTTTCTTGTTCTTACTGGCAAAGGGATACGCCGTCCAATCAGACGAGGTAAACGCATTCATGAAGGTATTTAATGAACGACGAATCATCATAAAGAAAGGATCGCGCACGGGGAAACGCTCAGAACCACACAATACTGTGTGTTCCAAAATATGCGCCACACCACAAGAATCGGTAGGGACGGTTTTTAGCCCGACCAAGAAAACGTTTTCATCATTATCCGATGCGATGTGAAAATGCTTTGCGCCGGTGACGATATGCTCGAACTCCTGAACACTGGCGTTCAGAGCGTCAATAAACTCACTGCGAATAAATTTAAACGCAGGATGGTGCGCGATGCGATCTGTCATTCTCTACCTCGATAGAATTAGAATACGATGACTCAATAAAATGGTTCTTATGGCTAACTTAACCAGCAGCCAATTAAAGTGACGGAATTATAGCAAAATCCCCACATTTACTGCACCAAATAACACTCAAGCATTCTGTAGAGAATGCCAAAATTTAACGTTTTTGATGCCGCTCCCAGTTTTCTAAACGGGCTTTCTCACTCTTTTTAAACAGCACATAAACCGCCCCTAAACCACCGTGATAACGTTGGGCACTGTGGAAAGCCATCACCTCATCGATATCACGCAACCACTTATTGATGTAACTCTTTAATGTAGCTTGGTTTTCTGGCGTACGATCACCTTTGCCGTGCACTATGATGCCCACTCGAATATCGTGATTCATACAATCTTGAGTAAACTGAAACACCTCTCGTCGAGCTTCTTCAACCGTCCGACGGTGTAAATCCAAACGAGATTCCACACCATATTTACCCTGACGTAAACGCTTGAATACCCCATCCTGCACACCAGAACGCTTAAATTCCAGCATATCATTTGGGTCTACCCGCTCAACATAATCCTTCGATAAGTAGTTTTTGTCTTCAAATTTGCCTTCTAATGCCGCTTTTTGACGGGCCTGAAAATCGGTCTCGCCTTGCTTCTTACCCAAATACACTTCGGTCTTTTTCAGCGGACGAATGCCTTTCACTTCCTCGGCAAATAAAGAAAACTCTTCATCCTCAGCCATAACGACTCACCTCAAAACTCACCATAATGTCTTATCAGACAGCCAAATAAACAAAAGGCTCCCATAGGAGCCAACACATTCCGTTTATCCCTGCTTTCACCTCAGTGAAAGTCACTGTTTCACTTGCCCCTCTCGGCAAGTTACAAGACACACTTTCATATGGGAATCATTATAACAGGATATACATTCGACAACTAATTTTGATACTCACCCGAAACACTCGTTGATTCGCACTAAAAAAAGACCAAGTGAACAAAATTGCACCAATAGAAAACCCAAATTGCTCGAAAAGACACTAAATGGCGTATTTTCACTTGGCATGATTAGTGCTTGATCAATAGGTGTTCGTACCCTTGGAAAGTCGAACATGACAATTTATTCAATAGAGAGCTAGGGTTCCGATATCAAAACTTACCTTGATATGACTGGTCCGAGAGCTTTCGACCTTGATGTTTCAAGGTTACACGGCGGGATAAAAGCCCGGGAGACCACATGGCGATTTTGCCAAGGGTACTCCATGTGTAACTAACAAACTGAAAAGGTAACTCCCTATGAACTTCCCAAAGAATAAAGTACCCGCTCTACTGTTTGCTCTACTCGCTTCTTCTCAGACTTTTGCCAAAGAAGACTTTAAAGTCTGCTGGTCAATCTACGCCGGTTGGATGCCTTGGGCTTACGCTGAACAATCCGGCATTGTCGATAAATGGGCTGAAAAGTACGACATCAACATCGATATCGTGCAGATCAATGACTATGTCGAATCCATGAACCAGTATACCGCTGGCCAATTCGATGCTTGTACCATGGCGCAAATGGATGCATTAACCATTCCAGCCGTCGGTGGCGTAGACAGTACGGTGTTAATTGCCGGTGACTACTCAAACGGCAATGACGCCATCATCCTGTTCGGAGAGGACGATCTAGCAGATATCAAAGGTCAAAGCGTCAATCTCGTCGAATATAGTGTTTCTCACTACTTACTCGCTCGCGGATTAGACACCATAGGATTAAGTGAACGCGACGTCCAAGTGGTTAATACGTCAGATGCGGATCTGGTCTCTGTGTTTGGTACCGGCGATGTCTCTGCAACCGTTACATGGAACCCTTTGGTGAGTGAAATTCTCTCCATGCCAAACACCTATGACGTGTTTAACTCATCACAAATTCCAGGTGAGATCATTGATGGCCTCATAGTCAATACTAAGACACTGAATGACAATCCAGCCTTAGGCAAAGCATTAACCGGTGCTTGGTTTGAAATCATGTCCAAAATGTCAGGGAACAGTGACAGTGCGAAAGACGTTCGCACGCTTATGGCAGAAGCCGCCGAAACAGACCTAGCCGGTTATGACGCACAATTGGCTAAAACGCACATGTATTACACGCCAGAAGCGGCTTTAGAACTGGTTAATAGCCCTCAGCTCGTTGAAACCATGAAACATGTGGCGGAATTTTCCTTCGAACACGGCCTATTAGGTGATGGCGCGCCAAGTGCGGATGTTGTGGGGATTGAGATGCCAGCAGGCACCTATGGAAACCCTGACAACATTAAGCTTCGTTTCGATAATACCTACATGAAAATGGCAGCGGACGGAAAACTGTAAGCGCTTTTTCAGCGTGCTTTGTCAATCGACAAAGCACGCTATCGAAACACTTCAGTAAGGCGTGATTATGAAGAAACTCGTGAATTACTCTCCCTCTCCAGTCAACCAGATTTTACTCGGTTTACTGCCTTTTGTTGTGCTTTTGATTGTCTATATGATGGGCTCCGATGCCCGTTTATCGATCAATCCAAGTGACAAACTATTACCCTCATTTGGGCAAATGGGCGACGCCATCTATCGTCTCGCCTTTGAACCCAGCCGCCGCACCGGTGAACTGGTGTTTTGGCAAGATACCCTAAGCAGCTTATTACGCTTATTAGCTGGCGTTGGCATCGCCGCTATTTTCGGCTTGTTAGTTGGCTTGCTGACCGGTGCCTTACCGGTAATTTACGCCACCTTCGCACCACTGTTAACCGTGATTTCACTTATCCCACCACTGGCGATTTTACCGATTTTGTTCATCATCATTGGCTTAGGAGAAGCCTCTAAAATTACCCTCATTGCCATTGGCGTGGCACCCTTTATCGCCCGTGACATTCAGCGCCGTACTCAGGAAATCCCCTCAGAACAACTGGTAAAGGCACAAACCCTCGGAGCCAGCACCTTGCAAATATTCATTCGAGTGCTGCTCCCTCAAGTGATGCCGAAATTGATCGATGCGGTTCGATTGTCTCTCGGCACGGGGTGGTTATTTCTGATCGCCGCGGAAGCCATTTCCTCCACTGACGGCTTGGGGTATCGCATCTTCTTAGTCAGACGCTATATGTCCATGGACATTATCTTGCCTTACGTGGCTTGGATCACCTTATTGGCGTTCCTCATCGATTACTTGTTAAGTGCGCTCAACGCTCGCCTCTACCCATGGAATCAGGAGGGTAAGTCATGAATCAGCCCCTAATTGAAGCACGTCAACTGGGTAAGCAATATGGTCAGGACATCATTCTCGAAGGCGTAAACACACAAGTACACGAAGGCGAATTTGTCACACTAGTGGGCGCTTCCGGCTGTGGCAAAAGTACCTTCCTCAAAATGATTCTGGGCATTGAGCAAGCCAGCTCAGGCGAACTGCTACTCAATGGCGACACCATACCAAACGAACCTGGACCAGACCGTGGCATTGTCTTTCAGCAATATTCCGTCTTCCCACACATGACCGTATTGGAAAATGTCATTGCCGCGAAAGGTTTTCAGAAAGCCTCATTAACAGGGTATTTGTTTGGTAAGGAAAGGCGTCTTGCCCAACAAGAAGCCACCGAGATGCTCACTCAAGTCGGATTGAGTCATGCATTAAAACGCTACCCTCATGAACTGTCTGGCGGTATGAAACAACGACTCGCCATTGCCCAAGCCATTATTTGCAAACCTCGTATCCTGTTATTAGACGAACCATTTGGTGCCCTCGACCCCGGTATTCGAGGCGATATGCACACATTGATTTTAGACCTTTGGAAAGCGCACAACCTGACCATTTTCATGGTGACCCATGATCTAAAAGAAGGCTTTCATCTCGGCACACGTCTGTGGGTCTTCGACAAAATTCGCCACGATCCACAGGCGCCAAATGCTTATGGTGCGTCCATAACCTATGACTTACCAGTCGGCGAATCGGACACTAGAACCTATGACGACTTACATCAACAGCTCACTCACCAACAACAGACCTCAGAAAAGGCTTAATGCGTCCCAACACCTGACGCATTAAATGAAAAGGAGACAAGCATGAAGCAATATCAAACCGTGATTCCACCCGCTAGCCATTGGTCTTTCCGCATGCGCCGTGGCACCCAGCTCACCCTGACCGATGTTGAAGGCGGAGCAAACGTGGGCATGGTCTTTTATAACCCAGAAAATCTACTGGAACGTTATAACGCCCCCGACACCTTAAAAGCACAACACACCTTCAAATTGACCAAAGGCCATTGTCTTTACTCAGACATGGGGCGCATTTTCGCGTCCATTATTGAAGACTCTCTTGGTTGGCATGAAAGCGTTTGTGGTAATAGTCACGCCTCTCATATTGAAAGCCAATGGGGCAAGCGGGATTACCAACAAGACCGCAATAACTGGCAACAAAATGGCCACGATGCCATGTTGGTGGAAATGGCCAAATACGGTTTAACTCAGGCAGACATCACCGCCAACCTAAACCTGTTCAGTAAAGTCGAAACCGACGACGAAGGCTCAATGACACTGATTGAACAGCACAGCAAAGCAGGTGACCACCTGACCCTTCGCTTTGAAATGGACACACTCGTTATCTTGTACACCTGTCCACATCCTCTTAGCCAAGCCGACCACTACCCTCGCAAACCTATTTCATTGCGATTGGAAAAGGCCTTACCAGTCGCCGATGACGACCTTTGTAAAAATTCACGACCAGAAAATCAACGAGGTTTTGCAAACAACAGCCTATATCACTTCGGACTGGAGGCCTAAATCATGATCAAAGAAAGTCAATTTGACGCTCACAACGCCAACCAAAAATACACCGTCGATTCTGGGGACTATTTCATTCGTTATATCCCAGCTGGGGCTACTTTTCGCTTCGTAGATTTAGAAGGAAATCAGGCCGCAGACACCCTATTCTATAACGCGCACCATCCCGCTGAACGCTACAGCGCCACCGATACCATTCGTGAACAAGGCAATGTTTACCTGACCGCTGGCTCGCAGCTGCGCTCCAATGAAAACCAAGTCATGCTAGAGATTGTTGCCGATACCTGCGGCCGTCACGACACCTTAGGTGGCGCTTGTGCCACGGAAAGTAATACCGTGCGCTACGATCTAGAAAAACGCTGCATGCATGCCTGTCGTGACAGCTGGATGCTGGCGATTGCCGAACACCCCGAATTTGACCTAGACAAACGCGACATCAGCCACAACATCAATTTCTTTATGAATGTCCCCGTCACCAGTGCCGGTGGCCTGACCTTTGAAGATGGTATTTCCGCGCCGGGCAAATACGTCGAAATGAAAGCCCACATGGATTTGATTGTGCTGATTTCGAATTGCCCTCAACTGAACAACCCATGTAACGGCTACAACCCAACGCCGATCGAAGTATTGGTTTGGGATACACATCACTAAGGCCATTTTTCTATCCACTCAGTGGACGACCACTGACGTATTGATTAAACCGGGACGACCCGGAAAAGGTTGAAACATGTTTCACACTGTCTTAATTGCAAATCGTGGAGCGATTGCCGTACGCATTATTCGTACTCTCAAGCGTATGCAGATTAAAACCATCGCGGTTTACGCTGAATCCGATGCCAAGAGTCGTCATGTAAAATTAGCGGATGAGGCGTACTCCTTAGGCGACGGCCCAGCCAACCAGACCTATCTGGACCTTGATAAAATCCTCACTATCGTTCATCAAAGTGGGGCGCAAGCCATCCACCCAGGTTATGGGTTTTTAAGTGAAAATGCCGACTTTGTGCGGCGCTGTGAAAACAACGGCGTGGCCTTTATTGGTCCAACAGACGAGCACATGCTGGCCTTTGGCTTAAAGCACCGCGCCAGAGAACTCGCCCAACAAGCTCACGTTCCCTTATTGCCAGGCTCAGATTTACTGATCGATCTAGCAAGTGCCTGTGCCACGGCCCAGAAAATCGGCTACCCAGTGATGCTCAAAAGCACTGCAGGTGGTGGCGGTATTGGCATGCAGCTATGTCATAACGAGACCGAACTGAGTACTCACTTTGATTCGGTGAAACGCCTTGGTGCGAGTAACTTTGCTGATGGCGGTGTGTTCTTAGAAAAATTCATCGCTCGCGCTCGACACATTGAAGTACAAGTGTTTGCCGATGGACAAGGACAAGCCTTGGCATTGGGCGAACGAGATTGTTCCAGCCAGCGTCGTAACCAAAAAGTGGTAGAAGAATGCCCAGCTCCCAACCTTAGTCACGCCGTACGCGAACAGCTTCATCAAACGGCTGAATCCTTACTGGCCTCGGTAAAATATCGCAATGCTGGCACAGTGGAATTCATTTATGACATGGATACCGAACAATTCTACTTCCTTGAAGTGAATACTCGCTTACAAGTAGAGCATGGTGTAACAGAGGAAGTGTATGGCATTGATCTCGTCGAGTGGATGGTTCGTTTAGCGTCACAAGAGCCGATGGATTTATCCACCTTGCGAACCTCACTGACACCAAAAGGTCACGCGATTCAAGTACGCCTTTATGCTGAAGACCCTTACAAAGACTTCCAACCCAGCCCTGGGTTATTAAGCTATGTCGACTTCCCTATTGCCGATCCAGAACAAGCAGAAATGGAGTCCAATACCAAGGTAAGGATTGATCACTGGATCGAAACCGGCATTCAAGTATCCCCCTACTTTGACCCTATGCTGGCCAAGGTTATTGTGCATCATCAAGACCGGGACAGCACCCTTGCTTTGTTACAAGACACCTTGTCACAATGTACCCTATATGGCACACAAACCAACTTAGATTATCTGCAACACTTACTGCGAGATGATGCCTTAATACAAGGCCAAGTCAGTACTCGTTATTTAAACGACTTTGTCTATCAACCCAAACGCATTGATGTATTAAGTGGTGGCACACTGACTACCTTGCAAGACTTTCCAGGCCGCCAACACCATTGGAATGTGGGCGTACCGCCGTCAGGCCCATTTGATAGTTTTCACAGTCGTTTGGCTAACCGCCTGTTAGGCAATGACATAGCATCCGCCACCATGGAAATCACCCTACAAGGCCCTAACCTGCAATTTAGCTTTGCCACGGAAATTGCCTTGGCTGGCGCGCAAATCGACGCCAAACTGGATGGTGACACAGTGGCATTACACCAACCGATCAAGGTACAAGCAGGTCAAACCCTAAGCTTAGGTCGTATTCGTGACGCGGGCGCTCGCTGCTATTTAGCGGTAGCTGGCGGCTTTGATTGCCCAGATTACCTAGGTTCAAAATCTACCTTCACACTGGGTCAATTTGGTGGCCATAACGGACGCGCACTGCAAACAGGCGATGTGCTCACCAGCCAATATCAACACCCAAGCCCATCCAACCCTCAACTTCCAGAGGCTTTAATACCCACTCTCACTCACCAACATGCGTTACGTGTGATTTATGGCCCACATGGGAGTCCAGACTTCTTTACCGAAGAAGACATAGAAATCTTCTTCAATACTGACTGGGAAATCCATTATAACTCCAGCCGCACAGGGGTTAGATTGATCGGCCCCAAACCCAAATGGGCTCGTGAAAATGGCGGCGAAGCAGGCCTACACCCATCCAACATACACGACAATGCCTATGCTTTTGGCAGCATTGATTTTACCGGTGATATGCCGGTTATTTTAGGGCCAGACGGGCCTTCTTTGGGCGGTTTTGTCTGCCCTGCCACTGTGATCACCGCAGATTTATGGAAATTAGGGCAACTCCGAGCGGGTGATAAAGTACGCTTTATCCCTGTGACACTCGAAGAGGCCGTGGCACTGGAAGCAGAACAGATCGCAAGCCTAGACAGCCTGACAGTACCGAAGCTAGACGTCACCAGCTGTGGCATTGGATCCCCCATTCTCAAAACCTTATCCGCCGAAGAGTTTGGCGACGACATTGTGTATCGGGCCGCCGGAGACCATTTTTTATTGGTGGAATACGGTGAACAGATGCTCGACATTCGTTTGCGCTTTCGAGCTCACGCATTGATGCAATGGTTAGAACAACACCCATTTGCTGGCATGAAAGAACTGACTCCGGGCATTCGCTCTCTGCAAATCCACTACGACAGCCAGCAAACCTCGTATACTGAACTGCTCGCCTTGTTAGAAACCGCAGAGCGAGCCTTGGCGGAAAAATTGACGGAGCTGACCGTCCCTTCCCGAACGGTTTACCTTCCTCTTTCATGGGATGATCGAGCCTGTCAGGAAGCCATCGACAAGTACGCTCAATCGGTCCGATCCAATGCGCCTTGGTGCCCAAGCAACCTTGAGTTCATTCGTCGCATCAATGGCTTAGACAGCATAAACCAAGTCAAAGAGATTGTGTTTAACGCCAGCTATTTGGTGATGGGATTAGGCGATGTCTACCTTGGGGCACCCGTGGCGACGCCCATAGACCCTCGTCATCGATTGGTAACCACCAAGTACAATCCAGCCAGAACCTGGACCGCAGAAAACTCCGTTGGCATTGGCGGCTCTTACCTTTGCGTATACGGCATGGAAGGCCCAGGGGGTTATCAATTTGTGGGACGAACCTTACAAATGTGGAATCGCTATCGTCAAACCAGCGCCTTTAGCCAACCTTGGTTATTACGCTTCTTCGATCAGATTCGTTTCTACGAAGTCAGCCATGATGAGTTACAACAGATTCGCGCTGACTTCCCCCATGACAACTACCCCATTCGCATCGAAGAAAGTCACTTCTCCTTATCCGAGTACCAAGCTTTTATTGCCAACCACCAAGAAGACATCGAGCAATTTAAGCATTCTCGTAATCAAGCCTTTGAAGCGGAACTGGCTCGCTGGCACGCCAACGGTCAATTCCACTTTGATCAGGAAGAAGTCACCAGCACCACCAGCGAAGTCACTTGGGGAGAAGACGCCATTGTGATCGACAGCCCAGTATCCGGTAGCGTCTGGCAAACCCAAGTTGAAAAAGGTCAAGCCGTCAAAGCGGGCCAGCTGTTAGTGATTTTAGAGTCCATGAAAATGGAAATTCCACTCCATGCCAGCTGTGATGGTGTGGTATCTGAAGTGTTATTAAACAATGGCAGCCGAGTCAACGCTGGCCAAGCCGTCGTCGTATTGGAGGAAGAATAATGAGCATGATCGCACCACTTAAAAAGGTTACCGACATGGGCTTTGACGCCCTAAGAGACGCCTACAAAACAGGCCAACTGACACCTGAATCCCTGATGAATGACATTCGCAGTCGTGCTGTGCAATACGATTCATACAATATCTGGATTCATTTACTCAGTGAAGCAGAACAAGCAACCTGGCTGAACGACCTAAAAAACAAAGACCTAGACACTCATCCATTGTGGGGCATTCCCTTTGCGATAAAAGACAACATCGACCTAGCTGGCATCCCCACCACCGCCGCCTGCCCTGAGTTTGCCTACACGCCAACCGATACCGCCCAAGTAGTACAGCAACTCATTGACGCGGGGGCAATACCTGTCGGGAAAACCAACTTGGACCAGTTCGCCACTGGCATCAACGGCACCCGCTCGCCCTATGGGCCGGGTCATAATGCGTTTGATTTTGACTACGTCAGCGGCGGTTCCAGTGCCGGATCATCCACCGCCGTTGCACTGGGCTTAGTGAGTTTTAGCCTAGGTACCGACACCGCAGGTTCAGGTCGAATTCCCGCTGGCTTTAACAACTTGATCGGTGTGAAACCCAGCATCGGCTTGTTGTCTGCAACCGGCATGCTACCGGCTTGTCGCAGTTTGGACTGTATGACCATTTTTGCTTTCAACTCAGACGACGCCAACACCGCCTTGGCGGCCGCTGAAGGTTACGACATGCGCGATGGCTACAGTCGCCCTAACCCGTTTGACAATCAGACTCGACATTACGGTTTGCGCCAAGGGGAACTCACGGTGGGCATTATCCCGCCTCCGCAGTTAAAATTTTATGGCGACAAAAACTACGAGCAAGCCTACTCTGACACCTTAGCCAAACTCAGTAACGCCGGTTTCCAGTTCAAAGAAATCGACTTTGCGCCCTTTAATGAAGTGGCGCAACTTCTCTACGAAGGCCCTTGGGTTTCTGAGCGTTATATTGCGACTCAGCCTTTAATTGATGATAACCCAGAGGCCATCTTTCCCGCCGTACGAGAAATCATCGCCCCGGGTGGCAAACCACCTGCCACTGCCTTGTTTAAAGCTCAGTACCGCATTAATGACCTGAAACAAATCTGCCTCGCGCAACTGGCCACAGTGGACTGTATTTTAACCCCGACCGCTGGTACCCATTTCACCATCGCAGACATGCTCGAAGAACCCATTAAGCGCAACAGCGAACTGGGTTACTACACTAACTTCATGAACTTACTGGATTTTGCTGCGATAGCCGTGCCGGGTGCTATGACTAAAACAGGCATGCCGTTTGGCATTACCCTATTTGGCCCAACCTTTAGTGACCGCATGTTGTTGTCGATTGCCAATCGAGTACAGCGTGCTATCCCACTCAAAAAAGGCGCTCTAGATTTACCCGCTACCCCAACGAACAATACACCAGTCGGTCAACCCAAGGTGATTGATGTGATGGTGTGCGGCGCGCACCTAACGGGCCAGCCACTTAACTGGCAACTCACCGAGCGAGGGGCGACACTGAAAACCCAAACCACCACAGCCGCCAGCTACCGCATGTACGCTTTGGCAGGCGGCCCACCTTATCGCCCTGGACTGATTTTAGATACTGAACAAGGACAAGCCATTGAAGTGGAAATCTGGTCCGTACCAAGTGAGCACTTCGGCAGCTTTGTCGCAGGCATTCCGGCACCGCTTGGCATCGGCAAGGTGCAACTCGCCGACGGCAGCTCAGTGTCAGGCTTCATCTGCGAACCTTACGCCATCGCAGACGCCACCGACATCAGCCACTTCGGCGGCTGGCGCAGCTACTTGGCAAGTTTGAGCTAACGCCTTAAACAAGGGTTAATAAAAACCAAAAAGCCTTCGTATCTATGATACGAAGGCTTTTCAATAATCACTCAAAGTTATTTTTCACTCCGTTTCTACCATTCACAGCAATCCCTTCATCCAAATTGCACTAAGTTGTTTTTTCGAAGGAAGAATTGCTGGAGAAACCTTATTCTCTTCAGTGAAGAAGATCTGATTTGCTACTGCTCGCCCAGCATTTTGTGCATAAGTTACTTTATCGAAGCGGGTCTGATAGAAACGCTTAAGTATAGGTTCAAGGTTTACAAGATCATCCGTTTGATCAAGAATATCGACCAAATGCCACGCATCTTCCAACGCCTGACAGGCTCCTTGCCCTGACGTTGGTAACGGTGCATGAGCGGCATCACCAATAATCAATACATTATCTTTGTGCCAATACGGTAAAGGGTCCATATCATGCACAAAAATACGATTTAGTGAATCCTGATCGACCTTATCAATCAGCTCTGGAATAACGGGACACCAAGCAGAAAAACGCTCCTTCATTTCGTCATACCAACTTTGCTTTGAACGTTCTCTATCTATTTCACAACACCAAGCAGCCGCCCAGTAACAACGACCCTCTTCTACAGAAACAATACCAAAGCGCTCTTTGTTTCCTCTAAAATCGACAATGGCATCTTGAAAAAATGCATCCTTTAACGGGCTAATACCAATGATGTTGATAAACCTTTGGTAACGTGGCAATGCATTTCCTAAAAAAAGCGTGTCACGCACCACAGAACTCATTCGGCCTTCGGCACCAATCACCAAATCATATTCACCTTGCAAGGTGCGCACTTCTTTTGATGAGATATTTTTCTCAAAGTGAACCTCCCCTCCAAGTTCATTCAATTTGACATAAAGTGATTTCATTAAGTCTCGTCGAAGAATCGTAATGGTAGGAAAGCCACTTAGATCATTTACCTCTCCGATATCCAAACGGCTTTTCAAGTCACCGCTATTATCAAATTGATAGAGATGCTTAGGCTGTCCACCTAACGCTGCCAAAGACTCAAGAACCTTCATCTTTTTAATGACAAAACAAGCATTTGGCCATAGGGTCACCCCTGCTCCAATAGTAGAAATTTGAGCTTCTCGCTCAAACACAGTGACATCAAACCCTCGCTGTTTAGCTAAAATAGCGATAGACAATCCCGCCACGCCAGCCCCAACCACTGCAATATTTAACCGCTTCATGTAATGACTCCAATCAATATATTTCGATGTAAGACCTCCTAGTATGAACAAGGTACAATTCAACAAAAATACAGTAATATTGTTTTAACAGTCCCATAATTTGAGATAATTATGATTGAGAAATTAGAACTTCAGTGGCTATTAAGTTTTCAAGCTGTCTATGAAAATCTCAGCTTTAAGCTGGCCGCTGAACAGCGCCAGATCCCTACATCCAATATCAGTCGCCATGTCGCGTTACTGGAGCAAAGTCTAAACACCAGACTATTAGAACGAACAACTCGCAAGATGGTAGCGACAGAAGCAGGACAAAAACTGTATCAGTCAATCTCACCTTTGATTACGGCAATGGATAACGTGCTTGATGAAGTTACTAAGGACAATACAAACGTCAGAGGCCATCTAAAAATAATCGCACCAGATCTGCCTTTTTTAGCAGACATATTTGCTAACTTCTGCCACCAGCATCCTAGAATTCAGCTAAGCTGCGATACTCAGTTAACCCCTCAAGAGAGTGTTTTAGATGGCTACGATCTGATTCTGTGTTTTAGTCGAGGCAATTTACCGGATTCAAACTGGGTTGCAAAAGAAATGCTGCGGTGGAAGAGTTCCATTGTCGCCGCCCCTAGCTTGTTAAAAAAATATGCTCTACCGAATTCAATTGAGGACTTAATAGATACCCCCTGCATCACCAGCTTATCCATAATGCAAGGGAAACCTTGGCGCTTTAAAAATGATCAAATCGCTTCAATACAATCCAATTACAAAGTAAACAGCGGACAAATGGCAAAAGCCGCAGCACTTAAAGGCCTTGGATTTGCCATCTTGCCGAGACAGTCATGTGAGGCAGAAATAGAATCGGGAAAATTAGTTGAAATCCAGTTGAATCAAGAACCAGCAGACCTTGTACTCTATGCCATGTATTCAAGCAGACCATTCCCAAAGCAAAAAGTGAAAAGCATGTTGGATATGCTTTCAGCAGTTTGTGAGGATATTGCATAGGCAAAGCCCAACTTGCGGATGTCAGCTCTGTGTCTGGCTTCATCTGCGAACCTTACGCCATCGTAAACGCCACCGACATCACCCACTTCGGCGGCTGGCGCAGCTACTTGGCGAGTTTGAACTAACGACTTAAACAAGGGTTAATAAAAACCAAAAAGCCTTCGTATCTATGATACGAAGGCTTTTCAATGATCTCTCTGTTCTGTCAGCTGAATGGTTCAAACAGACTATACAAGCACATCCAGACCTTTGTCGGCGACCAAATTCAACAGTTTTAATGACGGCCCATTCGGCTTCTTAACGCCTTGCTCCCACTTTTGCACTGTGGACTTGCTAGTATTCAAATAAGCAGCAAAGACGCCCTGACTCGCTCGATTTTTTGTACGGATACTTTTAATTTGCTCGGCTGTGAACACTTTTACTGGAGGCAAACACATGGCATCAAACTCACGCAGAGTCGTCTCTTTCATCACGCCAGCATCGTACAACTGCTGAGCGGTATCTTGCACCATGTCTAAGATTGATTTATCCATTATTTTTTACCTCGATAAATGCACCGTGTTCAATGGCGATAATGAGCTCAATATCACTGTACTCAAGCAATTCTTTCGCTAACCTTCTTAGCGCTCTCAATTCATCAGCATCAATATTTGCTCGACTGTTTTTAGCAAAGCCATACATGAAGAATGCTCTTTGGCCAAATCTGTAAGCTAACAGTGTTCTGGCACCAGCGCTTTTTCCTCGACCACCGAGTGCCACGCGTTTTTTGAACACATGACCACCTAAATCCGCGTCCACTAAGCCTTTTTCAATTTCATCAACGGCTGTTATCAAAGCACTATCAGCCAAACCTTCCTTAATCGCCCAGCGATGGAATGCCTTATTTTTAAATATCCGCATGATTCGTCCTTGATCTAATCGGATTAGAAATAAATCATAGCACTTAGTGATATAATTATCGAGTATTTAAATAGACCCAAAACAAGCTTATCGATAATAATAGTCTGGTAACGATTAAAGGCCACATTCCTATATACTTATTTAAAAATCGTTTAAAAGAAGGATGGTTAGATGATAAGTGCGAACATTTGGTTTTTAGCAATTTTAACTTGGCTATTTTCCTTCGGCTTTAGCAACAATGGAGCAATTGCAACAGCAACATCTGTCACTCTCGTTATTTTGCTATTAGCTTACTTCTCACTGAAAATGAAAATTCAGCGAAAACGTTACAGTAAGAGTGATTTTAACGATCAGTACTTAAAAGAAATTAAAGAAGTAATGAAAGAACCAAAAGGCATTGAGCTCTCTGCTTATGAGGAGCGAGTACGTCGAAACTTGCTAGTCGTTTCCTTTTTTGCTTTAGCTTTCATTTCTTTAGATC
The DNA here is from genome assembly GCF_000214215.1 of Marinomonas posidonica IVIA-Po-181. Lineage (NCBI taxonomy): Bacteria > Pseudomonadati > Pseudomonadota > Gammaproteobacteria > Oceanospirillales > Oceanospirillaceae > Marinomonas > Marinomonas posidonica. Next base: position 3,663,808 of record NC_015559.1, read on the forward strand.
TACAAATCAATTCTGAATCAAAACTTCTAGGGGGTATAACATTCTCTAACTTGACACCCAATAAGGTCTATATTTTATTAATTCTAATAATCGGGTACGAACTTGTTCATTATGTATGGAATTTGATAACTAGCTTTATGCATTGGAGAGTTCGCTTAACAGGAGTAAGCACTATAGAGCTTAGGGGAAATGTTGATGCAGCATTTTCGTCTTCTAATATTACTCCCCTAGATCATACTGGCAAAGATGAAAACTCCAACTTATATGTCTGGATGTTTGAACAAGCACTACAACCTAAAGATGACGTAAATACAAGCTTACAAGCAACCCATTCAACTTTAGAAAAAGTGACAGAAGAATTGCAAAAAAATGAGCAAAACTCTAATACTACACATCTCGAAACTATACTAAAAACTCTAAATGGTAATGTTCAATCACTAAATATAAACGTAATTAAACTTATTGAGCTTGCCGAACATAAACGAATAGATGGATCGTTACTTTATTTCGACCAATGGTTCAAATTATTAAAAAACTCTAAAAACATACAATGGATCTTTCTCGATTTTTTACTTCCAATTTCATTAGGCACCATAGCAATAATTTTGCTAATCACAGAAATAACCTAAATAAAATTCCCCAGCATACGCATAGAATACTTTTATTTTGGTTTTACAAAAGCATAACCACTCGCAGCGGTTAAACGATAACATCGATGTAAGGATGATGTTTTTATCTAAACACTATACTCTCATGACCAATCTAAGATATAAAAAAAGCCCCGCAGGTGCGAGGCTTTCTGGTCTTTCTGACTAAACGACAAGTCCTCCTTAGAACGGAATATCGTCGTCGAAGTCGTCAAAGTTTGGCGCTTGTTGTGGCTTCTGTTGCTGCGGCGCTTTTTGTTGTGGCGCTTGCTGCTGAGGAGCCTGTTGCTGAGGCGCATTGCCCCAGCTACCAAAAGACTGTGGTTGAGCCTGTGGCGCTTGCTGTTGTGGTGCCGCTTGTTGCTGAGGCTGTTGGCCGTAACCACCTTGAGCAGGTTGCTGGTTAAAGCCACCTTGTGGCGCTTGTTGTTGTGGCGCAGCTTGCTGTGGTGCTTGATTGAAGCCACCTTGTGGTGCTTGCTGCTGAGGTTGTTGACCGTAGCCACCTTGACCTTGCATGCTGTCGTAACCGCCAGCAGAAGGCGCAGCGCCGTCGTTGCGGCCATCTAGCATTTGCATTTCGCTAGCGATGATTTCTGTGGTGTAACGCTTAATGCCGTCTTTTTCCCACTCACGAGTACGCAATGAACCTTCTACATAGACTTTAGAGCCTTTTTTGATGAAGTCACCTGCGATTTGACCTAGACGGTAGTTACCACGGTCCATGAAAGACACTCGGTGCCATTCGGTACGTTCTTGCATCTGACCTGTTTGCTTGTCACGCCAGCTTTCGGTTGTCGCCAAGCTCACGTTTGCCACAGCGCCACCAGACGGCATGAAACGCACTTCGGCATCGTTACCGGCGTTACCTACTAAAATTACTTTGTTTACTCCACGTGCCATGACGTTCTCCAACTGAAATTAGTTCTTTCTTTATACATTAGCTTGTGGTGCAAGTTGCACCAGGGCTGCTTTGTCTAATTGCTTTTTATCCACTTTAAGATAAGCGGTTTGTTCATCTTCAAATATTTGCATGCCTTCCACTCCTTGGACGTTTGCAAGTTGTTCGGCCAACTCAGTCACTTCTGCGCTGGTCATATTAGGTAAACTGAAAGCTAAGCTGGTCAATTGGCGTGGGGCCGGTTGCACCATACAAACCAAAGACCACGCCAGAAAAATCACGCCCACTACAAAAAACACACCTTCATTCGCGTGGTGTTGTAGCAGCCATCCACCACCCACACCGCCAATAAAGGAGCCGATAAATTGATGGGTGGAAAATACGCCCATGGCCGTCCCGCGATAACCAACTGGGGCAAGTTTGCTAACCAGTGAGGGTAATACCGCTTCCATGGCATTAAAACCAATAAAGTAGCCCCACAGTAACACAGCAAACAACCAAAACAAGGAAGCTCCTTGTAGGCCAATTGAACAGATTCCAAGCAAAATAAAGACGCCAATCAGCACTTCTTTCATCTTGCCTTTCGCTTCCGCAATGATCACCAATGGTAACATACCCACAAAGGCAAAACCCATGATTGCTAAGTAAAACCAACTATGTTGTGACAAGGCGAGACCAAACTCATTGATCAAACGCCCTGGCACCACCACAAAGATGGCGGTTAAGCTGGCATGAATAAATAACACGCTGATATTAAGAAAACGTAGACGAGCATTCTTCATCACGGCACCGAGTGCCGTTAGGCTCGGCGTGGTGTCTCGTCGGAAGGTATGTTGCACGCTATTCGGCACAGCAAACAAAATAAGCGCAATGCCGACAAAGGACAAAGCCAACGAGAGATAGAACAAGCCAGACAGCCCAACCAGTGCAAATAGCCAAGGTCCGAAGACCAGTGACAGCATAAACGACGCACCAATACTGATGCCCACACTGGCCATGGCCTTAGTTCGGTTTTGTTCCCGTGTAACGTCACTTAATAACGCCATTAAGGTGCTGGCAATGGCCCCTGCGCCTTGCACTGCTCGCCCAATAATGAGTGTGTTAATGTCATCGGCATTGGCACAGATGAGACTGCCCAGTGCAAACAGCAATAAGCCAATGACAATCACCCGTTTGCGACCAATTTTATCGGACCACATGCCCATTGGAATCTGCAGACAAGCTTGCGTTAGTCCATAAATCCCGATCGCGGTTCCAATTAACGCCGCATCGGCACCCGTCAGGCCATCTGCTGCCACGCTAATGACAGGCATGATGAGAAATAAACCTAACATGCGGAACAAATAAATCAGTGCTAAGGCGATTACTGAACGTCGTTCGAGTAGATCCATAAGGAGGTCACAACCACTTAACGTTGGGGTTAAGAAAAAAAGATGCTAATTTTACCGAATTTACCGTTGAAGCTCCATTTCAACTACTGTAAAAATAGACAGTTATTTTATTAAATGCAGATTTACTTCTGTCGATCAGTTTTTATTGGAGACCCATGGATACCATTACCATACGCGGGGCCCGCACCCACAACCTGAAAAATGTGGATTTAGATATTCCAAGAGACAAGCTTGTGGTCATTACGGGGCTCTCGGGCTCAGGTAAATCCTCTCTCGCTTTTGACACCTTGTATGCCGAAGGACAGCGTCGTTACGTTGAATCTTTATCAACATACGCGAGACAGTTCTTGTCCATGATGGAAAAACCAGACATTGATCACATTGAAGGTTTGTCTCCGGCCATTTCCATTGAGCAAAAGTCCACATCTCATAACCCAAGGTCAACGGTCGGCACCATCACCGAAATCTACGATTATTTGCGTTTGCTATTCGCCCGCGCAGGTCAACCTCGCTGTCCAGACCATGGTGAGCCTTTGGAAGCCCAAACCATTTCGCAAATGGTGGATAAAGTCATTTCCTTGCCTGAAGACACTAAGATGATGTTGCTAGCGCCCATCGTCAAAGACCGAAAAGGTGAGCACTTACACACTATCAGTGACCTATTATCAAAAGGCTTTATTCGCGCTCGTATCGACGGCATAGTGGTCGACCTAGACGATGCACCCGCGCTGGAAAAAAACAAGAAACACACCATTGAAGTGGTCATCGACCGCTTTAAAGTGCGGGCAGATTTGCAGCTGCGTCTGGCGGAGTCTTTCGAAACCTGTTTGGAATTGTCCGATGGCATTGCCAAAGCCATTAATATGGACGAACCGGATGAGGAATACATTTTCTCCAGTAAATTTGCTTGTCCTGTTTGTGGTTACAGCTTAACGGAACTGGAACCTCGCCTTTTCTCATTCAACAACCCAAACGGGGCTTGTCAGACTTGTGATGGCTTAGGTACGCATCAGATGTTTGATCCTGAGCGTATTATTCAGGATGACACCCTGACTTTGGCAGAAGGTGCCATTCGCGGTTGGGGACGTCGCAGTATTTTCTACTATCAACAGCTGACAGCACTAGCTAATCACTACGGCTTTGATATCGAAGCGCCTTACAAAGACATTCCTGACAATTTTAAAAAGCGCATTTTAAATGGCTCTGGTAGCGATAAGATCAGCTTCGTTTACATTAATGAGCGCGGCGATAAGATGACGCGTTCACACGCGTTTGAAGGTGTGATTCCGAATCTGCAACGCCGCTACCATGAAACCGAATCCGACAGTGTACGCGATGACTTGGCTCAGTACATTAGCGTGCAACCTTGTCCAGACTGCCACGGTTCTCGCTTGAACCGTTCAGCACGTAATGTCTTCATTGAGGAACAAACTCTACCCGAGATCGTCACCTACTCTATCTCTGACTGTTTAAGCTACTTCGAGAACTTGCAGTTAACCGGTGCCAAAGGTGAAATCGCCGCCAAGATTCTAAAAGAGATCCGCGACCGTCTGACCTTCTTAGTGAATGTGGGTTTGGAATACCTGACCCTAGATCGTAAAGCGGATTCCTTATCCGGTGGGGAAGCACAACGAATCCGGCTTGCCAGCCAGATTGGCGCGGGCTTGGTTGGCGTCATGTACATTCTGGATGAACCTTCCATTGGTTTGCACCAGCGCGACAATGAGCGCCTGATCGCAACCCTGACTCGCCTTCGAGACTTGGGCAATACCGTGATTGTGGTGGAACACGATGAAGACGCCATTCGCATTGCCGATCATGTTGTGGATATCGGCCCTGGTGCGGGAGTGCACGGTGGACAAGTGATTGCCAGCGGCACACCACAAGACATTATGGATTGTGAGTCGTCCATTACTGGTAAATTCCTAACCGGTGAGCGTAAGATTGAAGTACCCGCGTTACGTCATCCAGCGAAAGACGGCAAACATCTGAAGCTAATCGGCGCCACGGGCAATAATCTGAATAATGTGGATTTAAGCATTCCTCTTGGCGTCATGACGTGTGTCACTGGGGTGTCTGGCTCAGGTAAATCGACTTTAATCAATGGCACTCTTTATCCATTGGCGGCTACGGCATTAAACGGTGCAACGACCTTAAAGCCAGCGCCACACAGTAAAGTGGAGGGCATGGACGAATTCGATAAATGTGTCGACATTGATCAGAGTCCAATTGGTCGTACTCCGCGCTCTAACCCAGCGACCTACACCGGCATTTTCACACCAATGAGAGAGCTGTTCTCAGCCACTCAAGAAGCACGTTCACGCGGTTATAAGCCAGGTCGTTTCAGCTTCAACGTCAAAGGTGGCCGCTGTGAAGCCTGTCAGGGTGACGGTGTGATCAAGGTGGAAATGCATTTCTTACCCGATGTGTATGTGCCTTGTGATGTCTGTAAAGGCAAACGCTATAACCGTGAAACCTTAGAAATTCATTACAAAGGCAAGAACATTCACGAATGCTTAGAAATGACCATTGAAGACGCTCGTGAGTTCTTTGACCCCGTTCCATCCATCGCTCGAAAACTGCAGACCTTGATTGACGTTGGACTGGGTTACATTCGTTTAGGACAGGCAGCCACCACCTTGTCTGGTGGTGAAGCACAACGTGTCAAACTGGCAAAAGAATTGTCTAAGCGTGATACCGGTAAGACCTTATACATTCTGGATGAGCCGACCACTGGACTGCACTTTGCCGATATTGAGCAGTTGCTGAAAGTACTGCATCGTTTGCGTGACCACGGCAATACCATAGTAGTGATTGAGCATAATTTGGATGTGATCAAAACGGCAGATTGGATTGTTGATCTGGGCCCAGAAGGCGGTAGTGGCGGCGGCTACATCATTGCCGAAGGGACGCCGGAAGAAGTTGCTAAGAAAGACAACTCTCATACCGCACGATTCCTAAAAACCATGCTCTAACCTTTTCCTCTCATGCACCAATAAAAAAGCACTTAGGAATTCTCTAAGTGCTTTTTTTATAACGTTTTCTTTGTGGATAGATTGAGACTTTATCCACAAAAAAATCTTTTGCCGCTATTGGTATTACTATCTTTACTAGAAACGCTTAATAATCAGGCACAAAAAAACCGGACTCAAGAGTCCGGTTTTTTAATTACATACTGATGTTACTCAGCGGCTTCTGCTTCTGGTCGATCAACCAATTCAACATAAGCCATAGGTGCGTTGTCACCTGTACGGAAGCCACATTTCAAAATGCGAACATAACCGCCAGGACGAGCTTGGTAACGAGGACCAAGTTCAGAGAACAATTTACCTACTGCATCTTTGCTACGAGTACGAGCAAAGGCAAGGCGACGATTCGCTACGGAATCAACTTTCGCCAATGTGATCAAAGGCTCTGCAACACGGCGCAATTCTTTTGCTTTAGGCAACGTCGTTTTAATAACTTCGTGCTCAAACAAAGAAGCAGCCATATTTTTGAACATCGCTTTACGATGCGAGCTAGTACGGTTTAAGTGACGTCCACTCTTACGATGACGCATTATACATTCCTTACCAAACTACGGTGGTCAGGGAACAATGACCTAGCGAGCTAGAACTTTGCTATCGTCTTTCAAACTAGCTGGTGGCCAGTTTTCTAGACGCATTCCCAAAGACAAACCACGCTGTGCTAAAACATCTTTGATTTCAGTTAACGACTTCTTACCTAGGTTAGGCGTCTTAAGAAGCTCAACCTCAGTACGTTGAATCAAATCACCGATGTAATAAATGTTCTCTGCTTTTAAACAGTTAGCACTGCGAACGGTCAATTCAAGATCATCAACCGGGCGTAGCAAAATTGGATCAATCTCATCCTCTTCTTCTTCAACTGGTGCTTCGCTTTCACTTTCAAGCGCAACGAAGACCGCAATTTGTTGTTGAAGAATCGTCGCTGCACGACGAATCGCTTCTTCAGGATCGATCGTACCGTTGGATTCGATGTCTAGCACCAATTTATCCAAGTCTGTACGTTGCTCTACACGAGCATTATCGACACTGTAAGCCACACGACGAACAGGGCTGAATGAGGCATCCAGTTGCAAGCGACCAATTGGACGAGTCTCATCGTCGCCAGCAACACGAGCATCAGCAGGCTCATAACCACGGCCACGAGCGACTTTGATCTGCATAGTTAACTCTGCAGTATCGTCTAAGTGCGCAATAACATGATCCGGATTAGCGATCTCTGCATCAGCAACTAACTGGATGTCCCCAGCCGTTACGACACCAGGACCTTTTTTACTTAGAGTAAGAGTTGCTTCATCTTGCCCGTGTAGAGCGATCGCAACTCCTTTCAGGTTAAGAAGAATTTCAATTACATCTTCTTTAACCCCTTCGATTGCGCTGTATTCGTGTAATACACCGTCGATTTCGACTTCAACAATCGCACAACCTGGCATAGAAGATAAAAGAATACGACGCAACGCATTACCCAAAGTATGACCAAAACCACGTTCTAGCGGTTGTAGCGTAACTTTAGCGCGCGTTTTGCCTAATTCCTGAACTTCAATGTTGCGTGGGGTTAACAACTCGCTCACTGAACGCTGCATAGATCCACCTATTTCTTAATCCCAATCACCGACTTACTTAGAGTAAAGTTCGACGATTAGGTTCTCATTAATTTCAGCTGATAAATCGGCACGTTCTGGAGCAGCTTTAAAAGTTGCTTCCAATTTAGTTGCATCAACTTCGATCCAATGGATCGGCGCGCGATTTTTAGATAGCTCTAGTGCGCTTTGTACACGCAATTGCTTCTTAGCTTTTTCACGGATAGACACAACATCACCAGCTTTCACTTGGTAAGATGGAATGTTAACCGTTGCACCGTTTACTAGAATGCCTTTATGGCCTACTAGTTGACGAGCTTCCGCACGTGTAGAACCAAAACCTGCGCGGTATACAACGTTATCTAAACGTGATTCCAAAAGTTGCAAAAGGTTTTCGCCAGTTGCGCCTTTTAGACGAGCTGCAGATTTGTAGTAGTTACGGAATTGTTTTTCAAGAACACCGTACATACGACGTACTTTTTGTTTCTCACGTAATTGCAAGCCGTAATCAGAAAGACGTCCGCGACGTGCACCGTGCACACCAGGAACTGTTTCTGCTTTACATTTAGACTCAAGAGCGCGTGAACCGCTCTTCAATTGCAAGTCGGTACCTTCACGACGAGACAACTTACAAGTTGGACCTATATAACGAGCCATATGTCTGTCTCCTCAATTAAACGCGACGTTTCTTAGGTGGACGGCAACCGTTGTGCGGGATTGGCGTCACATCTGTGATGTTATTGATACGCAAGCCCAATGCATTCAATGCACGAACTGCGGACTCACGACCAGGACCAGGGCCCTTGATCATTACGTCTACGTTTTTAAGGCCGAATTCTTGTGCGACAGCACCGGCACGTTCCGCTGCTACTTGAGCTGCGAATGGTGTACTTTTTCGAGAACCGCGAAAACCAGAACCACCGGCAGTCGCCCAAGACAATGCATTGCCTTGACGGTCGGTGATAGTCACGATCGTGTTGTTAAATGACGCGTGTACATGAGCAACACCGTCGACAACCGTCTTTTTGACTTTTTTCTTGGTATTGCGCGTAGCTGGCTTAGCCATATTGCACTTTCCTATTTAATGCTCAGCTCTAGCGATTTTTTCAGCTAGAGCGAAACGCGTTTATATTACTTACGAATAGGCTTACGAGGGCCTTTTCGTGTACGAGCGTTCGTTTTGGTACGTTGACCACGAACTGGTAGGCTGCGGCGATGACGAATCCCGCGATTACAACCTAGGTCCATCAAACGTTTGATAGACATACTGACTTCACGTCGTAAGTCACCCTCTACAGTATACTTAGCAACTTCGCCACGAAGCTCATCAAGGATATCATCACTTAAAGAGCCTATTTTCGCAGTTTCTGCAACACCCGTAGCGGCGCAAATAGCGCGCGAACGTGTGCGACCAATTCCGAAGATGTAAGTCAGAGAAATGACCGCATGTTTATTGTCAGGAATATTGACACCGGCTATACGAGCCATTCACTTTACTCCGTTGTTATTGATGATTAATTCATCACTTTACTTTCATGAGGGCGGCTGATTATGCCTACATTTGTAGGATAAATCAACCACCCATTCCCATCGTCGAGAAATCTCGTTATTAGCCTTGACGCTGCTTGTGACGAGGCTCAACACAAATCACTCGAACTGAACCGTTACGACGAACGATTTTGCAGTTACGACAGATTTTCTTTACAGATGCACGTACTTTCATGTTCAACTCCAACCTACGCTTAACGCATTAGGCCATTTGGACCATAACCAGTCAGATTAGACTTCTTCATTAATGATTCGTATTGCTGACTCATCAAATGACTTTGAACTTGCGACATAAAGTCCATAACAACCACCACTACGATCAACATAGAGGTGCCGCCAAAGTAGAACGGTACGTTCCACGCAACAACAAAGAATTGAGGCATCAGAGACACTAGTGTGATGTACAAAGCACCAAACAGTGTCAAACGAGTCATTACTCCATCAATATATCGAGCAGTATGATCGCCTGGACGAATACCCGGTAAAAAAGCACCGGATTTTTTCAAGTTATCTGCCACATCTTTAGGGTTGAACACTAGGGCTGTATAGAAAAAGCAAAAGAAAACAATTGCGATCGCAAACAACAGCACATAGAGCGGTTGCCCAGGAGCCAGTGCCAAAGAAATATTTTGCAACCATTCCATGCCTTCACCTTGACCGAACCATTGGCCGATCGACGCTGGGAACAACAGAATACTGGAAGCAAAAATTGGCGGGATAACACCAGCCATATTTACTTTAAGAGGCAAATGACTCTTTTGTGCAGCAAACACTTTTTTGCCTTGCTGACGCTTAGCATAGTTAACCGTAATACGACGCTGACCACGTTCGATGAAAACAACGAATGCGATGGTCGCAATGGCTAAAATACCAATTAGCAACAAAGCCAATATATTAATATCGCCTTGACGAGCCGACTCAAATGAGCGACCTAGAGCAGATGGTAGACCCGCCACGATACCAGCAAAGATTAGAATGGAAATACCATTACCAATGCCTTTCTCAGTGACCTGCTCACCTAACCACATTAAGAAGACAGTACCTGCCACCAAGGTCACAACAGCAACAGCATAGAATTCCATGCCAGTACTGAATGAGATGCCCTGACTCGCTAGGCCAACCGCCATAGAGGCAGACTGGACCAAGGCAAGCAGCACGGTACCGTAACGGGTGTATTGGGTAATCTTACGACGACCCGCTTCACCTTCTTTCTTTAATTGCTCTAGCTGCGGACTCACGACCGTCAATAACTGCATAATAATTGAGGCAGAAATATAAGGCAGGATCCCAAGCGCGAAAATACTCATACGCTCAAGAGCGCCACCTGAGAATACGTTAAATAAACTCAGTATTGTGCCTTCATTTTGATCAAACAGTGCTGACAATCTATCAGGGTTAATACCCGGAACCGGAATGTGTGCACCAATTCGATATACAATAATTGCCAAGAATACAAAGCGGATACGAGCCCAAAGCTCGCTCAATCCATTTTGCATGCCGGCAGGTAGTGAGCCACGCTTTGCCATTTATTCCTCGACTTTTCCGCCAGCTGCTTCGATAGCGGCACGAGCACCTTTAGTCACTTTAAGACCACGAACGGTAATCGCTTTGTCGATAGAGCCAGACAAGATTACACGAGCAGTTTTAATCTGATGACCTAGAATGTCGGCGTTTTTCAGAGCAGCCAAATCTACAACTTCAGCATTTACAGCAGCAAGCTCGTTTAAACGAACCTCAGCAACATACTTTGCCTGACGCGAAGTGAAACCAAATTTTGGCAGACGCTTCTGCAAAGGCATTTGACCGCCTTCAAAACCAGGTTTTACTGAGCCACCGGAACGAGACTTAAGACCTTTATGGCCACGTCCACCCGTTTTGCCCAAGCCGCTACCAATGCCGCGACCTACACGTTTAGGAGCATGCTTGCTACCTTCGCCAGGACGAAGTGTATTTAAGAACATGTTATTCTCCTACCACTTTAACCATGTAATAAACTTTATTAACCATGCCACGTACAGATGGAGTATCTTCCAACTCACGTGTTTGGCCAACTTTACGCAAACCCAAGCCTTTAACTGTTTCACGGTGCTTTGGAAGACGACCGATCGGGCTACGGGTTAGTTGAACTGTGATGGTTTTATTCGCCATGACACATTACCCCAAAATTTGATCGACAGACTTGCCGCGTTTAGCCGCAATTTGCTCAGGCGCTTTCATGTCCTGCAGACCTTTAATCGTAGCGCGAACCACGTTTACTGGGTTTGTAGAACCGTAACATTTCGCCAATACGTTGTGTACGCCAGCGATTTCAAGAACCGCACGCATAGCACCACCGGCGATGATACCTGTACCTTGTGAAGCAGGTTGCATGTATACATTTGAAGAACCATGCGTTGCTTTCACAGGATACTGAAGAGTATCGCCATTTAATTTAACAGAAATCATGTTGCGGCGAGCCTGCTCCATTGCTTTCTGTATAGCTTGAGGCACTTCGCGCGCTTTACCGCGACCGAAGCCAACCTTGCCATTTCCATCACCAACGACTGTCAAAGCTGTGAAAGAGAAGATACGACCACCCTTTACAACTTTAGCAACGCGGTTTACTTGAACTAGCTTCTCTTGGAGGTCGCTAGTTTGTTGATCATTAACTGCCATTTGCTACCCCTTAGAACTCTAGACCGGCTTCACGTGCAGCATCAGCAAGAGCTTGAACGCGGCCATGGTATTTGAAGCCAGAACGATCAAATGCGACCGTAGTGACGCCTGCTTCTTTAGCGCGAGTAGCAATCAAAGTACCAACTTGTGTAGCTGCATCTTTGTTACCAGTCGCTGTAGCACGTAGAGTTTCTTCCACTGTAGAAGCGCTAGCTAGCACTTTACTACCACATGGAGAAATTACTTGAGCATACATATGGCGTGGTGTGCGATGTACAGTAAGACGATTCGCACCTAATTCACGAATATGCAAACGCGCACGACGTGCACGACGAATTCGAGATTGTTTTTTAGTGTTCATGAATGCCTACCTACTTCTTCTTAGCTTCTTTACGACGAATAATTTCGTCAGCATAGCGAACACCTTTACCTTTATAAGGCTCAGGCGGACGGAAACCGCGAACTTCTGCAGCAACCTGACCAACGGCTTGTTTATCAATGCCTTTGATCACGATTTCTGTTTGCGAAGCACATTCAGCTGTTACGCCTTCAGGTAGTTCATAATCTACTGGGTGAGAAAAACCCAATGACAGGTTAAGTACTTTACCCTTTAGGGCAGCACGGTAACCAACACCTTGAAGAATCAATCGTTTCTCGAAACCTTGGCTTACACCAACAACCATGTTGTTAACCAAAGCACGAGTCGTACCAGCTAGGGCACGGCTTTGTTTAGCACCATCGCGTGCTGCGAAAGTGATAACATTTTCTTCTTTAGACACTTGAACGCTTGTGTGAACGTTAAACTCTAGAGAACCTTTACCGCCTTTTACAACAACGTTTTGGCCATTTAGAGTCAAATCTACACCACTAGGAAGCGTCACCGGACTATTAGCAACTCGAGACATACTAACTCCTAGAATACTGTGCAGATTACTTCGCCGCCGATACCAGCAGCACGAGCTGCACGATCTGTCATCACACCTTTAGAAGTAGAGATGATCGCAACACCAAGACCAGCTTCTACTTTAGGTAGGTTGCTAGTTGCTTTGTATTGACGCAAGCTTGGACGAGAAGCGCGTTTAATTTGTTCGATAACTGGCTTACCTTCGTAGTATTTCAACTCGATAGTAAGCGTTGGCTTAACTGCCTCATCTACTGAGAAGTTACCAACGTAACCTTCTTCACGTAGAACTGCAGCAATTGATGCCTTCATTTTTGACGAAGGCATGCTCACAGATGTTTTTGAAGCCATCTGTGCATTACGAATACGTGTGAACATATCCGCAAGGGTATCTTGCATACTCATTTAAGAGCTCCTAATTAAAAAAACCATTGTGCAGCAAATAGAGCTCGCGCATAGTACACAGCAGCGAGCAGAATGTCCAGCTTTTAGACACCCCACTCACTGCCATGTATTATGATCGTGCTCTACTTGCTTACCAACTAGCTTTCTTCAAGCCTGGTACGTCGCCACGCATCGCTGCTTCACGCAACTTGATACGAGACAAACCGAAACGACGGTAAACACCGTGCGGACGGCCTGTTACTTGGCAACGATTACGCTGGCGAGAAGAAGATGAATCGCGTGGAAGCGCTTGCAATTTAAGCGTTGCTTCCCACTTTTCATCGTCCGATGCATTAACGTCGCTAATGATCGCCTTTAGAGCAGCACGCTTTTCAGCGTACTTAGCTACTAATTTGGTGCGTTTTGCTTCGCGCTGAACCATTGAAACTTTTGCCATGATTCCTACCTCTTATTTCTTGAAAGGGAAATTAAAGGCGGCTAACAAAGCACGACCTTCTTCGTCGGTACGAGCCGTTGTTGTGATTGTGATATCTAGACCACGTACACGATCAACTTTATCGTAATCGATCTCAGGGAAGATGATCTGCTCTTTAACACCCATGCTGTAGTTACCACGACCGTCGAAAGACTTAGGATTAAGTCCACGGAAGTCACGGATACGTGGGATAGCAACATCAACCAAACGGTCGAAGAAATCCCACATACGCTCACCACGTAGCGTTACTTTACAACCGATCGGGTAACCGTCACGGATTTTAAAGCCTGCTACTGATTTACGCGCCTTAGTCACTACAACTTTTTGGCCGCTAAGTGCTTGAAGATCATTTACCGCATGCTCAAGAAGTTTCTTGTCTGCGATAGCTTCACCAACACCCATATTTAAAGTGATTTTAGTGATTTTAGGCACTTCCATCACGTTCCCGTAACTAAACTCTTCTGTAAGTTTTGCTACGACCTGATCTTTATAAACTTGCTTAAGTCTCGCCATGGCTATAATTCTCGCTCTTAGGCGTCGATCGCTTCACTGTTTGATTTAAAGATACGTACCTTAGTACCGTCTTCATTCAATTTAAAGCCGACGCGATCCGCTTTACCTGTAGCATTGTTAAAAATGGCTACGTTAGAAACCTGGATAGGTGCTTCTTTTTCAACGATGCCGCCAGTTGAACCCTTCATAGGGTTTGGCTTCTCGTGCTTCTTGACCATATTAATGCCAGAAACAAGAACTCGGCTCTCGTCTAATACCTTAACAACTGTACCGCGCTTACCTTTATCTTTACCGGCAATTACGATTACTTCGTCGTCACGTTTGATCTTACGCATAAATGTCCCCTCCCTCTTACAGCACTTCAGGTGCAAGAGAAACAATTTTCATGAACTGCTCATTACGCAATTCACGTGTTACAGGGCCAAAGATACGAGTACCAATAGGCTGCCCAGACGCATTCAGTAGAACCGCAGAGTTTACATCAAAACGGATTACAGAACCATCAGGACGACGAACACCTTTCTTAGTTCTAACGACAACAGCGTTTAGAACCTGCCCTTTTTTAACACGACCGCGAGGGATCGCTTCTTTCACTGTGACCTTAATAATGTCACCGATAGCAGCATAACGACGATGTGAGCCACCCAGTACTTTAATACACTGAACACGCTTAGCGCCGCTGTTATCTGCTACATCAAGCATCGATTCCGTTTGAATCATTACTGCTCTCCAATCAAATTAGATAACAAGTCTCACGAAGGAAGGAGCAGCTTAAACAGCTGCTGCTTTCTCAACAACCTGAACCAGATTCCAAGTCTTAGACTTAGAGTAAGGACGTGTTTCAACGACCTTAACAGTATCACCGATCTGGCACTCATTGTTTTCATCGTGAGCGTGTAATTTTGTTGAACGACGTACAAACTTACCGTATAGAGGGTGTTTTTCTGTACGCTCAACAAGTACTGTAATGGTTTTATCCATCTTATCGCTTACTACTTTACCAGTAGCTGTACGCGCTTTTGTTTCTGCCATCTTAGTTACCTGCCTTATCATTTAGCACGGTTTTAACACGTGCGATATTGCGGCGAACTTGCGAGAGCAAATGAGTTTGCGCTAACTGACCAGTGGCTTTCTGCATGCGCAGATTAAATTGCTCACGTAGTAGTTCGATCAAGGTCGCTTGTAGCTCAGCTACAGACTTTTCTTGCAGTTCTTTTGCTTTCATCTACATCACCGTACGCGTTACGAAAGTTGTGGACAGAGGAAGCTTAGCCGCGGCCAATGCAAATGCTTCGCGAGCTAACTGCTCAGAAACACCCTCAACTTCATAAAGCATCTTGCCAGGTTGAATTTGAGCAACCCAGTATTCTACGCTACCCTTACCTTTACCCTGACGAACCTCAAGAGGTTTCTGAGTAATAGGCTTATCAGGGAATACACGAATCCAAATCTTACCACCACGTTTGATGTGACGAGTCATTGCACGACGCGCCGCCTCAATTTGACGAGCAGTAATACGACCGCGTTCGGTCGACTTCAATCCGAATTCACCAAAGCTAACCTGGTTGCCGCGAAGAGCAAGACCGCGGTTACGACCTTTTTGCATCTTACGGAACTTAGTACGTTTCGGCTGTAACATGACTTACCCCCTACTTAGACTTCTTCTTTTGTGCGCCTTTATCAGCACGCACTTGCTCAATACCGCCCAAGATTTCGCCTTTGAAGATCCACACTTTGACACCAATGATGCCGTAAGTTGTGCTTGCTTCATAAGTAGCGTAGTCAATGTCTGCGCGTAGAGTGTGAAGAGGTACACGACCTTCACGGTACCACTCAGCACGTGCGATTTCAGCACCGCCTAGACGACCACTTACCTGAACCTTGATACCTTTCGCGCCGGCACGCATAGCGTTTTGTACTGCACGCTTCATTGCACGACGGAACATAACACGACGCTCTAATTGGCTAGCAATGTTAGCTGCAACCAATTTCGCATCCATTTCAGGCTTACGAATTTCTTCGATGTTGATGTGAACAGGAACGCCCATCATCTCAGAAACTGCATTACGTAGTTTCTCAACATCTTCACCTTTCTTACCAATCACGATGCCTGGACGAGCGGTGTGAATAGTAATACGAGCTGTTTGAGCAGGACGCTGAATCTCAATACGAGAAACAGAAGCCTGAACTAATTTTTTCTCCAAGTACTCACGTACCTGAAGATCATTTAATAGCAGCTTAGAGTAGTTTTGATTATTCGCATACCAAGTAGAAGTATGATCTTTAACTATCCCTAGGCGTATACCAGTTGGATGAACCTTCTGACCCATTGGGTTTCTCCTAATTAGTCAGCGACTTTAACTGTAATATGGCAACCGCGTTTCAAAATACGGTCAGCACGGCCTTTGGCACGTGGCATGATACGTTTTAGAGTCATAGCCTCATCAACGTATGCCGTAGATACACGCAAGTCATCGATATCAGCACCTTCGTTATGCTCTGCATTCGCAATAGCAGACTCAAGTACTTTTTTGACAATTACTGCCGCCTTTTTAGGACTGAACGCTAAGATGTTCAGTGCTTCGCTAACAGATTTGCCGCGGATTTGATCTATAACCAAACGGGCCTTCTGCGCAGAGAGGCGAGCACCCTTTAATGAAGCGCTTACTTCACTCATGTTAATACCCCTTATTACCGTTTGGCTTTCTTGTCCGCAGCATGACCACGATATGTACGGGTCGGAGCGAACTCACCCAATTTATGACCGACCATGTCTTCAGTTACTAGAACTGGAACATGTTGGCGACCATTATGGACAGCGATAGTCAACCCTACAAAATCAGGGAAGATAGTAGAACGGCGTGACCAAGTCTTAATTGGACGGCGCTCTTTTTTCTCTACCGCAGCCTCTACCTTTTTCAACAAATGAAGGTCGATAAAAGGACCTTTTTTTAGTGAACGTGGCACAGTCTATTCCTCTTATTACTTAGTACGACGACGTACAATAAGTTTATCAGTACGCTTGTTACTGCGTGTTTTGTAGCCTTTAGTTGGCACACCCCAAGGCGTAACTGGGTGACGACCACCTTTACTACGACCTTCACCACCACCATGTGGGTGATCAACCGGGTTCATCGCCGCACCGCGAACGGTAGGACGAATACCACGCCAACGCGTAGCACCAGCTTTACCAAGAACTCGCAAGCTATGCTCAGAGTTTGATACTTCACCCAAAGTAGCACGACACTCAGTCAAAATCTTACGCATCTCACCTGAACGTAGGCGAAGAGTAACGTAACGACCTTCACGAGCAACTAGCTGAGCAGACGCACCTGCAGAACGTGCAATTTGTGCACCTTTGCCTGGCTTAAGCTCAACACAGTGAACTGTGCTACCTACAGGAATATTTTGCAGTGGCAAAGTATTACCTGCTTTGATTGGCGCGTCAGCACCACTAAAGACAACATTGCCTGCCGCCATACCTTTGGAAGCGATAATGTAACGACGCTCACCATCAGCATATTTAATCAATGCAATATTTGCAGAACGGTTTGGATCATATTCCAAACGCTCAACTACCGCTTGAATTCCATCTTTGTTACGACGGAAGTCAACCATACGGTAATGCTGCTTATGACCACCACCTACGTGACGCGTAGTGATGCGTCCGTTATTGTTACGTCCACCTGATTTGCTTTTCTTATCTAGCAAAGGTGCATATGGTGCGCCTTTGTGCAAATCGTTGTTAGTAACTTTAACAACGTGACGACGGCCTGCAGACGTTGGCTTACTTTTTACAACAGCCATTGACCTATCTCCCCTTATTCAGCGACCATGAAATCAATGTCTTGGCCTTCAGCCAAACGAACGTACGCTTTTTTCACGTCGCTACGCTTGCCAAGACCACGAACTGTACGCTTAGTTTTACCTTTATGGTTCAACGTGCGAACAGACTCAACTTTGACTTCAAATAGTGCTTCGATAGCTTGTTTGATTTCAGGTTTTGTTGCATCACCAGCTACACGAAAAACGTACTGACCATTACCTTCGGCAACGATAGTCGCTTTTTCAGAGATGTGTGGACCCAACAGAACTTTATAAATACGTTCGCCGATCATGCTAGTGTCTCCTCAACTTGTTTCAGAGCACCAACTGTCACCAACACTTTGTCGTAAGCAATCAAGCTAACAGGATCGATAGACGCTGCATCACGTACATCCACGTTAGGGATATTACGAGCTGCTAAAAACAGATTGTCGTCCAATTCGTGAGAAACGACCAAAACGTTTTCAACATTCAATTCTGCCATTTTTGCTGTGAAGAGCTTAGTTTTTGGAGCTTCCAATTTAAGTTCTTCAACTACAACAAGACGGTCTTGACGTACTAGTTCAGACCAGATGGTGCGCATTGCTGCACGGTACATCTTCTTGTTCACTTTCTGAGAGTGATCTTGTGGCTTAGCAGCAAATGTTACACCACCGGAGCGCCATAGAGGGCTACGGATAGTACCTGCACGTGCGCGACCAGAACCTTTTTGTTTCCAAGGTTTGCGTCCGCCACCGGCTACTTCAGAGCGTGTTTTCTGAGCGCGTGAACCCTGACGAGCACCAGCCAAGTAAGATGTAACTACTTGGTGAACTAGCGCTTCGTTGTATTCACGAGCAAAGGCTACATCAGAAACTTCTACCGTTCCCTTTGCACCTGTAAGATTCAAGTTCATTGTCTACCCCTCTTAGCGAGCTTTAACAGCTGATTGAAGAATAACATCACCGTTAACTGCACCAGGAACCGCACCCTTCACAAGGATAAGGTTACGTTCAGCATCAACACGAACCACTTCTAGTGATTGAGTTGTTACTTGAGCAGCGCCCATGTGGCCAGCCATTTTTTTGCCTTTCCAAACACGACCAGGTGTTTGACATTGGCCAATGGAACCAGGAGCACGGTGAGACAATGAGTTACCATGTGTTGCGTCTTGCGTACGGAAATTATGACGCTTAACGGCACCTTGAAACCCTTTACCCTTTGATTGACCAGTTACATCAACCATTTGGATAGATTCGAAATCAGCAACTGTTAGTTCATCACCAACATTGATTTCTTTTTCATCACCAGACAGGCGGAACTCCCACAAACCACGACCCGCTTCAACGTTCGCTTTTGCATAGTGTCCAGCAGCAGCTTTGTTTACACGGTTTGAACGGCGAGAACCAACAGTGACTTGAACAGCTTGATAGCCATCAGTTTCTGCAGTTTTCACCTGAGTTACGCGGTTCGGTTCAACCTCGATGACGGTTACTGGCACGGATACACCATCTTCGTTGAAGATACGTGTCATTCCGGCTTTACGTCCGACTAATTGAATAGTCATTTTCTACCTCATTTGCCAGTTGTGTATGGGGCTATCACCCGCTACGGCTGACCATTCCAGATCATTCCACTAATGTGCATAAGCCGACTGATAACCAGCCGGTTCTCGCACCCCAAACTTTGAGTTATTAACCCAAAGAAATTTGTACTTCCACGCCTGCCGCAAGGTCTAGCTTCATTAGAGCATCAACAGTTTTTTCTGTTGGCTCAACGATGTCTAGAACGCGTTTGTGTGTACGGATTTCATACTGATCACGCGCATCTTTGTTTACGTGTGGAGAAATCAATACAGTGTAACGCTCTTTGCGAGTAGGAAGTGGAATCGGTCCACGTACTTGCGCACCTGTACGTTTCGCTGTGTCCACAATTTCTTGTGTTGAAGCATCAATCAGACGATGATCGAAAGCTTTCAGACGAATACGGATTTTTTGGCTTTGCATTTCCAACTCCAAATACAATGTTGTCATGACTTAACTGTACATTTATTAAGCCACAATCCTTTTTTAAGGACGGCGAATATTAGCCACTCAAAAACTGGTTGTCAAGTAACCAATTTCAAAGTACCCAAATTAACCGCAAAATAAAAAGGCTGCCTGAAACAGACAGCCTTTTTCAAAAAGTAAGATTTAAAAATCGATTACTTGATGATTTTAGCTACAACGCCCGCACCAACTGTACGACCACCTTCACGGATCGCGAAACGTAGACCTTCGTCCATCGCGATTGGGTGAATTAGTTCAACAGTCATTTGGATGTTGTCACCAGGCATAACCATTTCAACACCTTCAGGTAGTGCACAAGCACCAGTTACGTCAGTTGTACGGAAGTAGAACTGTGGACGGTAACCTTTAAAGAAAGGAGTGTGACGACCACCTTCATCTTTGCCTAGTACGTATACTTCAGCTTCGAATTCAGTGTGAGGTGTGATAGAACCAGGCTTAGCCAATACTTGACCACGCTGCACATCTTCACGCTTAGTACCACGTAGCAAGATACCACAGTTCTCACCAGCACGGCCTTCGTCAAGAAGTTTACGGAACATCTCAACACCAGTACAAGTTGTTTTAGTTGTATCAACGATACCAACAATCTCAACTTCTTCTTGTACTTTGATGATACCGCGCTCAACACGACCAGTTACAACAGTACCACGACCTTGGATAGAGAATACGTCCTCGATAGGCATGATGAATGCACCGTCGATTGCACGCTCTGGCTCAGGAATGTACTCGTCTAGAGTTTCAACAAGCTTCTTAACAGCTGTTGTACCCATTTCGTTGTCGTCTTGACCATTCAATGCCATCAAAGCAGAACCTGGGATGATTGGAGTATCATCACCTGGGAAGTCGTACTCAGATAGAAGGTCACGCAATTCCATTTCAACCAACTCTAGCATTTCAGCGTATTCTTCAGAATCCGCACCGCCACAGTCTTCAGCAAGTAGGTCAGCTTTGTTTAGGAAAACAACGATGTATGGTACACCAACCTGACGAGAAAGAAGGATGTGTTCACGAGTCTGAGGCATAGGACCGTCAGTCGCACCACATACTAGGATCGCACCGTCCATTTGAGCAGCACCAGTGATCATGTTTTTAACATAATCGGCGTGTCCTGGGCAGTCTACGTGTGCGTAGTGACGAACTGTAGAATCATACTCAACGTGAGAAGTTGAGATAGTGATACCACGCTCACGCTCTTCAGGAGCGTTATCGATACCGTCGAAAGCAACGGCTTCACCGCCGAATACTTCTGCACATACGCGAGTTAGTGCTGCTGTTAGAGTCGTTTTACCGTGGTCAACGTGACCGATAGTACCAACGTTAACGTGTGGTTTATTACGTTCGAACTTTTCTTTTGCCATGATACATACACCTTAAATATTAGTAAGTATGATGATTAATCTTCATTTTTGATGATCGCGTCTGCCACACTAGCTGGTGCTTCAGCGTATTTCTCAAACTCCATTGCATAACTTGCACGCCCTTGCGACAAGCTACGCACGTCAGTTGCATATCCGAACATCTCCCCGAGAGGAACTTCAGCACGAATAATCTTCCCTGACGGGGAATCGTCCATCCCCTGAACAATGCCACGACGACGATTCAGGTCACCCATCACATCACCCATGTATTCTTCAGGAGTTACAACTTCCACTTTCATCACAGGCTCAAGAACACAAGGATCAGCATCCACTGCGCCTTTTCTCAAACCTTGAGAAGCTGCAATTTTAAAGGCCATTTCATTAGAGTCAACATCATGGTATGAACCATCGAACAATACCACCTTCATACCCAATAATGGGTAACCAGCGACGACACCGTTCTTCATTTGCTCTGAAACACCCTTTTCTACTGCAGGGATGTATTCTTTAGGAATAACACCACCAACAATCTCGTTGACGAACTCAAGTCCATCTTTGTCAGATGGAATCAACTTCATCACGACGTGACCGTATTGACCACGACCACCAGATTGACGCACAAATTTGTGGTTAATCACCACTTCTTTGCGAATTTTTTCACGGTAAGACACTTGTGGTTTACCGATATTTGCATCCACCTTAAACTCTCGTTTCATACGATCCACGAGAATATCAAGGTGCAGCTCGCCCATTCCGGAAATAATGGTTTGCCCTGTCTCTTCATGCGTTTCCACACGGAAAGATGGGTCTTCTTGAGCTAATTTTCCTAACGCCACAGCCATTTTTTCCTGATCGGCTTGAGACTTAGGCTCAACCGCAACAGAAATAACCGGCTCTGGAAACTCCATTCGCTCTAGAACAACAACATCATTCATATCGCAAAGTGTATCTCCGGTAGTCACGTATTTCATACCGACCGCAGCCGCTATATCACCCGCCAATACCTCTTTGATCTCTTCGCGATTATTCGCATGCATCTGTACCATTCGACCAATACGCTCGCGCTTCTGCTTAACAGAATTGTAAACCGCATCACCCGACTTTAATGTACCTGAATACACACGAATAAACGTTAATGTCCCAACAAATGGGTCTGTCGCTATTTTAAAAGCCAAGGCTGAAAACGGTGCATCATCATTCGCTTCACGAGCAACGACAGTTTCACCATCTTCAAGCGTGCCTTCAATCGCTTTTACTTCCAGCGGTGAAGGCATGTATTCAACAACGGCATCAAGCACCGCCTGAACACCTTTATTCTTAAAAGCAGAACCACAAGTCACTAACACCACTTCATTATTAAGGGTGCGCGCTCGTAGACCCGCTTTTACATCCTCAACGGACAAATCCCCTTCTTCAAGGTACTTATCCATCAATTCTTCATTTGCTTCTGCTGCGGCTTCCAACATCTGCTCACGCCATTCAGTAGCAACATCAACAAGATCAGCGGGAATATCTTCCAAACGGTAAGTCATCCCCTGATCTTCTTCATTCCACATGATGGCTTTCATCAGCACCAAATCCACCACGCCTTTGAAATCTTCTTCAGCGCCAATGTTAATTTGGATTGGAACAGCATTAGCCCCCAAACGAGACTTTAATTGCTCAACAACAGAAAAATAATCCGCTCCCGTACGATCCATCTTATTGACGAATACCATACGAGGCACTTCATATTTATTTGCCTGACGCCAAACCGTCTCAGTTTGAGGCTGAACGCCAGAAGAACCACAAAGCACAACGACAGCACCATCTAACACACGTAAAGAACGCTCTACCTCAATGGTAAAATCTACGTGTCCAGGCGTATCAATAATATTGATACGGTGCTGATCAAACTGCTGACTCATCCCACTCCAGAAACATGTTGTTGCTGCTGAAGTAATCGTAATACCACGCTCTTGTTCTTGCTCCATCCAATCCATCGTTGCTGCGCCATCATGCACCTCACCGATTTTATGGGATAGACCAGTATAGAAAAGAACGCGTTCAGTCGTCGTCGTTTTACCTGCATCAACGTGCGCACAGATACCGATATTTCGGTAGCGGTTGATAGGGGTTTTACGTGCCACTGTGTATGCTTCTCCGGACGATTAGAAACGGTAGTGAGAGAATGCTTTGTTCGCTTCTGCCATACGGTGAACGTCTTCACGTTTCTTAACAGCAGAACCTTTGTTCTCAGCAGCATCTAGGATCTCGCCTGCTAGACGTAGAGCCATTGATTTTTCACCGCGCTTACGAGAAGACTCAACCAACCAACGCATAGACAATGCTGCACGACGAGCTGGACGTACCTCTACAGGTACTTGGTAGGTAGCACCACCAACACGGCGAGATTTAACCTCAACCATTGGTTGGATAGACTCTAACGCTTTTTCGAAGATAGCCATTGGCTCTTCAGTTTTAGCGCGTTCTGCTACAGTATTTAGGGCACTGTATACAATGTGCTCTGCAACAGATTTCTTGCCACTAACCATTACGTGGTTAATGAATTTTGCAAGCAACTGACTTCCATGCTTAGGATCTGGAAGTACTTCACGCTTAGCGACGACGCGTCTTCTAGGCATTTTTATATCCTCTTCAGGTTAGCCCGAGACAATAGGATTACTGCTCGGCCTTACTGTATTAAAAAATTATTTCTAAACGATGAACTAAGTAATGAAACTTACTTAGGACGTTTAGTACCGTACTTAGAACGGCCTTGCTTACGATTTTGTACGCCTGAAGTATCCAAGCTACCACGTACTGTGTGGTAACGAACACCTGGAAGGTCTTTTACACGACCGCCGCGAATCAGCACTACGCTGTGTTCTTGCAGGTTGTGACCTTCACCACCGATGTAGGAAGTTACTTCGAAGCCGTTAGTCAAACGAACACGACATACTTTACGCAAAGCTGAGTTAGGCTTTTTAGGCGTAGTTGTATATACGCGAGTGCAGACACCGCGGCGTTGCGGACAAGCTTGTAACGCAGGAACGTCACTCTTTGCCACTTTACGTTTACGTGGTTTACGAACCAACTGGTTAACGGTTGCCATTAGACAAGCTCCAAAAATCCAATTCTTATGGCGGAAATCGCCAAAATTAAGGAGGCGCAAGTTTAATTTGCGCCTATAAAACAGTCAATAGGGAGGCGACTAAAAAATCGCCTCCCTATCGATTTAAAGCAAAGAATTAGTCTTTCAGTGCTGCACTTAATGCTTCTTCCACATCAGATGCACTTACTGTAGGACTTCCTTCATTTGCCATTTGCGCAGAATCTTTCTTCTTCTTACGCTCACTGTGGTAAGCCAAACCTGTACCCGCTGGGATCAGACGACCTACAACAACGTTTTCTTTCAAGCCACGAAGATGGTCTTTCTTACCTGTTACCGCACCTTCCGTTAAGACACGAGTTGTCTCTTGGAATGATGCCGCAGAGATGAAGGACTCTGTTGCCAAAGAAGCTTTGGTAATACCTAGCAACACACGCTCAAACTTAGCAGGGAATTTACTCTCTACTTCGGCTTTTTCGTTTGCATCTAGAAGTTGAGTTAACTCAACCTGATCACCTTGGATAAGATCTGTATCACCAGACTCACCCACTTCTACCTTACGTAGCATTTGACGAACGATAACTTCAATGTGTTTATCGTTAATCACAACACCTTGCAAACGATAGACTTCTTGCACTTCATTAGTAATGTAGTCAGCCAAAGCTTCTACACCTTGAAGGCGCAAAATATCGTGTGGGCTCAAAGGACCGTCGGCGATAATCTCACCTTTTGCCACTTCCTCACCATCGAAGA
Organism: Marinomonas posidonica IVIA-Po-181; assembly: GCF_000214215.1. Classification (NCBI taxonomy): domain Bacteria; kingdom Pseudomonadati; phylum Pseudomonadota; class Gammaproteobacteria; order Oceanospirillales; family Oceanospirillaceae; genus Marinomonas; species Marinomonas posidonica. Next base: position 3,688,922 of record NC_015559.1, read on the forward strand.
TGTTGATTTGACGCCATTTTGGAATCAGCGTCTCAATTGGATCACCGCCATCTTGTGGCGAGATTACCAAGCGAATCTTACCTTTTGTTTCTTTACCGAAACTCACCACACCGCTGGCTTCTGCCATAACAGCTGGATCTTTAGGACGACGCGCTTCAAACAAGTCTGCCACTCGTGGAAGACCACCGGTGATATCCTTGTTACCTTGCGATTCCTGAGGAATACGAGCCAATACTTCACCAGACTTAACCGTTGAACCATGATCCAAGCTCAACAAAGCTTTCTCAGGCAACATGTACTGTACTGGCGAGTCGGTACCAGGAATATGCACTGGATTACCTTCTGCATCGACCACAGAAATCATTGGACGAAGATCTTTACCCGCCGAAGGACGGTCTTTCACTTCCATGACCTCAATGGTAGTCAAACCGGTCATTTCATCAGATTGGCGACGAATGGTGACATTCTCTTCCATTCCGCTGAATTCCAGACGACCTTTCATCTCAGAAACGATTGGGTGAGTGTGTGGATCCCAGTTAGCAACGATCTGGCCAGCTTCAACAGCATCACCTTCACGAACACTCAATACCGCACCATAAGGTAGCTTGTAACGCTCTTTCTCACGACCAGCTTCATCAGCAATTGCCAATTCAGAGGAACGAGACGCCACAACCAAATGACCCGTATCACGTTCAATACTCTTCATTTTATGGAAACGAACAGTACCTGCGCTCTTCACCTGCACACTATCGACAGCAGATGCTCGAGACGCCGCACCACCGATGTGGAAGGTACGCATGGTCAACTGTGTACCAGGCTCACCGATTGATTGCGCTGCCACAACACCGATTGCTTCACCAATGTTAACTTGATGACCACGCGCCAAGTCACGACCGTAACACTTGGCACACACACCATGACGCGTATCACAAGTAATAACAGAACGGATCAACATCTCGTCAACGCCTGCTGCTTCGATATCACGCACATCGTGCTCATCAATCAAAGTACCAGCCGAAAGCACTAGATTGCCTTTGGTGTCATTAACATCTTGCGCAACCACACGACCAAGAACACGCTGGCCTAGAGGAACAACAACATCACCACCTTCGATCATCGCATTCACGACGATACCATTGGTTGACCCACAATCTACTTCAGTGATTACCAAATCCTGCGCAACATCAACAAGACGACGAGTCAGGTAACCAGAGTTCGCGGTTTTCAATGCCGTATCAGCTAGACCCTTACGAGCACCGTGAGTAGAGGTAAAGTACTGAAGTACTGATAGACCTTCACGGAAGTTCGCTGTGATTGGTGTTTCGATGATGGAACCATCTGGTTTCGCCATCAGACCACGCATACCACCTAGCTGACGCATCTGAGCCACACTACCACGGGCGCCGGAGTCGGCCATCATGTAGACAGAGTTAAAAGATTGTTGCTCAACCTCTTCACCGTCTTTATTAATGGTTGTCTCTTTTGCCAAGTTATCCATCATAGCTTCAGTAACGGTTTCATTGGTACGAGACCACAAGTCAATTACCTTGTTGTATTTCTCGCCCTGCGTCACCAAACCATCAGCATACTGATATTCGATTTCTTTTACTTCTTCTTCCGCTTTAGCAATGATTTCTGCTTTTTCTGGCGGAATAACGAAGTCATCTACACCAACCGATGAACCGGATGCTGTTGCGTACGCGAAACCTGTGTACATCAACTGGTCAGCAAAGATACAGCTCTCTTTCAAGCCAACTTTACGGTAACACTCGTTGATTAGGTTAGAGATCGCCTTTTTCTTCATTGGTTGGTTAACCACTGAGAATGGTAGGCCATCTGGCACGACATCAAACAATAAAGCACGACCAACAGTGGTATCTGCAATGAAAGTAGAAGCGACTTTCTCGCCTTCTAGCGTCGTATCAACTTGGTTAATACGTACTTTTACTTTGGCATGCAAATCAACTTGTTTCGCGCCGTATGCACGGTGTACTTCTTTGATGTCAGAAAACGCCATGCCTTCACCTTTGGCATTGATTTTCTCACGTGTCATGTAGTACAAGCCTAATACCACGTCCTGAGAAGGTACGATAATAGGCTCACCGTTTGCAGGTGATAGGATGTTATTCGTCGACATCATCAAAGCACGCGCTTCAAGCTGAGCTTCGATCGTCAAAGGAACGTGAACCGCCATTTGGTCACCGTCAAAGTCAGCGTTGTACGCTGCACAAACTAACGGATGCAATTGGATTGCTTTACCTTCAATCAACATAGGTTCAAACGCTTGGATACCCAAACGGTGAAGTGTTGGTGCACGGTTTAGCATTACTGGGTGTTCGCGGATAACTTCATCAAGAATATCCCACACCTCAGGTGTTTCACGTTCTACCATTTTCTTCGCCGCTTTGATGGTTGTCGCCATGCCGCGCAACTCAAGCTTAGAGAAGATAAATGGTTTAAACAGTTCCAGCGCCATCTTCTTAGGAAGACCACACTGATGTAGACGCAAAGATGGACCTACTGTGATGACAGAACGACCAGAATAGTCTACACGCTTACCAAGTAGGTTCTGACGGAAACGACCTTGCTTACCTTTGATCATGTCTGCCAAAGATTTCAGTGGGCGTTTGTTAGAACCAGTGATAGCACGACCGCGACGACCATTATCAAGCAAGGCATCAACAGACTCTTGCAACATACGCTTTTCGTTACGTACGATGATGTCTGGAGCCGATAGCTCTAATAGACGCTTCAAACGGTTGTTACGGTTGATTACTCGACGGTACAAATCGTTCAAGTCAGATGTCGCAAAACGACCACCCTCAAGCGGCACCAATGGGCGCAGATCAGGCGGAAGAACTGGCAATACATCAAGCACCATCCACTCTGGGTTGTTACCAGAATGATAGAAAGCTTCAACCAATTTCAAACGCTTAGACAGCTTCTTGATACGAGTTTCAGAATTCGTGCTGTTTAGCTCTTCACGCATTCTGTTGATTTCTTCCGGCATATCCAGATCGCGTAGTAGCATCTGAACCGCTTCAGCACCCATGCGGGCATCAAACTCATCACCAAACTCTTCTAGCGCTTCAAAGTATTGCTCATCATTAAGCAATTGACCTTTATCAAGCGTCGTCATACCTGGATCGATCACGATGAAAGACTCGAAGTACAAAACTCGCTCAATATCACGCAAGGTCATATCCATGATAAGACCGATACGGGATGGCAAAGATTTCAGGAACCAAATGTGAGCGACTGGCGATGCAAGCTCGATATGCCCCATGCGTTCACGACGCACTTTAGACAGAGCCACTTCAACGCCACACTTCTCACAAATAACACCACGGTGTTTCAAACGCTTGTATTTACCACACAAGCACTCATAGTCCTTAATAGGACCAAAGATTTTTGCACAGAACAAACCGTCACGTTCTGGTTTGAACGTACGGTAGTTAATGGTCTCAGGCTTTTTAACTTCGCCATAAGACCATGAACGAATCATATCTGGTGATGCCAAGCCAATGCGGATCGCATCAAACTCGTCAGATTGTCCTTGTGATTTTAGAAGACCTAATAAGTCTTTCATGGATATTCGCCCCACTCATAAGGCTGGGGAATAACTTCCCCAGCAGGTCAAATGTGATTCGTGCTTATTCGTTTTCCAACTCGATGTCGATACCAAGAGAACGGATCTCTTTCACCAACACGTTGAAGGACTCAGGCATGCCTGGTTCCATGCGGTGATCGCCATCTACGATGTTCTTATACATCTTAGTACGACCATTCACATCATCCGACTTAACCGTCAACATTTCTTGTAGCGTGTATGCCGCACCGTATGCTTCTAGTGCCCATACCTCCATCTCACCGAAACGCTGACCACCGAACTGCGCTTTACCACCCAGCGGCTGCTGAGTAACCAAGCTGTAAGAACCAGTAGAACGCGCGTGCATCTTGTCATCAACCAAGTGGTTCAATTTCAACATGTACATGTAACCAACCGTAACAGGACGCTCGAAGGCATCACCAGTACGACCGTTGTACAAGGTAACCTGACCACTTTCATTCAAGCCAGCTAGACGCAACATACGTTTAATTTCTGCCTCTTTCGCACCATCAAAGGCACCAGACGCCATTGGAACACCACCTTTAAGGTTGGCTGCCAAGGTTAGAATTTCTTCGTCTGTAAAGCTGTCCAGATCTTCCGTACGTGCACATTGCAAGTCACCTTCATAGCCATTGTAGATTTCATTTAGGAATCCACGTAACTCAGTCACTGCTTCTGCTTTTTCACGCTCTGCCGCAAGCATTTCATTGATCTTGCGACCCAAACCTTTCGACGCCGCACCCAAGTGAGTCTCAAGAACCTGACCAACGTTCATACGCGAAGGAACACCTAACGGGTTCAACACGATGTCCACAGGATCACCGTTCTCATCGTATGGCATGTCTTCTACCGGCATGATTTTAGAGATTACACCCTTGTTACCATGACGGCCGGCCATTTTATCACCAGGCTGAATACGACGTTTAATTGCCACATAAACTTTCACGATCTTAAGAACGCCAGGCGCTAAATCATCACCTGTTTGTAGTTTACGTTTCTTGTCTTCAAATTTCGCATCAAGCTCTTTACGACGCTCGATCAAAGCCGCTTGCGCTTTTTCAAGCTGCTCGCTTGCTTCTTCGTTTGCCACACGAATCTTAAACCACTCTGGGTGATCTAAATTCGCTAGGTAATCCTCAGTGATCACTGCATTACGCGCTAATCCTGGACCACCTTCAGCTTGCTGACCCACTAGGGCTTCAGCCAAACGTTCGAATGTCGCTTTCTCAACAATACGGAATTCTTCGTTCAAGTCTTTACGAACTTGATCCAACTGAGATTTCTCAATGGACTTAGCACGCTCATCTTTCTCGATACCATCACGAGTGAAGACTTGTACGTCGATTACAGTACCGCGAGTACCTGTTTTAACACGCTGAGACGTATCTTTAACGTCCGAAGCTTTTTCACCGAAGATGGCACGCAATAGCTTCTCTTCTGGCGTCAGCTGAGTTTCACCTTTCGGTGTCACTTTACCAACCAGAATATCGCCTGGCTCAACTTCCGCACCGATGTAAACCACACCAGAAGTATCAAGTTTCGATAGCGCACCTTCACCAACATTCGGAATGTCGGCTGTAATCTCTTCAGGCCCAAGCTTAGTATCACGAGCCACACACGTCAGTTCCTGAATGTGGATGGAAGTAAAACGATCTTCCTCAACCACACGCTCAGAAACCAAGATGGAATCCTCGAAGTTAAAACCGTTCCAAGGCATGAAAGCGATACGCATGTTTTGACCAAGAGCCAAATCACCCATATCAACAGAAGGACCGTCCGCCATAATATCGCCAGACGCTACTTTTTCACCCTTCATTACCAAAGTACGCTGATTAATACAGGTATTTTGGTTTGAACGAACGTATTTCGTTAAGCTGTAGATATCCACACCCGCTTCACCAGCTACCGTTTCTTCCGAGTTAACTCGAACAACGATACGACTAGCATCAACAGATTCAATCTCACCACCACGACGTGCAACGATACAAACGCCAGAATCTTTCGCGACGTTTTTCTCCATACCTGTACCGACTACTGGCTTATCTGCCTTAAGTGTTGGTACGGCTTGACGTTGCATGTTCGATCCCATCAAGGCACGGTTGGCATCATCGTGCTCAAGGAATGGAATCAAAGACGCCGCAACAGATACAACCTGGCGTGGCGATACGTCCATCAAGTTTACTTTTTCTTTTGGAATCAAAGTGGTTTCGTGCATATGACGAACCTGAACCAACTCATCAACCAAACGGCCTTCTTCATCTACATTTGCAGACGCTTGGGCAATAACGTATTTCGCTTCATCAATCGCTGAAACGTAAACCGTTTCATCAGTGATCTTGCCATCAATTACTTTACGGTAAGGCGTCTCTAGGAAACCATAGCTGTTAGTGCGAGCATAGGTAGACAAAGAGTTGATCAAACCGATGTTTGGACCTTCCGGAGTTTCGATAGGACAAACACGACCGTAGTGAGTAGCGTGTACGTCACGTACCTCAAAACCAGCACGCTCACGTGTCAAACCACCAGGCCCCAATGCCGAAACACGACGCTTGTGCGTGACTTCAGAAAGCGGGTTGTTTTGGTCCATGAACTGTGACAATTGGCTAGAACCGAAGAACTCTTTGATTGCCGCCGCAACTGGCTTAGCATTCAACAAGTCTTGTGGCATTAGGCCATCAGCTTCTGCCATTGACAGACGCTCTTTAACGGCACGCTCAACACGCACCAAACCAACACGGAATTGGTTTTCTGCCATTTCACCAACAGAACGAACACGACGGTTACCAAGGTGATCGATATCATCAACCATGCCGTTACCATTACGGATATCCAGCAAGGTTTTTAGAACAGCAACGATGTCTTCGTTATCTAGGACACCAGAACCTGTATCTTCATCACGACCAAGACGACGGTTGAATTTCATACGACCAACAGAAGAAAGGTCATAACGATCTTCAGAGAAGAACAAACCTTGGAATAGACCTTCAGCAGATTCTTTGGTTGGTGGCTCGCCTGGACGCATCATGCGATAGATCTCAACCAACGCCTCTAACTGATTGCTAGTCGGATCAATGCGTAATGTATCGGAAATGAATGGACCATTATCCAAGTCATTTGTATACAGGGTTTCCACTTCAGTGATGCCTGAAGAAACCAAAGCCTCTAGAAGATCAACAGACAACTCAGTATTGGCTTCTGCGATTAATTCACCTGTTGATGGGTGAACTAGGTTCTTAGCCGTTACTTTACCAAGCATGTATTCAAGTGGCACAGAAAGACGGTCTAAACCCGCTTTCTCAAGAATACGAATGTGCTTAGCCGTAATACGACGACCTTCTTCAACAATCACTTCGCCATTGCCGTCTGCAATATCAAACAATGCCGTATCACCACGAAGGCGATTCGCAATCAACTCCATCTCAAAACCATCACGATTCAAGTAGAAGCGTGTTGTTTCGAAGAAAGTATCTAAGATTTGCTCTGTACCGCAACCTAATGCACGCAACAAGATGGTTGCAGGCAATTTACGACGACGGTCAATACGAACAAAGACGCAATCTTTTGGATCAAACTCGAAATCCAACCATGAACCACGGTATGGAATGACACGAGCTGAATGTAACAATTTACCTGAAGAGTGTGTTTTACCACGATCGTGATCGAAGAACACACCAGGAGAACGATGCAATTGAGAGACAATTACACGCTCAGTTCCGTTGATAACAAAAGTACCATTGTCTGTCATGAGCGGAATTTCGCCCATGTAAACTTCTTGCTCGCGGATGTCTTTGATGGCCTTGTTAGAGGACTCTTTATCATAAATGATGAGTCGAACTCGAACTCGCAAAGGTGCCGCGTAGGTAACACCACGCAATTGACACTCTTTAACATCAAATACTGGCTTGCCTAAACGGTAATCGACGTATTCTAGCGCCGCATTGCCGGAAAAACTGACCATTGGAAAGACAGATTTAAAGGCCCCATGCAGACCTAATTCCCCACGCTCTGCAATCGCTTTACCTTCTTGCAGAAAGTTGCGATAGGATTCAAGCTGAATTGCCAGCAAGTATGGCACATCCAAAACGGGCGGCAGTTTACCGAAATCCTTACGGATACGTTTTTTCTCAGTGTATGAGTAAGCCATCAGCATTCCCCAGCTTGTGCACATTGACGCAAAAGGCCCAAATCAGGCCTTACCATTGAATGAGAGAAAACTCTCTCATTTTAAAAAATTCTTTTCAGTTTATTTGAGTTTCTGAAACCCAAAAAGGCCGGTGACAATAAAGTCACCAGCCATTTCGACTAGCGGTCGAAATCTGGAAATGCAAGTATCATTACTTGATTTCGACAGATGCACCAGCTTCTTCAAGAGCCGCTTTAAGTGCATCAGCGTCTTCTTTAGAAACGCCTTCTTTAACAGTCGCTGGAGCGCCGTCAACCATGCCTTTAGCTTCTTTCAAGCCAAGACCAGTTGCTGCACGAACAGCTTTGATTACGTTAACTTTCTTATCGCCTGCAGCAGTAAGAACAACGTCAAATTCAGTTTGAGCTTCAGCAGAAGCACCCGCTTCAGCAGCTGGGCCAGCAGCAACAGCAGCTGCCGCAGTTACACCGAATTTTTCTTCCATTGCTTCAATCAGTTCAACAACGTCCATTACAGACATTTCTGCTACTGCATTGATGATATCTTCTTTAGTTAGAGCCATGACTCAGATTCCTAGCATTCTTTATAATCACCCGTAGGTGATAAAACAAAATATTTATCAAGAAGGGATACGGTAAATCGTATTAAGCCGCTTCTTGCTCTTTTTGATCGCGTACTGCTGCAAGAGTACGTACAAACTTGCTGGTTGCGCCCTGCATAACACTCATCAGTTTCGCAATCGCTTCGTCGTATGTAGGCAATGATGCCAAACGATCAATGTCGCCTGCTGCGATCAACTCACCGTTGAACGCTAATGCTTTCACTTCAAACTTGTCGTTTTGTTTCGCGAAAGATTTCAACAAACGAGCCGCCGCACCTGGGTGTTCGTTTGAGAAAGCAATCAACGTTGGACCAACAAAGCTCTCAGTTAAGCACTCGAAGTCAGTACCTTCAACTGCACGGCGAGCCAAAGTGTTACGTACGACACGTACGAATACACCTGCTTCACGCGCTTCTTTACGAAGTGCAGTCATGCTGCTCACGGTAACACCGCGAGAATCAGCAACAACCGCAGACAACGCAGTTTTAGCTACTTCACTAACTTCGGCGACAATGGCTTTTTTGTCTTCTAGACCTAATGCCACTGGTTTTCTCCTGGATTAGCAGGGAACAAGTTCCCCTATTTTTACCAACTCTCCGATAAATCGAAGTACTTGCTGGTGAGTTAGATCCAGTATATCTGAATCGGGCCACACCATCTGCGCAGGACAAATATTTTTCAACATTTGATTAAACGTTTCGTTCCTGCGGTCTTTGACGGCCTGCTCAGTAAACGAATACTAGGCAGACCCCAAAGCGCATGATCTAGAAGCTTACTTAGCTGAGCTAAGCGCACCTAAATCAATTTGTAAACCTGGCCCCATTGTAGAAGACAAGGTTACTTTTTTCAGGTAAACACCTTTAGCAGACGCAGGTTTAGCACGACGTAAGTCAGCCAATAGCGCCTCTAAATTACCCTTGATAGCATCCGCTGCGAACTCGATAGAGCCAACGCCAGTGTGGATGATACCATTTTTATCAGTACGGTAACGAGCTTGACCCGCTTTAGCGTTCTTAACCGCTGTCGCAACATCAGGTGTTACTGTGCCAACTTTTGGGTTAGGCATTAGACCACGAGGACCAAGAACCTGACCCAGTTGACCAACGATGCGCATTGCGTCTGGAGAAGCAATAACCACATCAAAATCCAAGTTGCCAGCTTTAACTTGCTCAGCCAAATCTTCAAAACCTACAACGTCAGCACCCGCTTCTTTTGCAGCTTCAGCATTTGCACCTTGAGCAAATACAGCAACACGTACATCTTTACCTGCACCGTGTGGCAATACAGTCGAACCACGAACAACCTGATCAGATTTACGTGGGTCAACACCTAGATTGATAGAGACATCAACTGACTCTTTAAATTTCACAGTAGAAAGCTCAGACAAAAGAGCAACAGCTTCTTCTACAGAGTACAACTTAGTTGCTTCTACTTTTTCTGCGATCAAGCGAGCGCGTTTAGTTAGCTTAGCCATTAGTTCACACCCTCAACGTCTAGACCCATAGCGCGCGCACTACCAGCAATAGTACGAACTGCTGCATCCATATCAGAAGCAGTCAAATCTTCCTGCTTAGCATTAACAATCTCTTCTAGTTGAGCACGAGTAACCGTACCAACTTTTTGAGTGTTTGGACGTGGAGAGCCGCTCTTGATGCCAGCCGCTTTCTTAAGAAGCACTGCAGCAGGAGTCGATTTCGTTTCAAATGTGAAACTACGGTCATTGTAAACAGTGATGATTACAGGTGTTGGAAGGCCTGGCTCAACGCTTTGAGTTTTTGCGTTGAATGCTTTACAGAATTCCATGATGTTCACACCGTGCTGACCCAATGCAGGACCAACTGGTGGACTTGGGTTCGCTTGACCCGCTTTAACTTGTAGCTTGATATAAGCTTCGACTTTCTTAGCCATTTTAAACTCCAGATGGGTCACAGCCCGAAGGCTACCCGTTTATAGAATCAGGCCTTTTCAACCTGACTAAATTCCAAATCAACCGGCGTAGAGCGCCCAAAAATAAGCACCGCCACCTTGATTCGACTTTTATCGTAATCCACCTCTTCGACAACGCCGTTAAAGTCAGCAAATGGACCTTCGTTAACACGAACCACTTCACCCACTTCAAACAAGGTTTTCGGACGAGGCTTATCAACACCATCGTTAACACGTTGCAGAATTGCATCCGCTTCACGATCAGTGATTGGTGATGGTTTATCTGCCGTTCCGCCAATAAAGCCTAATACGCGAGACGTACCTTTCACCAAATGCCAAGAGTCGTCATTCATATCCATTTGTACTAAAACGTACCCTGGATAGAACTTTCTTTCGCTCTTGCGCTTTTTGCCATCTCGAATCTCAACCACTTCTTCGGTTGGAACCAAGATATCACCAAAATTTTCTTCCTGCCCCATAACCTGCACTCGCTCTAATAGCGAACGCATTACGTGCTTTTCGTACCCTGAGTACGCCTGTACTACATACCATCGTTTGGTCACGAGTAACTCCTAACTAATTACCGAGGACACAATCCAACTAAGGAGCGAGTCCACTCCCCATAGCACGAGGGACATAAAAACAACCACCGCCAATACTATCAAGGTCGTTTGAACTGTCTCTTGTCTAGTTGGCCACACTACCCTACGAATTTCAGTCTTAGCTTCTTTCGCCAAAGTGAAAAAAGCCTTACCTTTCGCAGTCTGAAGCGCGACAAAACCAGCAACAACAGCCAACACCAAAATAGCAATTAAGCGATACAATAGTGATTCGGTCGCATAATAATTATTTCCAATTACGCCAACCGCAACCAACAAAACAACAATCGCCCACTTAAACACGTCTCCGCGAGACGCTTGAGCTTCAGCACTCGAACTCATACTTTAGGTGATCCCTAACTAAGAAATAGGATACGATTAATGGCAGGCCAAGAGGGACTCGAACCCCCAACAGCCGGTTTTGGAAACCGGTGCTCTACCAATTGAACTATTGGCCTACATTCGTATGGGCGGAGGATGATACCTAAACATGCTTGATTAAGCAAGGGTATCTGCCCAAAAAACAGACAATAAAAAAGGCGGTTAAACCACCCATCTTTTGCGAAGAAGAACTGGAGCTCATGAGCAGACTTGAACTGCCGACCTCACCCTTACCAAGGGTGTGCTCTACCAACTGAGCTACATGAGCATTGGAGCGGGTAGCGGGAATCGAACCCGCCTCTTCAGCTTGGAAGGCTGAGGTAATAGCCACTATACCATACCCGCAAATGGTGGAGGGAGGTGGATTCGAACCACCGAAACTTTCGTGGCAGATTTACAATCTGCTCCCTTTGGCCACTCGGGAACCCCTCCACTTACTCAGTGCTATAACGCAACACCCCAAAAGGTGGGAGCCATTATATGAATCACTTTGCTAATTGCAAGCACTAACAAGGATTTTTTTCTATTTTTATCATCATCTTGCTTAAATCAAAGCGTGATAAGAAGACTTGCCAGTCTGCCGGCCTAACCGGTTGCTTAATATCAATTTGATGCAAGGGCACATTGCGAAGATGTTCATAAGTGTCGACCGAATAACCGGTCAGTTTCTCAATTCGCTGACTGGCTTGCTCTGCTCGAGCTTGCGATGAATACAATCCAAGCGAAATGCGATTTTTCATTTCAGCCCGATTAATCACAAAACTGTCAATCGACTTACCTGCCAGGTTTTTCACAATATCACTGGCCTTTTCCGGCGTCTCAGGTGCGGCAATATACAACCAAAACTTGGGCCGCTTGCCGGTGACTTCATTATCGTCATAAGACCACCCCATCTCGGCCAGCTCAGCTTCAACCTCTTTCAGACTCGATTGATGCTCTATTTCCATACGAGGGCACAAAAAAGCCTCTTTGGCCTGAGTTCTTTTCTCGACGACTTTATTTAACGCGTCAACTAAGTCATCGTTTGACACCACACCCGCATTATAATCCTCTTCTGTCACCGCTGGTGCTTCTGATAAAAGATGAATTTTTTCACTAACAGGTGGACCATAAATACTTTCTTTGCTTTGCTCAGGCTGATCCTGAACAAAACTGTGCCAACTCAAAAAAGCGGCATTAATTAAAACAACAAATAGAAAAAGCCACTTCATTTACTGCCTCTTTATTAACTCATCACCAACTATCTTAGCCCCTAAGGCCACTAAGTTTGGTTGATATTCCATTTTGACCTGCAGAGAATCCAGCAAGGCTTTAGCATCTCCCCCCGTGGCTACCCATTTATAATGGGAGTAATCCCGATAAATTCGCTCCAAAAAGCCTAACACCATTTCATGGCAACCTTCCGTTACTGCTCTCGCCGTTGAATTCGGCAGCCCTTCCCCAATAACGACTTCATTTTTTGTGTATCTAATTCTGGCTGTGTTTGAAATCAACGCGGCTTCCATCATAGCTAACCCGGGAGTGATATATCCCCCAAGATGCTTACCATCTTTGTTAACGACATCCACTTTAATAGCTGTACCAACATCTACCACCACAACATCACCTTCAATAAAATGATGTGCCGCCACCACACCAAGCCAACGATCAACACCTAGCCGCTCAGGCTCTTTATACGCATTACTAACTCCGCACTGTATTAACCGACTACTCAATACAATTAAAGCGACATCAGGATATACAAGCTTAACATTCGAGCTAAGCAGTTCACTCTGCTCTTCAGATCGAACACTGGCTAAATAAATCACATCAGGTGTAAAACCAGTCTTTTGAGGGCAAACTTCTTGTCGAAGAACCCACTGTACTTCTGAATCAATAAAAGCGGTAAATTTAACGATCGTATTTCCCGCATCAACAACCAAAACTCTATGCACTGTAAATACCTATTTCAGATCCTAATTGATCAAAAACAAACGCTAAGGATTTACAGCTATTTTTTTGATGTTGCCCGGTTTTATTTCGAATAAGTGCACCCTGCACTACTCCAAATACATCCTCATTTCTCATTATAGTTTTGCTCTTCTTTACACTGTTTAATGCTAATTTTTTTGAACTACTCAGGCTCCTTCATTAAGAACCTAAACTTAAAACCAATAACATATAGCGGTCTAAGGACTGACCGCCAATAAAAGCAAACGCCTTATTTATGACCGTATATCTGATAGAACATAAGACATTTCTAGAATAGCATATCTAGACTGGGTCGCATTATATACGTTAATGCAAGCAATATGACAGAGTATCGACTTTCCCCTCAAAAGATCATGTGAATTTATAAAGGCGCAAATTCAGATAATAAGTGCACCACTCATGGTTGAGTAGGTGGCAAGAGAGAAGACGGCATTCTATCTACAATCACTATGAGTCAGACATAACACAACATCGCGCTCAATATCGAAGAAAGCACTCGGCTAAAAGACAGATATCACTGAGAAGCATGGATTATGTTGAGTTTGGCCTGTCACTTAAATGGAGTCCTGAACAAATAGCAGAAATCAGTCAGTTGATTGGTTAGCCACGAATGGATTTATGACTATGTGCATGAGAGTGTTACTGAAAAACACAAGCGGAAATATATTTCGCAAATCTTTATGCTTCTTGAGAACGCGGATTGAATGAAAGTTTTAATGGTCAGCTCAGTCAATATATTCCAAAAGGAACGGATCTCAGAACTGTGACTAATCAGGAGATTGCGAAGGTGCAAAGGTCGCTAAACCTTAGGTCAAGAAAGTGCCTTGGCTATAAACAACCTGCGGTCGTGTTCGATGAACTACGAAGCGCAGCTTAATTTAGGGAGTAGTGCACTTCAGAGTTGAATTCGCGCCTCTTTAAGCTGATTAAGGAAGGTTAATCTCTTAACACAGAGAGGCCGTTTCTCTGAAAGACCCAAAGGGCATTGGCTAAGCCGTAGCCGGTGAACTTGTTCATACCTGCCTTAAGTAGACCTGCCACTAAAATAAAGAAACTTAAATTAAACAAACAGTTACTTAAGCCTTTTTGAAATCAGAATTCGGGCCAATTAATAATTTTTCCACTCCAATTTTCAAAGGCCTTTGCCAGCCCAATAACCTTAAGATCCTCAAATCGAGGGGCGACAATTTGCAAACCAATAGGGATACCACTTTTTGAAAAGCCACAATTAATCGAACACGCCGGCTGTTCTCCCATATTCCACGGCATCGTAAATGCAATATGCTCAAAAGGTTTTTGTGGGTCATTCGTGGGTGAGGCCCACTCTGCAGGATAAGAGACATTGGGATTAACAGGAGAAAGAATGACATCAACCTCTTGGAACACAGCAGCACAGGCATCACGCATCGCCAATGTACCATCAAAACCAGCAATAACATCAAGAGGGTCCGCTTTGCCTCCTGTTTTTGCCCATTCATAGATATATGGCAAAATAGTTTGGCGTTTTTCTTCGGTCAACTTTAACATCGTGCTCCAAAAACGTGCTCGCCAAAAAACATCTAACCCATCCAACCACTCTCGTTTTAATATTGGCTCTATCTCAATGATCTCAGCACCTTCAGCTTCAAAACGTTTTGCCGCTTCAATTATAGCTGTTTTGACTTCTGGCTCCGCTTCAATACCGCAGCCTGCATCCAACATCAAACCAATTTTCATACCGCGAACGTCTGCAGCGGGCACATTCCAATCCAACGCCTCATAATTAACCGAGGTAGCATCACGCCAATCTGGCCTTGTGATTGTTGGCATTACCATAATGGCATCATCCACTGTACGCGTCATTGGACCTGCAGCACGTCCAGTATAATAAGGATAAATGGGAATACGACCTAAAGTAGGCTTAAAACCAAAAAGCCCCGTCCAACCCGCAGGAAGACGAACTGACCCTCCAATATCCGTTCCAATATGTAACGTACCTAACCCAGCCGCTCCCGCGGACGCCGCACCTGCCGACGAACCTCCAGGGTTTTGTGTCAAGTCCCATGGGTTACGGCTCAAGTTATGAAATGTAGAAAGGCCCGATGACAACATACCGTAATCTGGGCAAGTCGTTTTGGCAAAAATAATAGCGCCGTCTTCTTTTAACCTAGCCGCTGTCGGGGCATCTTCTATAGCCGGTGCTTTATCCGAAGCTGCTGTCCCCAATGGAACAGAGTCACCTTGAGTCGCAATTAATTCTTTAAGGGTCACAGGCACACCATCAAGAGGGCCGCAAGGTTTATTCTTTTGCCAACGTTCCGTAGAAGCTTTCGCTTGCTCTATTGCCCATTCAGGTTTGAAAGCATAAAGTGCGTTTATTTTAGGCTCAACCCTTTCAACACGCTCAATAAGCCAGTTCATGTACTCTGATGGCGTCGTCTCACCACTGACATACGCCTGCAAAAGGGCGCGAGTATTTAGTTCAGAAAAATCAGTCATTTTCTAAAGTCCGTATGATAATAGAGGTTTTATTAAAAAGTCTGCGCACCTGATGACTCAGGATAGAGGTTTACCTACCCGATGCGATTTACGTCCAATTTTATTGAGCGTCGGTTCAGCAGACAATAAACGCTCGGTATAGTCTTCCTGTGGATTATCAAGCACTTGCCGAACGGAGCCGATTTCCACCAATTTACCTGATTGCATAACTGCAACACGGTCACAAAGCTCATCAACCACGCCAATATTGTGGGTAATAAACAAAACAGAAATGCCGTATGTGTCGCGCATATTGAGAATTAATTTCAGTATTTGAGCCTGCACGGTCAAATCAAGAGCAGAAGTAGCTTCGTCAGCAACAATCAATTTGGGTTTAGTAATGAGAGCTCTAGCAATGGCAATACGTTGACGTTGCCCACCGGAAAATTCGTGCGGGTATTTATCCATATCTTCAGCCATGAGACCAACCTCTTCAAGCAAAGCTCCGATTCGGTCTCGTAACGCTTTGCCTTTTGGCGCATTTACTTCAAGGTGAAGTGGCTCTGCAATAATGCGAGCAATGCTATGACGTGGATCTAATGAACTGTATGGATCTTGAAAAATCATTTGAAAACTAGCCCGTAGACGACGGAGTTTAGTGGCCCCTAGTGCAAAGATATCTTCGTCCTCAAACAACACATTGCCGTCTGTTGGCTTATCAAGCGCCATTACAATCCGAGCTAAGGTCGATTTACCAGAGCCGCTTTCACCAACAACCCCTAGAATTTGACCTTTCTCAAGTTTAAGCGACACATTATCAACTGCTTTCATCATGGTGTTGCCAATGCCAAATTCTCGTGAAAGGCCAATAATTTCAAGAATGTTTTTACTCATACTGAGCCTCTCATGCCAGCGGAAATAACATCGAGACCAGCACGCGCTCTACGTGGCAAAGCCGACAAAAGTTTACGGGTATAATCATGATTGGGATTACGCAACACCCGTTCCGTTTCTCCCTGTTCCATCTCATCACCTCGATACATAACCAATGTACGATCAGCAATACGAGCAATAACGCCAAGATCATGAGAAATTAGAATCAAGGCAATACCAAGCTCACTTACTAAATCATCAAGAATATCGAGAATTTCAGCCTGAACCGTCACATCAAGTGCCGTCGTTGGTTCATCCGCAATCAGCAAATCAGGTTTCAACGCAAGAGCAATGGCAATACCAACACGCTGACGCTGCCCTCCTGACATTTCATGAGGGTAAGAATCCATTTTTCGTTTTGCATCGGGTATTTTTACCATCTCAAGTAACCGTAAAACCTCTACATTGGCTTCCGCACGGTTAACATTACGATGCAATCTAATGCCTTCCGCAATTTGAGCTCCTACTTTCATCGCTGGATTCAATGCCGTCATGGGCTCTTGAAAAATCATGCCAATACAAGATCCTCGCAGTTTGCACAGCTGCCGTTCTGACATCGCTAAAATATTTTCACCATTAAATAATATTTCACCTGAAGCCCTTGCTGTTTTGGGCAAAAGCCCAATAGTCGCTAATGACAACACTGATTTCCCTGAACCACTTTCACCGACAATACCCAGAGTTTCGCCTTTGTCTAATGATAGATTTATACCATGTACGATTTCCGTTGCTGGACCGCTTTCATTTTGAAAACTTACCTTGAGATCTTTGATATCAAGCATCATGTTGATTGCCTCCGTCTTGGATCAGTAAGATCGCGCAAACCATCACCCAATAAGTTCAACCCCAGCACTGCGATACAAATAGCAATACCTGGGACAAAAACTAAATGCGGCGCAATTGTCAGATAAGTTTGAGCATCGGCCAACATACGCCCCCAACTAGGGGTTGGCGGGGCAATACCAAGACCAAGAAACGAAAGACCTGCTTCAGTGAGAACACCCAACCCAGTTTGAATGGCTATCTGTACAATAATTTGTGCCGCAATATTAGGAATAACATGCTCAACCGTAATACGTGCGCTGCTTTTCCCCGCCATACGTGCCGCCAAAATATAATCACGAGCCCATATCTGTAATGCCGCGCTACGGGTGACACGAGCAAAAACGGGAACCATAAACAATGCAATGGCAACAATAGTCGTCGTCGGTCCCCCTCCTAAAATTGCAGCTAATAAAATAGCGGAAAGCACCGGAGGAAAAGCAAATAGCACATCATTGACACGCATCACAAAAGCTTCAAATCGACCACGTTCGGAGGCCGCAGCAACCCCCAATAAGGTGCCAATAAAACCGCCGATAGCAATGGCTGAAAAAGCGATGCCCAGTGACACCCATGCTCCAGCCATGATCATCGACAACTCATCACGGCCAAAATGGTCTGAGCCTAAAATGCCACCATCACCAGGGCCTTTTAGACGATTACCAATATTAATTGTCACGGGATCAACGGGCGTCCAAAATTGACTAAGGATAGCCGCAAAGACAAGCACTGCGGTAATAACACCACCAATAATGAGAGACCAAGGAAGACGTTTCATCGGCGCACCCTCAAACGTGGATCAAGCACTGTATACAAAGCATCCACAAGAAAATTAATGCTCATAACAATCGCTGCAAAAAACAGTACTACATTTTGAATAACGATCAAATCACGCTGCGCCAGCGCCTGATAAGCCAGTGTTCCCATTCCAGGCAAAGCAAACACATTTTCCACCAGCACAGCGCCAGCAATCAGTACTGAGATCTGCATACCAAGCATGGTCACAATAGGAATCATTGCATTGGGGACAATATGTCGCCAAAGTGCGTGACTAGGCGTTGCCCCTTTCGCTCTCGCGGTGCGGACAAAATCCTCATTAGTGATTTCAATAACGGCGGCACGTGTCACTCGTGTTAACACTGCCGCTTGCGGAATAGCCAAAGCGACAGAAGGCAAAGCAAGAGCGTGAAGCGCAGGCCAAAAACCGGCTTCCCAACCTGGGAAACCACCTACAGGAAACCAATCAAATGTCAGTGCTAAACCTAAGATCAATAAAAGCCCAATCCAAAAATTAGGCACTGCGATGCCAATTTGTGAAAACAAAGAAGCGAACATATCCACCACACCATTAGGTCGAGCTGCGGCAAGCACGCCCAATGGAACGGAAATAAGTACAGACAGCAAAGCGGCAAGACACGTTAATGGTAACGTGACCGTTAAACGCTCACCAATCAGTTGCGCAACCGAAGTCGAATAGGTGTAGGAGTCCCCAAGGTCACCGCGTAATAAACCGATCAACCAGTCAGCGTAACGCACCAAAAATGGTTGGTTAAGTCCAAGTTGGTTTCTCAAAGCTTCAAGGGTATCTGGCGCGGCAGACATACCAAGTATAATTTCAGCGGGATCACCGGGGACAGCCTCCATTATCAAAAAAATAACAAAGGAAACCACTAGCAGGGTTATTATTAACCCGACAAGCGATTGTGCAATATAGCGCATTGTTTAGTCCTTGGATTCATTTAACTGGTTGCCTATTGTAATTAACAGGCAACCATAAAATTATTCGTTCCAGAAAACGTCTGTCACGTCATTAGAAGGAACAGGTCCATTTCGCCACATACCATTAAGACCTTGTTTCCAAATACCGATCTTAGGTCTTGCATAAAGAAAAAGAGCAGGGACATCTTGCGCTAGAATTTTCTGAGCATGCTGATAGCCAGATACTCTTTCTTGCTCCGTGGTGGCATTCGATACATCCACCATGGCCTTATTGAAGTCAGGGTTATCATAGTTAAAATAGTATGGATCGCGAGCATAAATACCAATATCTAGCGGCTCCGCATGACCAATAATCGTCATATCATAATTAGTGTCTTTAAAGACATCTTGAACCCATTTCGCTGGGAATTCAGATGTCTCGATTTTCATCGTCACCCCAATCATAGAGAAATAAGCCTGCATAATTTCTGAGGCACGTTCAGCATAGGTTCGATTTGGCACTTTCATAGTGAAAGTAAAACCATTTGGGTAACCTGCTTCGGCCAACAGCTGTTTCGCTTTTGCCGGATCGTAAGGCAGAGCCGTCGTCAAATCTTCATAACCAGCATCAGAGGGTGAAAAATGGCTCCCTATTGGCGTACCTAAACCAGCATTCGTTGCATCGATAATAGCTTGCCTGTCTGTCGCCATCATCAGTGCTTGCCTTACTCGCACATCATTAAACGGCTTTCTGGCATTGTTCATGCCAGCAATGACTTCCATTCCAGTGGTACCAATAACCGTCTCAAACGCGTTATTTTTTTCAAATTGGCTAACAAGTTCTGGGGCAGTAAACTCTGGAATGGCATCAATACCGCCAGAAATAAGAGCAGCGGCTTGTGCCTGTGGATCACCAATAAAACGAAAAACAACTTGTTCTAATTTCGGCGCCTTACCCCAATAATTTGTATTTTCAACCAATGTCACTTGATTGCCTTTCTTCCATTCAGAAAACTTAAATGGCCCTGTACCTACAGGATCGGTGGCATTAGTCGTTTCACTCGAAGGCTCAATCATGACCGCTGCGGGAAAACCAAGCCAATATAATAAATCGGCGGAAGGTTTTGATAAGGTAAGCACAAGTGTATCTGTATCAAGCGCTTTAACACTTTCAATGGATTTATACAGCGATTTCTGTGGATTAACAGAATCCTCAGCAAGAATACGATCAAGCGTGTATTTGGCTGTCTGCGCATTAAATGGCTTACCATTTTGGAAAGTTACGTTATCACGAAGATCAAAGGTATAAGTCAGCCCATCTGTAGAAATATCCCAATTTTCGGCAAGTTCTGGCTCAATGTTACCGTCTTTATCGATTGTCACTAGACCTTCAAAAAGGTTCTGCCAAACAACTTGTCCAATAGCCACCGGTGCCGCTGCGGTTGGATCAAGCCCTGATGGTTCAATACTCATACCAAGCACAAGATCGGTACGTGGTGCGGCTACGGCACTACCTACAACAAGCAAACTAAGAGCCGTAGTGGCAACAGTCAAGATAGAACGAAAATGACTTGTCATAAAGCGGTAACCCCTTACTAATGATTTTGGCAAAACAGGTCGAATCAATTTGTTTCTAGTTTGCCCAACAGCATAGTGCAAATGCAATGAAAATTATTAGCGCGCAGTGATATCAAAAGCGTTGCACTCTGAAATCAACCTCAACTGTTATCATGCACGAATCTTGCTTGTGTCGGGAGGAACTCTTCTAAAAAGTCGGCGAGCTTGGCCGCTGCAAAACTCGGGGCAGTCGTTTTTGCTCGCCCAAGTTGTAAGTCCGTCGTAATTTCAAACTGTTGCTCAAAAGGACGAACCACAAGCTCACCAGATCTAATCTCACGGATAACAGACATAGCTGGTAAAATAACGACGGCAGTACGATGACAAGCCAACTCTTTCTGTAATTCAAGAGAAGAGGTCGTAAAGGCCGCCTCAATGGGTTCAAAACCTGCGTTTCGCTGGCGCTGATCAAACGTACGTCGAATACCAAATGATCGATCTGGCATCGCCATCGGATACTTACGTATCAACTCAAGTGGAATGTTATTCAATTGCGCTAATGGATGATCAAATGCCATCACAACGTTATGATGGATATTAAGTTTAAAACGAACATCTATCTGTTGCTCTGAAGGAGAAAACATAGTGACCGCCATATCTGTGTTGCCATTAATAACCGCATTGATGGCTTCTTGTGCCGATGACACGGTCACTTCAATTGATACGGCTGGGTATAACTTATAAAATTCAGCCAGCGCTGGCGCTAAAATAGCATTGATAGCAGCACCATTAATATGAATAGAAACATTTCCTCGTTTTAACCCACGAAGATCATCAATCACTTGTCTAGCATTTTCAAGATCACGCATCATGCTTCTAGAACGCGCAGCAAGTACTTCTCCGGCAGCGGTTAATATAATGCCACGGGCGCCACGCATTACTAATGGCGCACCAAAATAGTGTTCAAGGTTTTCCAATTGACGACTAATCGCTGTAGGTGAAACCCCAAGTGTCTCTGCTGCCTGCCTAATCGATCGTGAACGAACCAGTTCATTGAAATAAGTAATAGCTTGAAGTTGCATAACACTTCTCCGAGATTCAGTGTCCCAACATTTAATCGAAGCAATTTATCCCAAGCAAGGTATTTAACACAGTATCAATATCAAAAATGCATGCTAGCATTGCCTGTTTCCAGCATACAAAAATACATAGACCTATCTCACTTTAAAAACCTGTAAAAATAAAAATGATGATCGGCATGCCGTTAATAACACGCTTAGATAAGCATAATATTGCTTAGTTTATTGGACTTTTGACATAGAAAGGCTTAGTCGACATTTGTCGCTGTAAAAGATGAGAAAATTCTCAGTGTTGGAGGAGATGAAGCTGTTAAGGAACATGCAATCAAGTCGAGCTACGCGCCTTCACAGTAGCAATGTTGCATGCAGTAAATGCGGAACATTGTTGATAGCTGATTAGGTCTGCCATTCTCTGGTTTAGGATAAAACGGCTCAAAAACCGCTTCTAGTTGATCCCAAGGCATCAACTCATTCATGCGAGAAAGGAAAATTCCCTTACGTGTTTTACGGCGTTTGTTGTTGAACTCGCTGGCGGCAAAAGTGAGTTGGTGTGACATGGTTGAGGCGCGAAGGCTTAAAACGCGATTGTCTCATGGCAGGGACTCATTCGCATGTTCCCTAATGCTGACATTGAGCTAGGTTCCACACTCACCGCGCCTGAAGTACTATCAAGTTTTGTAGCTGGAAAAATAGTACCTCATACTTTTCAGAGAAATAAAGCAATTCAAAGGCAGCGGCTAGAGTCGTTTTTCCAACAACACCATAGCGGCCTTATTCGAGCTAAAGGCATTATTCATATTTACGAAACAAACGTAACCCGGTCCCTAGCCTAAAAAGAGTGATTCAATTTAGTGGTGAAAAACTGTCATTTATACCCACATAACTTTCACTATCGGCCACAAGTTTAGTCTTAATAGGTATTAAATCGTCCCCATTTATTTGATCGCCTATGAAAAAAAATAGAAAAACTCAGTCAAAGTGAGTAGGTTTAGACATATCATTCAAAAATCGACGATTGAAAAACAATTAATTCATTGTTTCCTAACACTAATTTCTCCTCCATGAAGCGCGAAAATTTGACCGTTTTCTTCTAACAAAAGTGCACCCTTCTCATCAATGCCTTTCGCCACACCCTGCCTTTGTTGCGACACAGACATCACTTTAATGGCCTGATTATATAGCACATCATAGGCTTGCCAATGAGACTGAAAGTGCTTCATGCCATTACCACCTTCAAACAACTCGCACACACCAACCAACTCTTTCGCCAATTCCGCCAGAATAAAATTTCGACTTGGACGCTGTGGTAAGCGTGACACCAGATCTGTCCATGGTTGATCAACACTTGCCATGAAGCTCTCTTCCATTTCAACGTTAAGGCCGATGCCAATTATGACATCACAAACATCTTGATCTGCTACCATTTCCAACAAAATACCACAGACTTTTTGGCCATCGATTTGAGCATCATTTGGCCATTTTAGACCTGGGTTAGGAATCCCAATTTTCTTCAACACTCTAGCCACCGCCACACCAGCGGCTAGACTCAAACCCTCCACCACACTCGGCCCATTTTCAAAGCGCCATACAAAAGAGAAAGTAAGGTTCTTAGCAACGCCGGATTCCCACTGACGACCGCGACGACCGCGGCCGTTGGTTTGACGCTCAACGGAAAACAAAACAGGGAGTTTTCCACCCTGTGCGATGTAAGCTTTTGCGTCACCATTAGTTGACTCGGTTTCAAAATCGAGTGAAATAGCAACCTTTTGAGGTACACCTTGTTCCCGTAACGCTCGCTCAGACAGTAACTCAAGAGGGGCAGGCAAACGATAGCCTCGCCCTTTCACTGAATGCACCCTAACGCCAATTGACTCTAGTTTTTTTAGCTTTTTCCACACAGCGGCACGAGTCACCCCTAAAGCTGCCCCTAATTCTTCACCCGAGTGGAATTCATTATCACTAAGCAAGGCCAATACCGCTTGCATCTACAAACCTCTATCTAATCTTTACT
This sequence comes from Marinomonas posidonica IVIA-Po-181, assembly GCF_000214215.1. Classification (NCBI taxonomy): domain Bacteria; kingdom Pseudomonadati; phylum Pseudomonadota; class Gammaproteobacteria; order Oceanospirillales; family Oceanospirillaceae; genus Marinomonas; species Marinomonas posidonica. The sequence continues at coordinate 3,712,711 of NC_015559.1, forward strand.
TTATTAAGCCATTTTTTGAAAGGCTGGAAAATCATTACCAACATTTGGCTGTAGCCAATTTACATCAGGGTAATCGCAAGTTTTATCAACCGCATGCACCGCGTAAGCATGACGTGATTTTGTCGAACGGTTAGCATAACTTAAATGCGGAAACTCACCATTTAACAAAACCAAAGACCCTTTTGGCACAGGCAAGGAAACCAATTCATCCGCTTGCCATTGATGTTCTTTCAGGGCCACCATTTTTGTCTCAATCGATCCCGCCGCGTCCCTTTCGAAGCGTTTTAACAAGCCTGCAGTATGGCCTTTTGGAATCCCCCACAAACAACCATTTTCGAGAGTAGCGTCCTCGATCGCGAACCACAGCCCAATAACACTCATTGGGTTGGTGTATAAGAAGGTACTGTCTTGGTGGCAGTTCACCTCACCACCAATACCAGGTTGCTTAAAGATATACATGGACTGTGCCGCTCTTGGCTCCCGCATTCCAAGTTGTCGCAGCATAGAACCCCATACCGCCGCCAATGAAAAGTCGCGAAAGACATCGTCTTGAGAATGCAAACCATGACCAACTTTATTAATCGATAAATCAAGGGACTGCTTCAACTCCCCTTGTTCATCAAACGCTTCCTCTTCAAAGAAAAAGGAAATTTTACCCGCCGAATCCATAAAGTACTGGTCTGTATGACGCGATTGCTCATTAGTGGTAAAAATGGAACGATACTCACTTGGGTCAAACGTGGACAACAAAGATGACATTCTATCCTTTAAAACATCACAAACAGCTGCCGACACCAACGACTCTAGGACTAAGTAGCCATCTGTATGGTACTGCTCAACTTGCTGTTTTGTTAAAACAACAGAGGGTAATTCAATCGACATCCTATTCACCTCATTTAACAAGATAACATTATGCTAATTCACATTGGCTTGAAGAAAAAATGACACTTCCTTCATCAAAGACGAAAAATTAGGGTTCCAAGACACTCTCGCCGCATGATCGCTTTTGCTTGTGAGCTCATCAGAACCTTCACCAAACCAGTTGTCCGGATCATTTCGACAGGCCTGATAGACCTCTGGGTCAGACAAATACCAACCACAAATACGATACTCACCTTGCGCCCCATAATACGGGTTTTCAGGATCGCCATGAACCGCCATATGCGAAAGACCCAGAATGTGATTTTTCGGCCAACGGGTATTATAGACCTTCAAACGATCCGTATTGGTGTTTCTTTGGTCTTTACTATAAAGCACCATCTGGCTTTTGGGGCCGATCATTGCATTTTCAAACAGCTTTTCAGTCACCTTCGAGTCAACCGTTTGATCTTCTGCTGATAACGCAACAAACACAGGTAAATCCTTAGGATTGTCCATGACTTTCTTGCGTACTTCTTTTGCTAACTTGTACACCTCTGCTATAGCATGAACAGGGATTGAAGCGTATTTCGCAAAGTCATCACTCGGGTAGTTATCCAGCCAATCTTTAAAAGGCGCTAATAATGGTGCAACCCAATCAATCGAACTATTTACTTTAAATAAAGGTGAAAACAAAACCGCACCGGCCACACTATCAGAGTGCTGCCATGCATACTCAATGGCTAACGCCCCCCCTGTTGAAAAACCACCGACATAAAGCACATCAACCTCTTGCTGAAACGCATCGGCGGCATTCTGAAAAGACTTCCGCCACGCCTGTCTTGAAACGTTAATTAAATCAGCGGATTGCGTCCCGTGCCCCGCCAACAAAATAACTCGCACTTGATAACAAGCTTGCTGTAACGCATGCGCTGGATCTCGCATGGAAAAAGGTGAGTCTGACAAACCATGTGATAACAAGACACCTATCTTTGTTTTGCCGCTACAATTCTGATCATCCGGCATCAATTCATACGGTAAAACAGCCGCTAATTCTCTATCCTGCTGATTTTCATCTACCCAGACTTTATGCTGCCTAACATATTCTTTGGTGCGCTCGACATACTGTTGAAATAACTCAGCCTGTCGATACCCTAGCTCAGTCCCACTGTTAGTTGCCCAAGCAGGCCATAACCAACAACAAAAACCGAACATTAGAATTTTAGACCACATTATCATCCCCTTGAATTCTGTGTTTGCATTATTTACCCATTAGTCATAGCACATTATGCTAAAATGAGATATCCATCAGCCAATTAATCACTGTTATGTCGCCGCCATTTCCAAACGCTGAACTAGTTCCCTCTTTATGGTTTCCATTGGTTAAAAAATTCTACCAAGCCCATTATCCGAGTGGTAAACCCAATAAAGCAGACCCCATTTGGGCGATCAAAGAAAACGGCACGATTTTAGCCGTTGCTAGACTGAAACAAATAGGCAACAGCCAGTTACTGACAGGTATGGTAACCAGCCCCAGCAGACGAAACACAGGATTAGGACAACACCTACTCTCGAATTTGCAGCCCATCTTAAAACAAAAAGCCAGCTTCTGCTTTGCTCTTGACCATCTGACCGATTTTTATCAACGCGGACACTTTACCATCATCAACGAAGAAGCCTTACCCAAGGAATTAAGAGCCCGCTTTAACGCTTATCGGTCGCAGGGGCGAAATATCACTGCTATGCAGTATTCTTTTCCTTAAAATGTACTTAAACAATCTTAAATCACTAAATGCATTGCCGCCATATTGACCTATTTCGACCCACTCCAGTACCTTTGTCCGCACTCAAGCAATACTTAATAACAATACCGACACTCGAGGTTCTAATGACCATCAGCCTTCCCAAACATTCCAAAATGCTTACGCCAGATTTTACCTTTGGTGTTGCGACAGCATCCTTTCAAATTGAAGGCGCCAACACCACAGATGGTCGTTTGACCAGTATTTGGGATACTTTTTGCGCCACCCCAGGCAAAGTCTTAAACGGCGACGATGGTTCTATTGCCTGCGACCATTATCATCGCTGGGAAGAAGACGTCGATCTAATTTGCAGTCTTGGAGTAGATGCCTACCGACTGTCTATTGCTTGGCCGAGACTGATGGATGAGAAAGGGCAAGCCAATGAAAAAGGCTTGGCTTTTTACCGACAATTACTCAAGGCGTTAAAAGCCAAAGGGCTTAAAACCTTTGTGACACTTTATCACTGGGATCTACCACAACATCTTGAAGATCATGGAGGCTGGGTAAATAGAGAAACCGCCTTCCAGTTCGTCAAGTATGCGCAACTAGCAACAAAAGAGTTAGGCGAATGGGTCGATGCATGGGCCACGTTCAACGAACCTTTCTGTGCGGCCATTCTGGGCTATGAATATGGCATTCATGCACCAGGTTTAACCTCACCACGATTTGGCCGCCAAGCCGCGCACCACATATTACTTGCGCATGGATTAGCATTGCCTGTCATACGTGAAAATTGCCCTAATAGCCAAGTAGGTATCGTGCTAAACATGAATCAAACCTACCCGGCATCAACTAAATCCGAAGACCAATTTGCCGCCTTAGTACGTGAAGCATTAGACAACCAGTTTTTCATTGAGCCACTTTTAAAAGGCCAATACCCCAAATTATTAGAAAAAGTCTTACCCGATCACCTTCCTACCATCTTACCGGGTGACTTAGACATCATCTCTCGACCGATCGACTTTTTAGGAATGAACTTCTATACCTGTAATCACAATGAATACGATGAGAAAACATTGTTCCGTGATGTCAAAAACAAGCAGCAAGTAGAATACACTGACATAGGATGGGAAATTGCCCCGCAGGCGTTTAGTGAGCTTCTTATCAATCTCAACAAACAATACGACTTACCACCTATGTACATCACCGAAAATGGCGCCGCTTGCGCGGATGTCATGGAACATGGTGAAATCAATGACGATCAGCGTGTACGTTATCTAAACGGCCACATCAATGCCGTCAATGATGCCATCATGGCTGGCGTTGATATTCGTGGCTACTTCGCTTGGAGCTTAATGGACAACTTCGAATGGGCAGAAGGTTACAGCAAGCGCTTTGGCTTATGCTATGTGGACTATGAAACCCAAAAACGCACCATTAAACGTAGTGGTTATGCTTACCAAGCACTCTTAAATAATCGCTCCAATTAATGACCATAAATGTCATAAAAAAGACGACCAGTACCCAGCAGGCGTAATCGTCGTCTTTTAACCCATTTCTCCATAACATTACATAAGACTACAGATTTTCATCATAATACAGCATACCCTTATCAGATATTATTTTAAGATAGCCATTAAAGCGCACTTATTTTTGCTCTAATCCAAGGTGAAAAATGGCATCTTCCGTCTGGTTTATTATCTCCATCTGCTTAATTGCACTATGTGCTCTGCAGGGGGCGGCCTTGTTTTTCAAAAAAGATTCCGTTAAGAAAAACGGGCTCAATTTTGCACACCAATCACTTCAAAAATTCACCAAACAAGTAACGGCTTCCTTAGATGCCATACCTGATCCGGTTTGGATTAAAGACCAAAAACAGGTTTATATATACTGCAATGCTCCTTTTGAAGCACTCATTGGGCTACCTAAGAATCAACTCCTTGGTTTTACTGATGAAGACATTCAAACTCGCCAACATGCTCACCCAATCATCGACATTACCTCCAAAATTTCTCCTGGCTACAATGAAGAGTGGGTTACCTTAGCGGATGGTACGATGGACTTTTTTCAAATTGGCATTGCGCCCAGTTTTGATAACAAAGCCAAACTTGTGTCGACCTTAGGTTACGCCAAACGGCTTACGGAATACAAAGAACGTGAAAGCCAATTAAAAGACTCTGAAATACGCATCAACGAAGCATTAAAATTGACCAAGGTTGGCATATGGGAATGGGACGTCACCAATGATATCTGGTTTGCTACTCCCTCCTACTTCATTATGTTGGGGTACTCTCCTGTAGAAGGAGCAGCAAGCCGCAAACAGGAACTCGAAAAAGTCCACCCTGACGATAGAGCTGCTGTTTTAGCGACAATACAAAATATTCTCACCAATAAAAGCCCTTCCAACTATTATAAATACCAAGCACGTATCCGCCATAAGAATGGAGAATATCGCTGGATAGGAGTTCGCTGCATTGTGACGGAGTTCGATTCCAAAGGTAATCCTTCTCGTATGCTTGGTGTCCGTATTGATATTGATGAAATACGAAAAGCCAATGATCAAGTCGAATGGCTTGCCCATCATGACTCTCTTACCAAACTCCCTAACAGGGAATCGCTCAATCAAGCCTTCCATCAACTTATTAAAACAAACACTAAGTTAGCCCTGCTTTTTATCGACCTCGATCACTTTAAAAAAATCAACGACACCTTGGGACATGTTATTGGCGACCAATTATTGCAAAATGTTGCCGACAGAATGCGTCACCTTGTTAAAGATATCAGGCATATTGCTAGACAAGGCGGAGATGAGTTCATGATTTTATTACCCGCTGAAAACATGTCCAACATAGAAAGTAAAACCATCGAAATCAAAAACGCTTTGTCTGAACGTTATTACATTGATCAGCACCAATTCTTTATTACACCCTCAATAGGCGTCAGTTTTTATCCAGAAAACAGCGAAAATTTTGAGACTCTCTACAAACAAGCAGACACCGCGATGTACCATGCAAAAAATGCAGGCCGAAATCGATATGCTTTTTTCAACCAAGAAATGCAAGCGGCATCAACACGCTCCCTCATGTTAAGCAATGCCTTACATGATGCCTTATTGCAAAATGAATTTAGTTTACATTTTCAGCCTCAGGTCAGCCTTAGTACAACAGAGGTCATAGGTGCAGAAGCATTAATTCGTTGGCACAGCAAATCCCTTGGTCATGTAAGCCCAGGGGAATTTATCCCACTTGCAGAAGAAAGCGGTCAAATCCTCTCTATTGGTGAATGGGTTCTTAGAGAAACCGTAAGACAAATACGAACTTGGCTTAACAACGACATAAAACCCGTTCGAATAGCGGTAAACTTATCCTATGCTCAATTTCAAACGAATGATCTACCCATCCTTATTGCAGACATCCTAAAAGAGTTCAACGTATCAAGCGAATACCTTGAACTCGAACTGACCGAAAGAACAGCCGCTATCGATCCAGAACATACTGTTGCGACTCTAGAATCATTACAACAAATAGGCACTCATACTTCGATGGATGACTTTGGTACTGGCTACTCATCTTTAAGTTATTTACAGCGCTTCCCAATTTATAAGCTCAAAATCGACCAGTCATTTGTAAGAAATATGGCCAATAACTATAACGATCGCATTATTGTTGGCACCATTATTCTGCTTGCTCAACAACTTGGCATGCGGACCATTGCTGAAGGGGTTGAAACTGAAGAACAACTCGATCTACTGAAAACAATTGGGTGTGATGATGCGCAAGGCTACTACATTAGCCGGCCAATACCAGCAGAGAGATTCGAACTAGAGTTTTTAACGAAACATTGAATTTCATTCCTTTTCGAGGACGTTATTTCCGAGCCCGTCATAGGGCCTGAGGTGATCCTTCCTACCTCGACAGCACAAGATCCAAGATAGCGTAGCAGCTGACGATATTCGTTGTTTCGGATAGTGTGGAGCCTCTGAGGATATTAGAGACGACCTATATATGCCCTTTGCGTTCAATGATCTGAAGCTTCACTTCATTCTTAAATCATCTTGATAACATCGTACAAGATCCGAAGCAGCGTAAGCCGCTGACGACGTCAGTGACGCAAGGCGTCGCGGTTTCGGATCCTAAGTTTTCTACAGACGTAAAAAAGCCCTGACAGGATAACCTATCAGGGCTTCTTAATTTAAAGCTTGACGACGACCTACTCTCACATGGGATCCCCCACACTACCATCGGCGATGGCGCTTTTCACTTCTGAGTTCGGGATGGGATCAGGTGGTTCAACGCCTCTATGATCGTCAAGCAATTCGGTTTGCGTATCGTTCTGGTTCGAGCTCTTCTACTCTGCAACCAAAACACGCGAATACGTTGCTTGGATCTTTAACAATTCATTTTGAAATAACGTGGATCAAGCGATAAACCAGCTTCAATCGTAATCTATGTGTAAACCACTTTGGTGTTATATGGTCAAGCCTCACGAGCAATTAGTATTGGTTAGCTCAATGCCTCACAGCACTTACACACCCAACCTATCAACGTCGTAGTCTTCAACGGCTCTTTAGGGAACTTATGTTCCAGTGAGATCTTATCTTGAGGGAGGCTTCCCGCTTAGATGCTTTCAGCGGTTATCCCGTCCGAACGTAGCTACCCGGCAATGCCACTGGCGTGACAACCGGAACACCAGAGGTTCGTCCACTCCGGTCCTCTCGTACTAGGAGCAGCTCCTCTCAAATCTCAAACGTCCACGGCAGATAGGGACCGAACTGTCTCACGACGTTCTAAACCCAGCTCGCGTACCACTTTAAATGGCGAACAGCCATACCCTTGGGACCGGCTTCAGCCCCAGGATGTGATGAGCCGACATCGAGGTGCCAAACACCGCCGTCGATGTGAACTCTTGGGCGGTATCAGCCTGTTATCCCCGGAGTACCTTTTATCCGTTGAGCGATGGCCCTTCCATACAGAACCACCGGATCACTAAGACCTACTTTCGTACCTGCTCGACGTGTCTGTCTCGCAGTTAAGCGTGCTTTTGCCTTTACACTCTATGCATGATTTCCGACCATGCTGAGCACACCTTCGTGCTCCTCCGTTACTCTTTGGGAGGAGACCGCCCCAGTCAAACTACCCACCACACAGTGTCCTCGATCCCGATAAGGGACCTGAGTTAGAACCTCAAACGTACCAGGGTGGTATTTCAAGATTGGCTCCAATAGAACTGGCGTCCTATCTTCAAAGCCTCCCACCTATCCTACACAAGTAGGTTCAAAGTTCACTGTGAAGCTATAGTAAAGGTTCACGGGGTCTTTCCGTCTAGCCGCGGATACACAGCATCTTCACTGCGATTTCAATTTCACTGAGTCTCGGGTGGAGACAGTGTGGCCATCGTTACGCCATTCGTGCAGGTCGGAACTTACCCGACAAGGAATTTCGCTACCTTAGGACCGTTATAGTTACGGCCGCCGTTTACTTGGGCTTCGATCAAGAGCTTCGCTTACGCTAACCCCATCAATTAACCTTCAAGCACCGGGCAGGCGTCACACCCTATACGTCCACTTTCGTGTTTGCAGAGTGCTGTGTTTTTAATAAACAGTCGCAGCCACCTGGTATCTTCGACCGACTAGTGCTTACGGAGCAAGTCCTTCACACCGGCCGGCGTACCTTCTCCCGAAGTTACGGTACCATTTTGCCTAGTTCCTTCACCCGAGTTCTCTCAAGCGCCTTGGTATTCTCTACCTGACCACCTGTGTCGGTTTGGGGTACGGTTCCTGTATATCTGAAGCTTAGAAGTTTTTCCTGGAAGCAGGGCATCAACCACTTCGTCCAAAAGAGGACTCGTCATCAATTCTCAGCCTTAAAGGGTTCCGGATTTACCTAAAACCCCAGCCTACAACCTTAAACGCGGACAACCATCGCCGCGCTGGCCTAGCCTTCTCCGTCTCTCCATCGCAATATACACGAGTACAGGAATATTAACCTGTTTCCCATCGACTACGCATTTCTGCCTCGCCTTAGGGGCCGACTCACCCTGCCCTGATTAACATGGGACAGGAAACCTTGGTCTTCCGGCGGGGGAGTTTTTCACTCCCCTTATCGTTACTCATGTCAACATTCGCACTTCTGATACCTCCAGGATGCCTTACAGCTTTCCCTTCAACGGCCTACAGAACGCTCCTCTACCATCCAAGATAAATCTTGAATCCGTAGCTTCGGTGTACAGTTTGAGCCCCGTTATATCTTCCGCGCAGGCCGACTCGACTAGTGAGCTATTACGCTTTCTTTAAAGGATGGCTGCTTCTAAGCCAACCTCCTAGCTGTCTGAGCCTTCCCACATCGTTTCCCACTTAACTGTAACTTTGGGACCTTAGCTGACGGTCTGGGTTGTTTCCCTTTCCACGACGGACGTTAGCACCCGCCGTGTGTCTCCCGCGCTCATACTCATTGGTATTCGGAGTTTGCATGGGGTTGGTAAGTCGGGATGACCCCCTAGCCCAAACAGTGCTCTACCCCCAATGGCAATACGCGAGGCGCTACCTAAATAGCTTTCGAGGAGAACCAGCTATCTCCGAGCTTGATTAGCCTTTCACTCCTATCCACAAGTCATCCCCGGACTTTTCAACGTACGTGGGTTCGGTCCTCCAGTTAGTGTTACCCAACCTTCAACCTGCTCATGGATAGATCGCCCGGTTTCGGGTCTATTCCCAGCAACTAAACGCCCTATTAAGACTCGGTTTCCCTACGGCTCCACTATTCGCTTAACCTTGCTACTGAAAATAAGTCGTTGACCCATTATACAAAAGGTACGCAGTCACCGAATAAATCGGCTCCCACTGCTTGTACGTACACGGTTTCAGGATCTATTTCACTCCCCTCACAGGGGTTCTTTTCGCCTTTCCCTCACGGTACTGGTTCACTATCGGTCAGTCAGGAGTATTTAGCCTTGGAGGATGGTCCCCCCATATTCAGACAGGATAACACGTGTCCCGTCCTACTCGTTTTCATTAAAATGGCGTTTTCGTATACGGGGCTATCACCCTCTACGGCGACCCTTTCCAGAGTCTTCTACTAACACCAAATCAACTTAAGGGCTAATCCCCTTTCGCTCGCCGCTACTTAGGGAATCTCGGTTGATTTCTTTTCCTCCGGGTACTTAGATGTTTCAGTTCCCCGGGTTCGCCTCCACACAGCTATGTATTCACTGTGGGATACTCTACAAGTAGAGTGGGTTTCCCCATTCGGACATCTCGGGATCAAAGTCTGTTTATCGACTCCCCCGAGCTTTTCGCAGATTACCACGTCCTTCATCGCCTCTGACTGCCAAGGCATCCACCGTGCACGCTTGGTCACTTGACCATATAACCCAAAATAGTTTCCACTCAGAAGAGTGTCATATTAAGAATCACATACCAAAGAAGCTTTTGTCTCTTCTCTGGATTTACGATAATAGAAAGTCACTAGGTTAAAGTGCTTTCCACCGGTTTAACGCTTGATTCATCGTTATTTCAAAATTCGAATTGTTAAAGAGCAAGTTTAGTGCAAAGCACTAAGTCAGAAACTAACCAACACAATGTGTTGTGATTAGTGTCTTGCTTAACACTTTGTCTAAAACGCTTTTAAGATAGGTTGCTATGAGAACTCATAGCCATCAGATAATTTGTGTGAACGCTCACCAGTGCTTCATATCGTTTAAGGAGGTGATCCAGCCCCAGGTTCCCCTAGGGCTACCTTGTTACGACTTCACCCCAGTCATTGACCACTCCGTGGTAACCGCCATCCCCGAAAGGTTAAGCTAGCTACTTCTGGAGCAATCAACTCCCATGGTGTGACGGGCGGTGTGTACAAGGCCCGGGAACGTATTCACCGTGGCATTCTGATCCACGATTACTAGCGATTCCGACTTCATGGAGTCGAGTTGCAGACTCCAATCCGGACTACGACGTACTTTATGGGATTTGCACACTCTCGCAAGTTAGCTGCCCTTTGTATACGCCATTGTAGCACGTGTGTAGCCCTACTCGTAAGGGCCATGATGACTTGACGTCGTCCCCACCTTCCTCCGGTTTGTCACCGGCAGTCTCCTTAAAGTTCCCACCCGAAGTGCTGGCAAGTAAGGATAAGGGTTGCGCTCGTTACGGGACTTAACCCAACATTTCACAACACGAGCTGACGACAGCCATGCAGCACCTGTCTCAGAGTTCCCGAAGGCACCAAAGCATCTCTGCTAAGTTCTCTGGATGTCAAGAGTAGGTAAGGTTCTTCGCGTTGCTTCGAATTAAACCACATGCTCCACCGCTTGTGCGGGCCCCCGTCAATTCATTTGAGTTTTAACCTTGCGGCCGTACTCCCCAGGCGGTCTACTTATTGCGTTAGCTGCGCCACTAAGTCATTACAACCCAACGGCTAGTAGACATCGTTTACGGCGTGGACTACCAGGGTATCTAATCCTGTTTGCTCCCCACGCTTTCGCACCTCAGTGTCAGTATCAGTCCAGGGTGTCGCCTTCGCCACTGATGTTCCTTCCTATATCTACGCATTTCACCGCTACACAGGAAATTCCACACCCCTCTACCGTACTCTAGCCTGCCAGTATCCGGTGCCATTCCAAGGTTGAGCCCTGGGATTTCACATCAGACTTAACAAACCACCTACGCGCGCTTTACGCCCAGTAATTCCGATTAACGCTTGCACCCTCTGTATTACCGCGGCTGCTGGCACAGAGTTAGCCGGTGCTTCTTCTGGAGCTAACGTCAAAGTAATTTGGTATTAACAAACTACCCTTCCTCACTCCTGAAAGTGCTTTACAACCCTAAGGCCTTCTTCACACACGCGGCATGGCTGGATCAGGCTTGCGCCCATTGTCCAATATTCCCCACTGCTGCCTCCCGTAGGAGTCTGGGCCGTGTCTCAGTCCCAGTGTGACTGGTCATCCTCTCAGACCAGTTAGAGATCGTCGCCTTGGTAGGCCTTTACCCCACCAACTAGCTAATCTCACGCAGGCTCATCTAATAGCGGAAGGTCCGAAGATCCCCTCCTTTCCCCAAAAGGGCGTATGCGGTATTAGCATGCGTTTCCACATGTTGTCCCCCTCTACTAGGCAGATTCCTACGCGTTACTCACCCGTCCGCCGCTCGACGCCTGATAGCAAGCTATCATCGTTTCCGCTCGACTTGCATGTGTTAAGCCTGCCGCCAGCGTTCAATCTGAGCCATGATCAAACTCTTCAGTTAAAAAGTTTGCTTACTCAAAATTCGAAACACTAACAATTACTTAATAAAGCGAATTGACGTGTTTGACTCTCGTAAGACTTCAATTTTTTTTGAAGCCCCAGCGAGCGCCCACACAAATTATCTGATTATCTATTTTAAAGAGCGTTGCCGTGCCACTTAAGCTGCTTATCCTCTACTAGAGAGTGAAGCCCTGTCCGTGTCAGCGAGGGCGTATATTAAGGATCTACAGATTTAGTGCAACTGTTTTTTTCAGTTTTTTGATATTTTGGTTAAGTTTTACCGTTTAGGCATACAAATGCGCCAAAATCGTTTATCAATCATACAAAAAGGCCCCATTTATAAATCAAATGAGGCCTTTCGCTACATTATAAATACATTTTGTACTATTGCTTCTTATGACGCATTCATGGACGCCGCTTCTTTACGACGTTTCCATTCATATACCACGGCAAGCAAAATCGTCACACTGATCATCACTAGACCGAGTGCATTTACTGCTGGCGTTAATCCCGTTCGCACTTTGGAAGCAATATAAACGGTTAAAGTAGTATCGTAACCTTTTACAAACAATGTCGTGTTGTAGTTTTCGAATGACTGTAAAAATGCAATCGCGGCAGCCGAAATGATAGCAGGCTTTAGATAAGGCAATAAAATCCGACGAAATGCCTGCCATTGAGTCGCCCCTAGACTTAACGCTGCATTTTCTAAGGTACGATCAAAACGTTGTAATCTCGCCAACACCATCAACATCACATAAGCGGCAATGAAGGTTGTTTGAGCAACCACAGTCAAGAATATACCACCACTAACAGAAAGACCTTTCCAGAAGATCAAGGTGGAAATACCGACGATCACGCCAGGAGTCAGCAATGGCGACATCATTAACGAATACAGAAAGGTTTTGCCTTTGCCTTGCACCGTTGAAAGAAACAAAGCGCAACAGATACCAATAGGCACAGCCACCACCAACACGCCAGCGGCCACTAATATGCTTGTCCACAAGGCTTGCCACATGGCGCCATCTTGCGACAAAGCCTCAAACCATTTTAAGGTTGCACCACGCCAAGGCGATACGGTCGGGAATCGACTGTCATTAAAGGTCGCTAAGCCCATAATAATGAGTGGCGTAAACAAATATAAGAAGAAGATACCGATGTAAAAACGGACCCCGAATCGCATAATGCTTTCTGATTTCATTTTGCAATGTCTCCTAAGCCCACTTTAAACACTCGCATCACCAACGCGATAAAGCCGATACAGATAATCAATAGCAAGAAGGCATAAGCCGCCCCCTGATTCCAGTTACCCCCTTCAAAGAACCAGTTGTAAATAATCTGAGTAAACCAACGACTGCCAGGAGACCCTAACAAAGCGGGCACGGCGTAACTACCTGCCGCTAACATAAAGGTCATTATGCAACCTGTGGCAATACCGGGTTTGGCATGAGGAATGATGACGCGCCAATGGGTTCGAATCCAACCCGCACCAAGATTACGTGCAGCTTTAATCTGATTGGTGTCCAAACTTTCAATGGCATTATAAATAGGAAAGATCATAAACAAGATATAGGCGTAAACCATACCGATTAGCACACCTCCATCACCTGACAAAAATCGGATTGGTCGATCAATCAGGCCTAAGCCTAACAATGCGGCATTTAAAGGTCCTTTATACGCTAAAATAATGTACCAAGAGAAGGTTCGAAGAATTTCATTAATCCAAAAAGGGATGATTAGTAACAATAGGCATAAAGCGGCCTTTTGAGGTGTCGCCACTTTTGCCAAGTAAAATGCAATCGGATAACTCACAATAAGGGTTAGTGCTGTTACTAAGACACTAGACCAAATGGTCTTAAAAAAGATTTTCAAATGAATATGGTTACTAAACAAAGTTTCATAGTTAACCAAGGAGTAGGTATCTTTTGGCCCCCCCATATCGGCTGGTAAAAGATTGGGGCGGAAAGAGTAATCCACCATTAGAAGTTGCGGCAAAATCACCAAAGCGATCAGCCAAATGGCAATCATACCCACAATGCCAATGGCTAACCCACTGCCAAAGCGAGCCTTTAGCTGATTAAGCATTGCTATCACCTCCAATTACAATGGCATCATTCATATTGTAAGAAAGTGATAAGGCCGCTCCCTTTGCTAAAGCCTCATTGTATTGATGAGCACCCAGTTGAATCGTCAGGTTCTGCTTTGAAGCCGAAGTTGATGAGGTGCTCAGTGTTAGATAAGCTCCTTCAAAGTTCACTTCTTCTATCTCCACAGCAATGCTTAACATGCCCTCTTCAGCCTGTAAGCGAAAATGCTCAGGTCGAATAAACAAGGTGGCTTCTTCGCCAACCGACAAACTTGATTGAACCCGGCCCCGCAAAATACCGAGGTCACCACAAGAAATCTCTGCAATACCGTTATCAACACGCTCTACTTTGCCTTTCAAGGCATTGTTTTCACCCACAAAAGATGCAACAAAAGCGGTTTTCGGATCCCGATACAAAGTAATGGGGTCGGCCACTTGTTGTATACGACCAGCAGACATTACCGCCACTCTATCAGACATGGTTAAGGCTTCACCCTGATCATGCGTAATATAGATGAAAGTAATGCCAGTTTTACGTTGAATCTCTTTTAACTCTGTACGCATGTGCTGACGAAGCTTTAAATCCAACGCAGACAAAGGCTCATCTAGCAATAGCACTTGCGGCTCAACCGCTAACGCACGAGCAATGGCAATCCTTTGTTTTTGACCACCAGACAGTTCTGACACTTTCTTATGACCACTTCCTTCTAACGCAACCAATTCTAATAAACGATCGGAAGCTTTCTTACGCTCACTTTTCGAAACTCCGCGGACTTCTAAGCCAAACTCAATATTTTCCGCCACTGTCATCAAGGGAAAAAGCGCGAGGTTTTGAAAAATCATCGACGTTGGACGTTTATTAGCCGGCACGCCTAACATGTCTTGACCACCGATTTTTACGTTACCTTGTGTCGGGTCTAAAAAACCACTGATCATGTTTAATATGGTTGTCTTACCACAACCAGAAGGCCCTAAAAAGCTGAAGAATTCACCTGATTCTATCTTCAAATCCGATTGTTGAATCGCCGTAAAATCGCCAAATTGCATGACAACATTGTCTAAATGAACGCTACTATCCATTGGTTCTCTCAAATACTAAA
The DNA here is from genome assembly GCF_000214215.1 of Marinomonas posidonica IVIA-Po-181. NCBI lineage: Bacteria > Pseudomonadati > Pseudomonadota > Gammaproteobacteria > Oceanospirillales > Oceanospirillaceae > Marinomonas > Marinomonas posidonica. Next base: position 3,727,728 of record NC_015559.1, read on the forward strand.
AATGAATGTAAAAAAAGCCCCTCGAAAATACCTTCCGAGGGGCTTTATCAAACGCTTTATGCTGACAAGTAACGGTCTTGATATTCGTTACGCAGCGCAACATACCAAGGTTCTTGTATTGGCCACCACCATAGGTTGGCAAGATCCTGCTGTGTATAGGAGTCTTGGAAAAACTGCTTAGTTTCGGCCGGTAACAAAGCATCCGCCCCTTTGGCCGTTGAGTTATAGCCAGTCGCTTTAACGAACATGGCACCCGATTCTGGTGTGTAATACCAGTTGATGAATTCGTAAACTGAATCAACGTTATTGGCATTTTTAGGAATGACAAAACCTTCCATCCAAGCCAAGGCCCCTTCTTTTGGCGCACCGTAAGCCACAGGCTCACCTTCTGCCTTTAATTTGAAGGCTGTGCTATCCCAAGTTTGACCAATGACTGCACCATTTGCCCGGAACGCACCTTGCGCCTCATTCTCAGTTGACCAGAATTGAGCAATGGATGACTTATTCTCTACTGCCACTTTTAGGATCACATCAAAGTTAGCACGCATCGCTTGCTCGTTTTTATACGAATCAAGCAAGGGGTAAGGCAACTTGCCTGCTTTTTCTAACCATAAACCAATACCAACCAATGCCGAGTGACCACGAACCGTCACACCACCTGCATTTTCCGGCGTCCAAAGATCCCCATAACTTAGATTCTTTGGATCAAGCTTGGCATATTCTGTGTTGTAGGCAATCGCTTCCGTACCCCAGTCAGAAGGTGCGAAGTAGCGCTTACCTTTAACGATACCACCAACATCTGAACCTGCTAGCGCGCTATCAAGACAACCACTCCAATTAACACGTTTCACATCAAGAGGTTGAATCAAATCGTAATCAACGTAACCCGGAACACGATCGACTGTTGGCATAATGATGTCAAAGCCTGTGCCATCAGTTGCACGCAATGAGTTCATTAACTCATCATTCGTACCATAAGGTGTAAAGGTGGCATTAATACCTGTTTTGGCTTTAAAGTCCGCCAACATTTCATCGGTAATGTAACCTGCCCACGCATAAATACGCAGTTCTTTGTTGGCTGCAATAGCACGGTTTATTGAGAATGGTGTAGCCGCAACTGCACCGGCAACCGAGGCACCTTTGACAAACTGACGACGTGAAAGTGTCATGTTCGAGCTCCTTTTATCGTTAATTGTTGTTACTTAATCAAAACGGAAATAACACAGAAATTCAACATTTATTAAACAGTCGTTTAATAATCCATCAAATTTAGCGGAGAATCATGACGATAAAGTGACCGCCCGACCTTTTCATCATAGCAACACGAATGCCATAGGCGTCGCCAACAATCAAAACTCCGTCGCAAAAAGGCCAACAATCTATATTGGACTCGAATCTAAACCGCTCCTCGCAATTGTAACAATTCTGTCATGAGATGAGATTAAGGTAGCCAACAAGCGTAATAATTTGTTAACGGCAGGTCTTGAATTGAAAATATCCCACGTCACTCGCACAACAACAATGAGTTACCTAATCATTGCGGCCATGCTCATTGCTTTACTTTTGTGGAGCTTAATGCAATTTCGTGGTGCCTTTAAGCAAAGTGATTCATATGCTCAAGTATGGGAATACTCTGCCATTGATTTAAAACAGCAGATTGAAAGCTACCTTTCCTCTGGTGAGGCTTCAACATTACAGTCTGCCCAGGAATTTATTCGAAGCAAAATTTACCCTACATTGGAAACCTTACCGGATGACATCAAAAACCCTATTCAACAACCCCTCGCAGAAATTCAGCAAAGTCTAGAATCGGATGTCAGAGCAGCGGGTAAATTATCCGGTAGTCCATTTGCTTTAATTGAAAACAATGAACGTCAAACCTTGCTCTCTCTCCATGCCTTGGCCGATAAAGTTAGCCTCTATCTTGACAGCAATAGCCTGACTGATGCTGCGCCCTACTTAGCCAATCAGGCCTATTTGTATGCCGACCTTGCCCATGTTAGCGCCGCAAAAAATGAGTACTTAGCGAAGACCACCGAAGAGAACCTTGAACGCTTAAAAGAAGCACTTACTCGCTTTCAAGCCCAGATTAAGACGTTCTCTGAATTACCTATCTTGTCATTAGAGGACGAACAAGACACGGATGCCGAAGATGATCTTTCGGCATTAATGGGCTGGGACACGAATGAAGATGACGACATAGTGGATCCACTCGAAGAAGCCAAAAGTGAGTTACATACTTGGTCACATCGCTACCTTAAAGACGTCAGTTCTAGTCTTACAGGCATTCAACAAGCCACGGCAGCACAAACTAAAATCCGACGACTCATCGGTCAATTGGAAGCAACGTTAAAAGCGGGGACGGCCAATATTCAGCAGAGCGCTGAAGATACGCAACAACAAACACTCATGGCTTTTTCTTTGTTTGTTCTACTCATGGTCATCACCACCATTGCCGTGCATATTTTCCAAAATAAAGTCGTCGTTAAAAGCGCTAAAGATCTTTATAACGCGGTAAAGGAATTGGTTGAACACCAAAACGTCCAAACACTAAAAGTGGGTAAAACCAAGAACGAACTATCGGATGTCGCCCATTATTTAAATCGATACCTAGAACAAGTCAGTGTACAGCGCCAGCAGAGAGACACAGAATTAAACAACATTTCAGAGTCTCTAAATGAAATGCTCACCGCATTCGGCCAAGTACATAAACTCGGAGTGGATTCAAAGCAGAAGCTGGATAACACCCTAGACCTGTCTAGCCAAGTGGAAGTTCTTGCCAACAAAGCCGAGGGGCGAGCCCAAGAAGTGGCGAATTATGCAACAGACACCAACACAGCCATGACACACAGTGTCGATCAGGCGGCGGCATTAGCACAAGCAAATCAGACCACAGTTGAACGACTCGAAAGCAGTCGTAGTGCCCTGAACAATTTGGATAAATCCGTCTCAAGTGCTTCTTCTATTGTTGGTGGTATCAAAGACATTTCGGAACAAACAAACTTGCTTGCTTTGAACGCTGCCATTGAAGCGGCTCGTGCGGGAGAGCATGGACGAGGCTTTGCTGTTGTCGCATCGGAAGTCAGAACTCTTTCAAGCCGAACCCAGCAATCATTAGAAGAAATTACAGACATTTTTGCTTCTTTGAACTCCGCCACTGGGAAGCTCAAAAAGAACATCGAATTAATTGAGCATGCCTCTCAGGAGCAAATCACTCTTACCCAAGCGCTTGGGCAATCCGCTCAAGACGTTTTAGAAAAGTCACAACAATCCACTCATCTCGCCAAAAAAGCATCAGGCTATGCGGCTGAACAAAAAACAGGCATGAATCGTTTAAACGAGGCGGTAGTACAGATACGTGAACAAGCCAATGAGTCAGAAGCCTTTATGTCACGAGTAACGGACAATATTAAGCAGAAAATCCAAGACATCACCACCACACTTGGCATCCGCTAGCCAAGCATTTCTCATTCATAAAAAATCCAGCCTGAGCTGGATTTTTTATTCAAGTGAGCAAATAAAGACCTTTAAAATAACACTCGAGCTTTAATGGTGCCGTCGACTTCTTTGACTTTTTCCAAAGCCAACTCTCCGGTTTCCGCATCCACATCCATTACCATGTAACCGAGTTTTTCCGTTGTACGCAAATACTGGCCAGTAATGTTAATACCATGTTCAGAGAAAATAGCATTAATGCGTGATAGCACTCCTGGGCGGTTTTCATGGATATGAAGAATACGATGATTGTCTGCTTGTGCTGGCAAGGCTACCTCAGGGAAGTTCACCGCAGCAATGGTCGTACCCACATCAGAGAACTTAACCAATTTTTCAGCGACTTCAACACCAATGTTTTCTTGAGCTTCCATGGTGCTACCACCAATATGTGGTGTCAAAATAACATTATCCAAACCACGTAAAGGAGACACAAACTCCTCATTGTTACCCTTTGGCTCAACAGGGAAAACATCCACCGCCGCACCAGACAGGTCTCCAGCTTTAATCGCTTCCGAAACCGCGCCTAGATCGGCGACTGTACCTCGTGACGCATTCATGAAAATAGAGCCTTTTTTCATGTAAGACACTTCTTTTTCGCCAATCATCAACTTGGTTGAAGCGGTTTCTGGTACATGCAAACTGATGACGTCGCTGGTCGACAACAATTCTTTCAAACTCTTAATTTGGCGTGCGTTACCTAGTGGTAATTTGGTCACAATGTCATAGAAACATACTTCCATGCCTAAGGATTCCGCCAACACACTTAATTGAGTACCAATACTGCCATAGCCGATAATACCCAAACGTTTACCGCGCGTTTCATAAGAACCCACCGCAGATTTAATCCAACCACCACGATGACAAGCCGCATTCTTGGTAGGAATGCCGCGCAACAACAAAATCAATTGACCAAGTACTAATTCAGCCACACTTCGAGTATTGGAGTAAGGGGCATTAAAGACCACAATGCCTTTTGCACTCGCCGCATCTAAATTAACCTGATTGGTACCAATACAAAAACAACCAATCGCCGCTAGTTTATTCGCATGAGAAAGTACTTTTTCAGTTAACTGAGTACGAGAACGAATACCAATAAAGTGAGCATCGGCAATTTTTTCGATCAACTCGTCTTCAGCCAATGCTGTCTTATGGTATTCAATGTTGGTATAGCCTGCGTCTTGCAATGCATCCAAAGCGGATTGATGGACGCCTTCCAATAACAAAATTTTGATTTTTGCTTTGTCTAATGAAGTATTGCTCATGGCTCGTTCGACTTCTCTGTTTTTAGGGTGGGGGAAATTTACGGCGATATGTTAACACAGAACATTCTATGTCGTATTCAGAATACTGGAATGTGATTCATTATGATAAGAACAAAACTCATGAATAATAGGATGGCATCGAATTTGCCACCCTATTACGGCTCAGCTTAAACAGACTTTCTTTGTAAATAAACACCGGTTTCCACATGATGGGTATAAGGAAATTGGTCGAACATGGCATATCGAACCACTTGGTGAGTGCTCGCCAGTGATTCCAAATTCGCTTTCAAGGTTTCTGGGTTACAGGAAATATAAAGAATCTCATCGACTTTACGAATCAACTCAATGGTTGCCTCATCTAAACCGGCTCGTGGTGGGTCCACCAGCACCACGGAAGGCGAAAGCGTTTCCATACCGGCTTGCAATAAACTCTTTGGTAATTCAGTCTCACCATTCAATGCCGCCGCCACATCTTCACTGGCCATTTTCACGACCTGAACATTCTGCATGCCATTAATGGCAATGTTCAATTGCGCTGAATTAACCGATACTTTTGAAATTTCAGTTGCCACGACACGATCAAAATGTCGCGCTAATGGAATCGAAAAATTACCATTACCACAATACATCTCTAATAGATCGCCACTTGCCTGTTTGGTCACATCCAATGCCCAAGTCAGCATTTTTTCATTAATACCCGCATTAGGTTGCGTAAAACTGTTTTCCACTTGTTGATAATGAAACTTTTGACCATTCACGGTTAAGGTTTCCATGACAAAATCGCGAGTAAGCACTTGCTTACGCTTGCGGCTTCGACCAATAAAATGACAAGCAGGAAACGCTTTATTCAATTCACCTGCTGCCGCATTCCATTCATCATCAATTGGCTTGTGGTACAAAAGACTGATCAGGGCTTCGCCCGTTGTTGTGGTTAAGAAATCCACCTGAAACAATTTATGACGCAACACGGTCACGTCACGAATGGCGTCCAACAACTCTGGCATCAACGTATTAATCAAGGCTGACGCCGCTAAAAATTGGTCTGTACGGATCGGTGTCCTAGGGTCCGCTGAATCAAACATGGCATAAAACAAATCATCGCCATCATGCCAAATACGGAATTCAGCACGCATACGATAGTGACATGGTTCACTGTCAAAGACTTCCATTTCCGGCAGGCCTAGATCGGCCATTAATTGATTCAGCCCAGCTTGTTTCTCCGCTAACTGTTGTTGATATTTCTCAGGTTGGATCTGATCCGGTCTCATGACATGTTCTCTATGATGGCGATGGTTATACAGGTACCATTGACGAATAAAAGCGCGGCATTATACGAGTTCCTGCCGCACAAATCTAATGCAATGGAAATGTACGAAAAATCGAAAAAGCAACCAAATACCTACTTTACTTTAGATACTGTGGTCCAAGAAGGATTACCAAGGCCATAGTCAATGAAAATTTACCCTGATAATCGTCCTCGGCTTCATGGGTGAATTGTGGTTTTAATTGGACACTTAACCAGTCTCGATACAGTCGTCGTTCGTATTGTACATTATATAAGAAACTATCAGGTTCAAGACTGTGATCACCAGACTGCAAAAAGCTAAGCTGGTAGCTCATGCTATTTTTGTCATCGATTGCATGATACGCAAACACGTTTTCACGTCCATAGAACTCACCTTCTTGATCCAACCAAACGACACTAAAATCCGCCCCATAATGGAATCTATCTTGCGGGTAAAGAGAAACACTCACACCATATCGAGCCCCTACACCTTTGGAATAATACGCAAAACCTTCTTGCTTCTGATACCAGCGCCAACCACCATGATCATGACCTTGGTTAAAGCGTAGGCGCATAAATGGATCTAATGGAAAATCCACCAGCACACCCGCATCAAAATCAGCACCTAAATCTTCTCGGACAAAATTCACCGCCGCTGAAAAGCTGGTTTTGAATGCCGATTCAACCACTGAGCCTTGCTGTGATGACTCGCCAAGCTCATTCTCAGGAATGATCGAATCACCATTCGACTCAATCACAAATCGTAAGCGCTTTTCGGTATTCGGCAGCTTCATCCGCGCACTGAAATCAAAAAATCCCGACGAGTCCTCTTCTTCAAAAATGGGGCCAAACCGCATCCGAACAAAACTGTCTGACTGACCATCACTGTCTTTGCCGGATAAAAAAGCGTCGGTACTATTTGACCAACGCCCAATGGTCCGTGAAACATTCGTATGAGTGCTTTGCCACCAGGCTGAATCCGGCTCTTCCTCTAAAGGCTCCACAAGGTCATCAGCATAACCAAAATTCGACAGCACTAAGAGCCCCCCCGTCAGTAGACAGCAGTGAAAATGACATCTCATTGAGGTCTTAATCTCTTAACATTTGCTGAATCATCAAAGAAGAGTTCTCGGCAGCAATTTTCAAATACTCTTCAAAGCTCTTAGGAGACTCTTTGCCTGCGATATCAGACAAGGCTCTCACCACCACAAATGGGGTCTCAAATTTAAAACAAACTTGCGCGACGGCCGCCGCTTCCATTTCAACCGCCACCAACGCAGGGAAGATCTCGCGAACAGACGCGACTCTGACAGGATCACTCATGAAACTGTCACCGGTTCCAATTAAGCCCACCTTGGCGCGAGCATCCGTCGCGGAAGCAACCGCTTGTCGAGCTTTGTCGACTAATGCGGTATCCGATTGGTAAGCTTCTGGCATACTGGGCACTTGCCCCATCACATAACCAAAAGCCGTGACATCAACGTCATGGTGTATTACTCGATCCGAAATCACCACATCACCCACTTGCAATTCTGGATCATAGCCACCAGCAGAACCGATGTTAATAACATAATCTGGCTTAAATTGAGAGAGTAAAAGCGTCGTCGACAAGGCTGCATTAACCTTACCAATACCCGACTTCAATAACACCACTTCCTTGCCTTCAAACTGTCCGATAAAAAAATTACAACCCGCAATGGTTTGTTCCGTGACATCCGTCATCCAAGCTTTAATGACCGCCACTTCCTCGTCCATGGCACCAATCAATCCAATCACACTCATACTGACTCCTAATTCATTTCTTAAAGCACGACGTGTCGTACAAACTGTTTAATTTTTTCACCCGAATGGGGCGATGGTATTTTATATAAAGCCACAGTATCTGGTTTATCTTGCCAACCTTGAATTGCGAAAAGACGAACATCAGGAAACCTATTTTGCAATTGCATCAACAATGCATTGGGTTGCGGCTCTAGCAACACAATGACGGCATCAGAATGATACGGTAATACCAAATCAAAACTCGACAAATCCGCTAACCATTGAGTCGTCACCTGCTGTGCCTCTAACTCGCTATACCAAATGGCTTTTGTCACTCGACTGCCGCCCACCATAATCCAAGACTGACCTTGTTCAGGATGGTAAGCCGGCATAATACCATCACGCTGCAGCGCTTGAGCCAAGACCTGATATAAGCTGTAATCAAAGGGACAACCGAATAAATGAAAGACCTGCTCATCCAGCGTTTGTAATGGCGTACTGTTCACCCAAACGATCGGTAGATTATTTCGATCATGTTTCACCTGTAGGGCCTTGGTCATTTTATGCTGCCCTTCTCGGTCCTGATCACAGCCAATTAAAATGGCATCAAACTTCACAATGGTGGTGGATTGAGTAAAAAAACTGTCCGCCGATACAAAGTCCTTCACTTTACAGCCCAAACGAACAAGCGCGGTGTGAATTAAACCACTGTTGGGGTAATCATTGGCAATCCAAGCCACCAATTTACCGGTTGTCGCCTGCTCTTCTAACGAGCTCATGGGTGTTTGATCTTGTCCTGGACAAACCACAGGTAGATTGAATTGAAGGGCATTATTTCGCAAAATTTTATATTGAGCGCCTAAGTGGTTCGCTAACGTTTTAATCATCCAAATAAACAGATCCCTTGCTGACATGTCGTGCATAGCAACGAGTTCCAATTCATTGCCTTTCATCTGAAGCGATAAACGTCGCTCAGCCATATCGTTAGACATCACCATCATAAAGAGCAATCGCAACAAGGCCATGACCTTGTTATCTACCTCAAGTACTTTAAGTGACACAGGCAGGGCAATATCCAATAAAGCACGATTTGCTTCAACCCCCATTGCCTCCATTACCTTAGCACTTTCAGTCATGAGAGCCTCCCCCAAGATTACTTCACGCGCCGTATCATCAGGACGACCAATATCCTCTAAAATCGATAGTGTTAAACTCAACCAACCTTGAAATTGCTGTGTTTTTATTGTGCTGGGTAACTGTGTTAAATACACCAGTTCTTGTTGCAGTGCTTGAGCATCCACCTTTTTCTCCATCGCACTTGATAATGGCTGCAATTGATCAAGTTGCCACTTCAGACTGGTTTCTTGCGTGACATTCCGTCCTACCAATAAGATCCCGCGATAACCTAATTCATTGTGATAAGAAAATGCCTGCCACTGATAAATCCGCCCCAATCTATCGATTGTTAATTCAAAGCTGCGCCCAACCGCACCTTTTAACGCTTCTTGAATAATTTGATGGCAGGATATAGGCAAAAAGTCGAATAAGGTACGAGATCGTTCAGCCTCAGGGAAGATCTCTTTAGCTTCCATATTAAGGACTTGTAATTCCGCCACTTCGTTACTGAAAATAATGGCACTATGAACCGATTCAGAGAGCAGACTAAATTGATCGTCTTTCGCCTTAATGGCTGCTCGATAATGACTAGTCTGCTCTTGAATCGGCTGTAATTCATCGAACAATGGCAGGGGTTCTTCCCGCCGGTAAATAGTCTGTTCAAGAGGTACAAAGAGCAATTTTTTGATGTAGATATTTACGAGCCAATAAAAACCCAGCAAACTCACCGCGACAAACAGCAACAAAGGCAATGCGACGCGTAGAGAATCGCTCAGTATGTTTTCTGCTTGTTCTATTTCAAGCCGGAATGCACCTTGTAATGCAGAATCCAATTGAAAAGCATAAGACAAGGTCGGAACAGATGGATCATTATTATCCGATGAGGCTTCTTCTAACAGCAAACGATTATTCAACTCATCAAACAAGCGTACAGCCGTCACTTGAGCGCTTGATAACAACTCGTTGCCTAACGTTAAATTATCATTCAGCGAAATAAAGCCATATAGAAACCCAAGGTTTTCCATCTCAGAAGAGAGTATTTTTTTCTTATACATTAATAAAATAGCGTCATCTTTTGTTACCACCGACACCCATCGACTGATTTGACCTTTTGCCAACAGTGGATGAAAATCGGCTTGTGTAAACAGGCGAGCTCTCGGGTCCATGGCATGAAAGTCGTCTCTCCAATCTATGTAGAAGAAATCCAAACCGCCAGAAAACAGAATATCGTGATGACTAAACAGCAGGTCCAGCGCTTGGCCTACTTCGTAATCCCTGACAGTCAGATCCTGTACAATAAATCTCATCTCTGATTCCGCACGGACCAGATAAGAAGCCAATGTCTGTTCCACGATTTGATGCTTTAATTGCAGTGCTTGCTGGGCAGAGGATCGATCATAAGTACTGGTAAAATACAGCACACCCAAAACAATTATAATCATTAGGGATGCTGTCATTAACAACAAAGTCTGCTTAAGCCGATCTTTCAAACTAATACTTACTGCCATTTTTTCACCGAATAATGATAAGCCTGTTGCAACATCAACCCCAAACTTTCTGGATCTATGTCTTCCGGTAGTAAAGGTGATCTCGCCATATAAAGGTTTGGTAGGTTTCGCCCTTCTAAATCCAACTTAATGGCTTCTGCTATCGCGATGGATAAATCGTCCCAGTAAAATAAGGTATTCGCTTTGATATGATGGCCTTTTAGTTCAACCAATTGAGCACTAAAGGCTCCCCAAACATTTGTCTGAACTCTGTTATAGGCTTCGTTTTTTCTTAACACCTGCAGTACACCTGCCGCAATATTCTGCGAACAACTGAAAATAAAGTCCGTTTCTTGATTCGACAACAGGGTTTCTGTTCGCTTAGCCGCTTGCTGCACATCATCTGCAACAATATAAATGCTCTCTACTTCACGTCCATAGCGATTCATCTCATCTAAGAAACCATCACAACGCATTTGCCCTAAATAACTTTCAGGTAGAACCAGAGCTGAAATACGAGCCGTTGACGATAATTGGCGATCCAGATAACTGGCCAACATCTGTACCGTCTTGAATTGATCAAACCCTACATACATTAAAGGTGGTCGTGGCAGCCAATGCACTATTGGCGTCGCAAAATCGAATAAAATGAGCTTACCTTGCCCTTGAATCAAAAATCGTTCAAAAAGCCGACGCAGACTGGCATTGAATTGTGTCGCAATGATGTAATCTGACTCCATCTCAATCACAGGTAGATGTGCAATAAAATCAGTACCGTAACCAGATCGATCAACATAGGTATCCAAGCGATACACTACGCCTAACTCACGCATGCGTTTTTTAAAAGCCCTCAACATTAATCGATTTTGCCAACCATCTACGTCTCCAAACAATAGAAAGACAACACGAATGGGCTCTTGTTGAGATATTCGAAGAGGGTTCGGTGGCGAATTAACAAGCGTCGTAAATTGCTCAGACAGAGGACTTTGTTGAGGTAGCAGCTGAAAAAAAGACTGTTCTGTCATCACCTCTTCAGCAAAACTGGCTGCCAACAACGGCCCGCTAACACTAGCAAGATTCAAGCATAAGATGAGCAGCAGTCGTCGCATTTTCCAGCCTAATCGGATCATTCCCTATTATTATCCCAAAATATCTAACTTTCAGCGAATGGGAAACAACAAATGCGTTAGGAGACGTAAATAAATGCTAGAAACAGCAAGCACGAAAAGAAAAGCATATTTCAGACATAAAAAAAGCCGACATAAAGTCAGCTTTTTTTAAAATATGGTGCGGAAGGAGAGACTCGAACTCTCACGCCGTGAAGCACTGGAACCTAAATCCAGCGTGTCTACCAATTCCACCACTCCCGCAAGGAATGGCGAGCATTATAGGCAAATCATTTTGGTGGTCAACTGTTTTTTACTAGTTTTCATAAAAAAAGTAAAAAAAATCCCATTCCCAAGCCTTATACTCGCTTAAACCTGTTTAAGCCTTAGAAAGTACGACCATCACTGTACTCGCCATGCTCATAACGAACCGCCATCTCTTCTAGGTCAATGGTCTTAATGCGTGACGCCTGACCAGCACAACCAAAGGCTTCATAGCGATCAATACACACCGCTTTCATCGCCTTAATACTTTCTGTTAAGTATTTACGAGGGTCAAAATTGCCTTTGTGCTCTGCCAAACTGCGACGAATTGCCCCTGTGGCCGCTAGGCGTAAATCTGTGTCTATATTCACTTTACGAACACCATAACGAATGGCTTTGACAATCTCTTCAACTGGTACACCATAGGTTTCAGGAATTTCACCACCAAACTCATTGATGATGGCTAGCCAATCTTGCGGCACCGAAGATGAACCATGCAACACAATGTGGGTATTCGGCAAACGCTCAACAATGGTCGCAATGCGTTCAATGTCCAAGATATCGCCGGTAGGTGGACGAGTAAACTTATAAGCACCATGACTAGTACCAATGGCGACGGCCAAAGCGTCAATACCCGTTGCATTGACAAAATCCACCGCTTCTTGAGGATCCGTTAACATCTGATCATGCGACAGGATACCTTCCGCGCCGACACCATCCTCTTCACCCGCTTGACCTGTTTCAAGAGAACCTAGTACACCGAGTTCACCCTCGACAGACACACCACAAGCATGAGCAAACTCCACCGTGCGACGTGTCACATCCACATTATATTCGTAACTGGCAGGGGTTTTACCATCGGCCATAAGAGAGCCGTCCATCATCACAGACGAAAAACCCAATTGAATAGAGCGCTGACAGATCGCTGGCGACGTACCATGATCTTGGTGCATCACCACAGGAATATGAGGGAAGTCTTCGATTGCCGCGGCAATCAAATGACGAAGAAAGTGTGATCCAGCGTACTTTCGAGCCCCAGCTGAAGCCTGCATAATAACCGGCGAATTCACTTCGTTAGCCGCTTCCATAATGGCTTTCACTTGCTCCATGTTATTCACATTAAAAGCAGGTAAGCCGTAGCTATGTTCGGCGGCATGATCCAATAGTTGGCGCATACTGATTAAAGGCATAAAAAAGTTTCCTCTGACAATTTGTCTAATATTGTATTTATGACAGATTAAGTGATGTTTCCATTCACTCTGTTTTTAATCACAACTTCTGCTAATCACAGTTGTCATGTGGCTTACGCCTTATCGTTATTGTCATACTCAACTTAATGTCGAGTAGGTCACTCTCTCGTAGATCGTCGCTGGCGGTTCAGTCACCAGCGACTTAGGCTGTTAGCCCTTATTATGTAAAACAGTCTTATGCTGTTCTTTATAGTATTAATTTTGCGCGCGTGATTCTAACATAGCAACCGCTGGTAACACTTTTCCTTCAACAAACTCAAGAAAAGCGCCACCACCAGTTGAAATATAAGACACTTGCCCAGCAATGTCATATTTGTCGACTGCAGCTAACGTATCGCCGCCACCAGCAATCGAGAAACCAGCACTGTTCGCAATCGACATAGACAAGGCTTTCGTACCTTCACCAAATTGATCAAATTCAAACACCCCCACTGGGCCATTCCAGATAATGGTTTGCGATTCTTCTAATAAGGCTGAAAAAGCAGCGGCGGCCTTTGGGCCAATATCCAAAATCATATCATCCGCTGCCACGTCTTTAGCATCTTTGATCGTCGCCTTAGCATCCGCAGCAAACTCGGTGGCCACAACAACATCTTCAGGTAATGGAATGCTGGTTTTCGCCATCAAGGCTTTTGCTTGCGGAATCAAGTCTTCTTCATACAATGATTTCCCCACGGGAAAACCCGCGGCGGCTAAGAAAGTATTGGCAATTCCACCACCCACAATCAATTGGTCTACCTTGTCAGACAAGGACTCCAATACTGTCAATTTGGTCGATACTTTAGAACCACCGACAATGGCCGCCATTGGACGAGCAGGATTTGCCAAGGCTTTTTCCAATGCATCTAGCTCAGTGGCCAACAAAGGACCCGCACAGGCAACTGGCGCAAATTTCGCAACACCATGAGTAGAAGCTTGAGCTCGGTGTGCCGTCCCAAAAGCATCCATCACAAAAACATCACATAAGGCCGCCATTTTCTTCGCTAAGGCTTCATCGTCTTTCTTTTCACCTGGGTTAAAGCGCACGTTTTCCACCAAGACTAATTGCCCTGCTGTCACCTCAACACCGTCCAACCAATCTTTCACTAAGGGTACATCTTGACCCAATAAAGCCGACAAGTGTTGCGCTACTGGCAACATAGAGAATTCTTCTTCGTACTGACCTTCTGTTGGACGACCAAGATGCGACATCACCATGACTCTGGCGCCAGCCTCTAATGCCAACTTAATGGTCGGCAAGGCAGCACGAATTCGAGCATCACTGGTAACCTTGCCATTTTTCACTGGCACATTAAGGTCTTCGCGGATCAATACACGCTTATTCGCCAGATCCAAGTCTTTCATCTTAATTACTGTCATAGGAATGCCCTCAATAGTTTTCGTTACTAAGCCATGCCTTAATGCATGACACTCGCCCAATACTTAGCCACGTCCAACATTCGGTTGGCGTAGCCCCATTCGTTATCAAACCAACATAATATTTTCACCATGTGACCATCAATGACTTGCGTTTGAGTACCATCAATAATCACGGAGCGTGGATCATGATTAAAATCCACCGACGCGTGGGCCTCTGTTGTGAACCCCATTAAACCAGCATATTTATCATTCGCCGCTTGCTGCAACTGCGCATTGACCTGTTCCACAGTGACAGGCTGCTCGGTTCGTAACACCAGATCAATCAAGGACACATTCAAGGTCGGAACACGCACCGCATTACACCCCATCTTGCCATCTAGCTCTGGCATTAATCGAGTAATGCCTCGCGCTAAACCGGTATCCACTGGAATGATAGAGCTCAGTGCGGCACGGGTTAAACGCAGATCTTTGGTGTGATAACCATCAATGACGGGCTGATCATTCATCGCCGAGTGGATCGTTTGGCTGGTACCATGTAGCACACCGGCAAACTGCTGAACCGTCTCCAACACAGGAATAAGGCAATTGGTTGTACATGATGCGGCCGAGACAATCTGATGTTGCGCCGTTAATTCATGATGATTGAAACCATATACCAAAGTACTGTCCACATCGGAACCCGCCGGTTGTGACAAAAGTAATCTCGGCACACCTGCGTCTAAATAAGCCTGAGCACCATCACGATCACTGAAACTGCCAGAACATTCTAACACTAGGTCTAACTCTAATGATTGCCAATCCACACCCTCTGGCTGTGCACTCGAAAAGCACTGAATAGTGTCATCACCGATTTGCAATGTATTGCCTTGCGTCGCAACAGACTGAGGAAAGCGACCATGCGTCGTGTCATAACGGGTGAGGTAACTCATTGTCTCGACATCAGACAATTCATTAATTGCCACCACTTGAATGTGGTCGCGGAAATTATTTTCGTATAAGGCTCGCAACACTGAACGCCCTATTCGACCATAGCCATTAATGGCGACTCGTAACATAGTCCTACTACTTCATCGCAAAAGGAAAGAAAAAAGAGACGCGCGTACGCGTCTCTTTTCAGTATCGATCAATATTACGCCGTTAGAACTTTCTCTGCCGTCGCAACCACATTTTCAACGGTGAAACCAAAGTGCTTAAGCAAATCACCGCCCGGCGCTGATTCACCAAAGGTAGACATGCCTACCATCGCACCGTCAAAGCCAACGTACTTGTACCAGTAATCCACATGCGCAGCTTCAATGGCAACCCGTTTAGTGACAGACGCTGGCAAGACAGATTCTTTATAAGCCGCATCTTGCGCGTCAAAGGTGCTTGTAGAAGGCATTGAAACAACACGAACCTTTTTACCTTTTGCCGTTAACGCTTCAGCAGAAGACATGGCGAGACCCACTTCAGAACCCGTCGCGATCAAGATAAGCTCTGGCGTGCCAGTGCAATCTTGTAACACATAACCGCCTTTCTCGACATTCGCTAGAGTCGCTGCATCACGCGCTTGAGCTGGTAGGCCTTGACGAGAGAATACCAAAGACGTTGGACCATCACGACGCTCGATCGCGGCTTTCCAAGCAACCGCGGTCTCAGCCGCATCACATGGACGCCAAACCGACATATTCGGAGTCATTCGCAAATTAGCAAGCTGTTCAACTGGTTGGTGAGTTGGGCCGTCTTCCCCTTGACCAATGGAGTCATGAGTGTAAACAAAAACGTTTTGAATCCCCATCAAAGCCGACATACGTACCGCATTACGCGCGTATTCCATAAACATCATGAAAGTCGCACCATAATTGATGAAACCACCATGTAATGATGCTCCGTTCATGATGCCACTCATACCAAACTCACGCACACCGTAGTATACATAGTTACCCGCAGGGTCATCTTGAATGCCTTTAGAACCAGACCAAAGCGTCAAGTTAGAGCCAGCAAGGTCAGCTGAACCACCTAATAGTTCAGGTAAGATGGCACCAAATGCGCCAATGGCATTTTGTGAGGCTTTACGACTGGCAATGCTTTCGCCTTTATCTTGGCACTCTTGGATGAAAGCTTGCGCCTTTTCTTCAAAGTCCGCTGGCAAATCACCTTTGATGACACGACGCTCAAATTCAGCCGCCAATTCAGGGTAAGCGGCTTGATAGGCTGCAAATTTCGTTTGCCATTCCGTTTCGCGAGTCGCGCCCGCTTCTTTAGCATCCCAACCTGCATACACATCGGCAGGCACTTCAAATGGCGCATGTGACCAGCCTAAAAACTCACGTGCCGCCGCAATTTCTGCGTCACCCAGTGGTGCACCATGACAATCATGGCTGCCAGACTTATTAGGTGAGCCAAAACCAATGATGGTTTTGCAACAAATCAATGATGGTTTACCCGTTTCGGCTTTCGCGGCATCAATCGCAGCTTTAATGGCTTCAGGATCATGACCATCCACATCCGCAATGACATGCCAACCATAAGATTCAAAACGCTTCGGCGTGTCGTCCGTAAACCAACCTTCAACATGACCGTCAATGGAAATGCCATTGTCATCCCAGAAAGCGACCAACTTGCCCAAACCTAACGTGCCAGCAAGTGAACAAGCTTCATGTGAAATACCTTCCATCAAACAACCGTCACCTAGGAAGCAGTAGGTGTTGTGATCAACAACGTCATGACCTTCTCGGTTAAATTGCGCCGCCAAGGTTTTTTCCGCAATCGCCATACCAACCGCGTTACTGATACCGGCACCCAATGGTCCCGTGGTTGTTTCAACGCCATCGGTATAACCGTATTCTGGGTGACCTGGTGTTTTAGAGTGTAACTGACGGAATTGCTTTAGCTCTTCGATTGGCAAGTTATAGCCAGACAAATGCAACAAAGAATAAATCAACATAGAGCCATGGCCGTTCGACAATACAAAACGGTCACGATCAACCCATTTAGCGTTCGAAGGGTTATGCTTTAAATAATCGTTCCATAGTACTTCGGCAATATCAGCCATCCCCATTGGAGCACCTGGGTGACCTGAGTTAGCTTTTTGTACGGCGTCCATACTGAGTGCGCGTATGGCGTTAGCAAGTTGTTTCCGAGACGACATGTTGGTTCCACTCCTGGTAGCTTAACGAACAATAGAAAGAACATTTTCCATAGGGTAAAGATAGCATGCAATGCCAACCCTACTCATTTGCCTCATTTTTGGGCCAAGAAAAAGTATTTTCATTAAATCTGCACCATCCTAACAAAAAAACCGCCTCTTGCCTCATATAAATCCGCTTTTCATCTTGCCATCTGTGCAATTTTCGGCCATCATCCACCACTACAGCGTCGATTTGTTTCGGCTTGCGGACGCTATATAAAATCAGCTAAACAGAAGCAGCACAGATGCCTGTTTAGCGACCTACATGCTAAGCGGGTTTTTTTATGCCTTTTTAGCGCTTTTTCATTTTTTGATAGAGGCACTAAACATGTCAGAATATTCATTATTTACTTCAGAATCGGTTTCTGAAGGCCACCCAGATAAAATAGCAGACCAAGTTTCCGATGCCATTCTTGATGCCATTTTGGCCGAAGACACTGAAGCACGTGTCGCCTGTGAAACCCTAGTAAAAACCGGCATGGTTTTAGTTGCAGGCGAAGTCCGTACTAATGCTTGGGTCGACATCGAAGAAATTGCACGAGGCGTGATCCGTGAAATTGGTTACAACAGTTCCGACATGGGCTTCGACTGGGAATCATGCGCTGTCATGAACGCCATAGGCAAACAGTCTGCTGACATTGCCGTGGGCGTTGATGAAGCAGGTGAAAAAGAATTGGGCGCAGGTGACCAAGGTTTGATGTTTGGCTTTGCCACCAACGAAACCGATGTATTGATGCCAGCTCCTATTACTTACGCACACCGTCTGGTTGAACGCCAAGCACAGGTTCGTAAAAACGGTACTCTGGACTTCTTGCGCCCTGATGCCAAAAGCCAGGTAACCTTCCGTTATGACGAAAATGGCAAACCTTGTGCAATCGATGCCGTTGTTTTATCGACTCAACATAGTGCAGCGGTAAAACAAGCGGATCTTCGTGAAGCCGTGATGGAAGAAATCATCAAGCCGGTTTTACCAGAAGAGTGGCTATCGAAAGAAACCAAATACTTCATTAACCCAACTGGCCAATTCATTATTGGTGGTCCTGTTGGTGATTGTGGTTTAACCGGTCGTAAAATAATCGTTGATACTTATGGCGGCATGGCTCGTCATGGTGGCGGTGCTTTTTCTGGTAAAGACCCATCAAAAGTTGACCGTTCTGCTGCTTACGCTGGCCGTTACGTGGCGAAAAACATCGTCGCTGCGGGCTTAGCTGACAAGTGTGAGATTCAAGTG
The DNA here is from genome assembly GCF_000214215.1 of Marinomonas posidonica IVIA-Po-181. Classification (NCBI taxonomy): domain Bacteria; kingdom Pseudomonadati; phylum Pseudomonadota; class Gammaproteobacteria; order Oceanospirillales; family Oceanospirillaceae; genus Marinomonas; species Marinomonas posidonica. The sequence goes on from NC_015559.1 coordinate 3,746,513, forward strand.
TCTTACGCCATTGGTGTTGCTGAACCGACTTCCATCAGCATTAACACTTTCGGCACAGGCAAAATCAGCGACGCGAAAATTGTTGAGCTGGTACGCGAATTATTTGATTTGCGTCCAGCAGGCTTGATAAAAATGTTGGATTTAAAACGCCCAATTTATCTACCAACAGCGGCCTACGGTCACTTTGGCCGTACCGGAGACAACTTCACTTGGGAAAAAACCGACAAAGCCGAGCTATTGCGTAAAGCGGCTGGTTTATAATTGCGTTAATTTCCGCTATAAAAAGCCTTCTTGTGTTGATGCACAAGAAGGCTTTTGTGTTTTTATCTCTTTATCATTAGGACAAGGTATGCGAATCCCAAGAATTTTTATTGACATCGAATTAAGTGAGAACGCAACGATTGCCTTGCCTGACACCAGTTTTCAACATCTCTGTAAGGTTCTAAGATTAAAGTCAGGCCATCCCATACGAGTATTCAATGGTCTAGGTGGACAATTCCATGCCACCTTATGTGACGTTGAAAAGCGCACAGCCAGCATTGCGATCGGAGCATTTGAAGCCTTAAACAATGAATCTGCCGTCAAGGTAACCATAGGTCAGACCTTATCCCGTGGTGAGCGCATGGACTACGCCATTCAAAAATCGGTCGAAGCTGGTGTGTTTGCAATCCAGCCCTTATTAAGTGAACGCTGCGAGGTAAAATTAGAAGACAAACGCATGCAAAAACGTTTGTCTCATTGGCAGCAAGTTGCCACCAGCGCGGCCGAACAATGTGGCCGTGGAATCGTACCAATCGTGCATCCACCCTTAGAGTTAACCGAATGGGTTGGGGATTGTAACGATATGTTAAAATTCACCTTACATCATCATAGTGCCAAACCCATCAAACAGTTTGATCTGCCCACCCATAAACACATTGCTTTACTCATAGGACCGGAAGGTGGATTAACCGAAAATGAAGTGCAACACTCTGAAAAACAAGGGTTTAACCCTATCACATTAGGGCCACGAGTATTGCGCACAGAAACCGCCCCCGTGGTCGCACTGAGTGTAATTCAAACCCTGTGGGGGGATATCCACTAAACGAAACAATTAATACTGGCTAACAGAACTGCTACATATTCTTAAAGAAAATCCCTTTAAGATTTTATCCAGTGAAATTTTAAGGATACGCGATCATATGCTTTACCGAACTGCTTTAACTTGCATGCTCTACATAGGGACATTTGTTCTGCCTGCAAACAGCTATGCATTAACATTAGAGCAAGCGACTTACACCGCCATTGAAAACAGTCCTACCGTCATGCAAGCCATCGCAAAATACCGCGAATCCAAAGAAAATGCTGATCTCGCACGACGTAATGGCTATTACCCAAGTGTTGACCTAGCGGCTGGCATTGGCCATGAAACCACTTACGGCGATGATGATTCATCGGATGACATTGGCCTTACTCGCCGAGAGCTATCTTTATCCTTGAATCAACCTATTTTCAGTGGCTTCGCCACTCAGAATGAAGTAGATCGCTTAAACAGTGAGGCGGAAGCCGATCGCTGGAGCGCTTTAATATCAGTTGAAAATGTCGCTCTTGAAGTTGCGCAGGCTTATGCCAACATCTTACGTTTCCGTGAATTAGTAAATCTGGCAGAAATAAACCTAGACACACACCAACGAATTTACAAACAGATTAAATTGAAAACAGATACCGGCGTTGGGCGTCAATCTGATCTTAGCCAAATCACCGCACGTTTAGCGAAAGCACATGCAAACCACTTCGCCGCCGTAAACAATTTGCGCGACGCTGAAAGTAATTACAACAAAGTCGTAGGCGAGATGCCCCCAAAAGATCTTATCTATCCGGTTCCCGATCGCGCCTTATTGCCCGAAGATTTGGACAGTGCCATTAATCAAGCCTTATCAAAAAACCCTGCCATTGAAGGCGCCTACTGGGACATCGTCGCAACTGAGAACCTTCAGAAAGTTACTGATGCTGATAAATACCCAGACATAAACTTCGTATTAGAAAGAACATGGAACAATAATATCGACGGTGATGAAGGCCCCAATGAAGACCTGATCGCCATGATTCGACTAAATTACAACATTTATAGCGGTGGCTCACTGAAACGTAAAAAACAAGCCGCTGTACAACAGAACATTCAAGCTACGGAAATCCGTCGCAGTACCATTCGTGATACCGAACTCACGGTTCGATTGGCTTGGGCTGCATTTGAAGCAACAACCGGACAAAAAAAGCATATCCGTCAATACGTTATTGCCACTAAAGAATCCCAGGTTGCTTACGAAAAGCAATTTCGTCTTGGACGTCGAACACTGCTAGACGTACTAGACAGTGAAAATGAGCTCTTTCAAGCTCGCCAGGACTATGTCAATGCCGATTACGATGAACTCTTTTCGGAGTTCCGCTTGTTCAATGCCAAAGGCGAATTAATGCGCGCTTTCCGAATTTATCGTCCACCGCTACTGGGTTTTGAAGATGAGTTTGAGACCCCTCAAACAAGCACGCAACCAAAACAAAGTGCCACAGAGGATTTGCAAACCCTAGAATCTAAAGTGGTGCCTGTCGATGGCCTTGACACAACAGACACATCAGCATCAACCGAAAGCCAAACGCCACAAGAAAGTGAGTTATTCCTAGAGGCTGATGAGAACTCAGGAAGCTGGTGATAACAAAAAGGGCGAATTCTGTATTCGCCCTTTTTGTTGACGAGGATCGATGGCCTTTGCGAAAGCTAACACCTCATCACTGAATATCTCTCACTGATTCAAACTATTGAAAAAACAGGGCTGTTTTTTCTTCTCAGCGCCCCCATATTTCTATAGCATCACTAGATATTACTCGGCTATTTCTAAACACCGCCGTCTACTCGTTTTGAGGAAGTACCACAATGACCATTAAACTCGGCATGGTAATGGATCCTATTTCATCCATTAACTACAAAAAAGACACCTCACTCGCCATGTTATGGGCCGCCGCTGAAAAGGGCTGGGAACTCATCTACATGGAGCAAAAAGACCTCTTTCTAGATAATGGCAAAGCGTATGCCATGGCCCGTTCTTTAAGCGTTTATAAAGACCCTAAACATTTCTACGACCTTGGCGAAGAAGAACGTATTGCCTTAGGAGACTTAGACATTATTTTGATGCGTAAGGATCCACCATTTGATGGGGAGTTTGTTTACAGCACCATGATCCTTGAACAAGCAGAACGTGATGGATGTATGGTAGTGAACGATCCGAAGAGCCTACGTGATTGCAACGAAAAACTTTTTGCAACCCAATTTCCTCAGTGTTGCCCACCAGTGTTGGTAACTCGCCGTGCGGATTTACTGAAAACCTTCCATAAAGAACATGGTGATGTGATTTTCAAACCCTTAGATGGTATGGGTGGTACATCCATTTTCCGCCTTAAACCCGATGACTCAAACGTTAGCGTCATTATTGAGACGCTCACTAACATGGGCCAAGAGCAGATCATGGCACAAAAATTCATCCCTGAAATCAAACAAGGTGACAAACGTATCTTGGTTGTGGATGGTGAGCCGGTTCCTTATGCTTTGGCGCGAATTCCAGCATCTGGAGAAACTCGTGGTAATCTGGCCGCTGGTGGTCGTGGGGAAGGTCGCCCTCTAACAGAGCGAGATCATTGGATTTGCCAACAAGTCATCCCCTCGTTAAAAGAAAAGGGCTTACTCTTTGTTGGTTTAGATGTCATTGGTGATTATTTAACGGAAATTAACGTCACCAGCCCAACCTGTGTCAGGGAGTTAGACAATCAATTTGATCTAAACATTGCCATGACGTTAATTGAAGCCATAGAGAAACGCTTAACCTAATATCATGCGAGTTGTCGATAAATTCTCCGTTACCCTCTTCATTGCTATTAGCCTGCATTTGCTAATGGCAATGTTGGTGAGCTTTGACTTTGAATTACCTGCACCTAAACCCAATACGCTCGAAGTAACTTTAGTTCAGCACACCAGTAAAGCACCAGTAGAAGCGGATTTCATTGCTCAAGCAAACCAAGAAGCAAGCGGTACTGAGCTAAGAAAAAAGAAATTGACGACCACGGAAGAAGCGCAATTTTTATCGGACAAGATTCAAGAAATCTCGCCCCCGGTACAACCACAATTAGCCTCAGCTGACCCCATTGAAGAACCCAGTTTATTGGCCACACAAGATCAACAAGCGGTCCTTGAAGTCGCAAAAGAGGTTGAACTAGAACCAAAAACCTTAGAAGAGCGTTTCCGAGGTGAAACCCAAATCCCCAGCCATTTATCCAATGACATCGCGACATTAGAAGCCCTACTAGACCAACAACGCCAATCATACGCCAAACGCCCCCGCATTAGACGTTTGACATCCGTTTCAGCGAAAGCCGCGGTCGATGCAAAATATTTAGACGATTGGCGTCGTCGAATTGAGCGTATCGGTAACATTCATTATCCTGAAGAGGCAAAACGTAATCACCTATATGGGGAGTTACGTCTCGCCGTTATTATCTTACCGAATGGCTATGTGGACGACATTGAAGTCTTACATTCCTCTGGTGTACGGGTGCTTGATGACGCGGCCATGAGAATCGTCCGTTTGGCCGAACCTTTCCAAGTGTTCCCCAGCGAACTCAAAAAAGAAGTGGATAAGCTTGAGATCATCCGAACCTGGCGCTTCATTCCAGGCAACCAGTTGCGCAGCCAGTAAATAGATTCAACATGGCACGCCGCAACCACAGACACAAAAAAGCCCTCACTAAGAGGGCTTTTTGATATCAAGTTTATTTAGTCGAATTGCCCGTCGCCCATAGCGACACGAATCTTCTTCATCGCATTCTTTTCAAGTTGGCGAATACGCTCTGCGGAGACACCATACTCATCAGCCAATTCATGCAGAGTCGATTTACCATCAGACAACCATCGTTGTACCAAGATATTTCGGCTACGCTCATCAAGATCCGCCATAGCAAGCTCAAGACGCTGATTAGAATCCTCTTCCCAATTGCCGTTTTCCAACAACATGGCCGGATCGGAACGGTGATCTTCTAGAAACTGAGAAGGTGCTTGGTAAGCACTGTCGTCATCGTCATCTGCAGACGCATCAAATGCCATATCAGATGCGCTCAAACGGCCTTCCATTTGACGCACGACATCTGGTGTCACACCAAGGTCACTGGCAACCGATTCCACCTCAGAGTTACTAAACCAAGATAGGCTCTTTTTCGCACTACGTAGATTAAAGAACATCTTACGTTGCGCTTTGGTGGTCGCCACTTTCACAATGCGCCAGTTTTTCAGAATGAATTCGTGTATTTCAGCTTTGATCCAATGCACTGCAAACGACACCAAACGCACACCCACTTCTGGGTTAAAACGCTTCACCGCTTTCATCAAGCCGACGTTACCCTCTTGAATCAAATCACCTTGAGCCAAACCATACCCAGAGTAACTTTTCGCAATGTGCACAACAAACCTTAGATGCGACATAACCAATGTACGGGCCGCTTCTAAATCTTCTTGATAATATAAACGTTCTGCCAGTGCTTTTTCTTCCTCCGCTGTCAGAATCGGAATTCGACCAACGGTTTGTACATAAGACTCAAGATTCTGACCCGGAGTCATCATATCGATAGGCTGAAGAGCTTTACTCATCTCTATTTCCACCTTTTAATTTTCCATACCTTGTATGACAAAATACTAACAAGTTAATTCTGCGTGTGTGTGACATAAATGTGAATAAAACGTGGCGAATTCAATCTCAGTGTAATGCGCCTGTTTATGTCACTGCAGTTCAATATTGGCAATGTGTCGGTTGACGGCAATCCAAGCCCCAAAAACACCAACAAATGCACTAATAGTTAAACATAAAACAATCTCATCTGCATTAAAAGTCTGCAGTTGAAAGTCGCTTTGATACAAATCAATCAAGCGCTCGGCTGGTGCACTCACCCACCAGCTGAGTACCAGAATACAAAGGCTAGCAAACACACCGCCTAAAATGCCAAACCAAAACCCCATATATAAAAAAGGTCGACGAATATAGGCGTCCGTCGCGCCAACTAACTTCATCACCAAGACTTCATCTCGACGACTCTCAACAGCCACTCGAATGGTATTACCCACGATTAACAGTACAGCAATCACGAGCAATACTGACAAGGCGTAAGAAAAACGTTGGCCAAAACTCAGTATATTGGCAAGGCGCTGTAACCATTGTGCATCTAATTCGGCGATATCAACTTCAGGCTTGGTTGCTAATTCATCTCGTAACGCCTGCAAACTCGACAACGTCGTGACATCAACGGCTTCTCTCGGAATGACTCTCAAGACAATCGGCAAAGGGTTTTCAGACAAAGAGGATAAAGTTTGCTCATAGCCACTGGAGCGCTCAAAGTAACGTAGGCCTTCTTCTTTTGAAATATATTCAACAGACGCCACATCTGGTTGGGCCGAAATCTGATGAGACAACGCCAGCGCCTCTGTGTCTTCCAAATTTGGAAAGAGATAAAGCGTAATCACGGATTGCCTTTCCCATTGATCTGTAACGGTTTGAACATTTTTCAGCACCACATAGAGACCACCAGGTAAAGACAGCGCAATGGCAATCACCATCACCGTCATCACACTGGCTAGAGGATAACTGAGCAAACGCGCAAAACTCTCTTTCAAGGTGGTTTTATGCTGCAGGAAATACAGGTTCGCGTTAAAACTGGATCGCGTTGGCCAATGATGTTTTGAGGCTTTTACGGACGCGCGTGTGGCGCCTCGCTGACTCGGCTTCTGTGCCATTAAGCGAATCCCCCATCATTAACCATGCGCCCTTGATTTAAGGTCAATACGCGATGACGCATGCGCGCCACTAAGGCCAAATCATGACTCGCCACCAGCACGGTCACACCGACACGGTTAAACTCCTGAAAGAGGTTCATGATTTCAGCAGACAGCTTGGGATCGAGGTTACCTGTCGGTTCATCAGCCAGCAGCAATTGCGGTTTATTCACCACGGCTCGAGCGATGCCCACGCGTTGTTGCTCGCCACCCGATAACGCCATTGGATTGAATTTTTCTTTTTCCAATAAGCCCACTTTGTCCAGCGCTGCACGCACTCGCTTTGCGATCTGTTCGTGATCTGCACCACTGACTTGCAAAGGCAAAGCCACGTTGTGAAACACACTGCGATCCAATAACAATTGGTGGTTTTGAAACACCACCCCAACACGACGACGATGTTGTGGAATCGCTCGTCGGCTTAAGGTTCGCAAATCCACACCATCAATCAGAATTTGACCGGAAGTCTGACGTTCAATCATCATCATGAGTTTCATCAGTGTACTTTTGCCGGCCCCAGAGTGGCCGGTCAAAAATGCCATTTCACCTTGTTGCAAATGAAAACTGACTTGCGATAAGGCTTCTTGACCACTGTCGTACTTCTTTCCAACGCGCTGAAATTCGATTTCCACTCTACTTCACTATCCTGATTATTAGATGGCTTGTACTTAGTCTTGATCCCCTGTGAACAGAGCATCAATAAATTCTTGCGCCACAAATGGACGCAGGTCATCAGCCTGCTCACCTACACCGATGTAACGTATTGGCAGACCGAACTGTTTCGCTATAGCAAAGATAATACCGCCTTTTGCGGTGCCATCAAGTTTCGTCAGGGTGATACCACTGACGCCAACCGCCTCTGAAAACAACTTGGCTTGACTGATGGCATTCTGACCAGTTCCCGCATCCAATACCAGCATAACTTCATGCGGCGCTTGCGGATCTAGCTTTTTCATCACACGAACCACTTTCGACAACTCATTCATGAGGTTTTGTTTGTTTTGCAAACGACCAGCGGTATCGGCAATGACAACATCAATATTTTTCGCTTTTGCTGATTCAATCGCATCGTAAATCACCGACGCCGAATCCGCTCCAGTATGTTGTGCAACCACTGGCACATTATTACGCTCGCCCCAAACCTCTAACTGTTCTACGGCCGCAGCACGAAAAGTATCCCCAGCCGCGAGCATCACACTCTTACCTTGAGCTTGATACTTCTTCGCCAATTTACCAATCGTAGTGGTCTTGCCCACGCCATTCACGCCCACCATTAAGATTACAAAAGGACCATCCGCATTAGTCGGTTCCAACTCCTGTTGGGATTGCCCTAAAATTGCTTCCATGTCGGCTTTTAAATGCGTTAACAAAGCATCTGCATCTTTTAGCTCTTTGCGATTAAGTTTGTCTGTCAGGCCTTCAATCAAAGTACGAGTCGCATCAATCCCAACATCCGCCATCAACAGCTGTGTTTCAAGCTCTTCAATCAGATCATCGTCTACTTTTTTACTGCCACTGATGATTGACGATAAACCGTTCCCCAAACCACTTCGTGTGCGAGTTAACCCAGATTTAATGCGTTCAGACCAAGACAGGCTCGAAGCGTCTTCAGCAACTTCAACTGAAGCAACAACGGCTTCTTGCTGATTAGGCACTGTCGAATCTTCTGTCTCATGTGTGCCTTCCTCATACTTAGCTTCGACCGTTTCCTGTGATTCGACGGAGAGTTCTTGGGCATTTTGAGATTCTGTATCCTTTTTCTTGGCCTGATCTATATCTGCGCTCATTTTTTTCACAAAACGACGACGAATTACAAACGCCAGCAAAGCCATCAAGGCACCAATCACTATAGGAACATAACGGGCGTATTCACCAAGATAAGGGGTAAAAAAAGCAATAATCTGATTAACAACTTCCATTCAATTCGTCTCTTTGTTTTGGCTGATGCAGTAAACACCAGTGAAATGCTATCATAAGGACTTGCGCCATTGTGATGGACGCACAAAATGACTATTTTATCATCATTCTGATTCGCAATCAGGCCTGTTTTCACACAAATTGCCCTGTTAACAGGCTGCCTAAAGGTTCATTATGCGCGACAAAAATAAGCCTCTTTTTAGCCGACCTGTGTTGGCTGCTATTATGCTGTTCTCCACATTAGCAATCTGGCTACTAAATCTCACCGCTCCGAGCGCGAAATTGCCGACGCCAAGCATTGAACAATGGACTACCGATTCAGGTATTCCTGTCATCTGGCTCAACCAAACAACATGGCAAGGCAGTGACAAACTCGAAATCCGTTTTTCCTTTCGCGCCGTAACCACAGACACCAAATTAATTCAGTCGACACTTGCCATGTTGATGAGTGACGCGTTACCACTCAGTACCGCTTCGATCAATCAAAGATTGTCTCCTTTGGCTGCCAGTGCGAATACTTACTATGATCATGAGAACCAAATTCTTGGATTGACCGTCAGTAATAACCCTTCTTATCTCGTACCAAGTCTCAAGCTCACCAAGAACTGGTTAACCCAAACAGCGTTCAAACATCGTACCTTCGACAATTGGCAAGAACGCAACCCTTACCAACAAACCGTTCAGCATGAGTTAGAGCAGATACTGTTTTTTCAACAAAACACACCGCCAATTAATCAAATCACCCTGGACGATGTCACAGAGTATTATCAAAAAATGACTCAAACCGTCGCAACGATTTATCTGGTTGGCGACATGACCGAACAAAGCAAGAACATTGTAAAAGCCGGTTTAAACGCCATTACAGAGCAATTCTCATCCGCTTTTGTTGCTGAAAATAGCCACTCAGAAACCATTGAGTTAGCATCCTTAAGCGCACTGATTCAGCAAAATCAGGGCATATTATGGCAAACTCGCAGTGCCCTTGCTCTTTCACCCGTTAGCAGCGTGCAACAATGGCTCAGCTTACAAATTTGGGGCGCCGATCTAGTAGAAAGTTTAAACGCGCAAGAGAATATCGACTTTGTTCAACTCGCCTTAGCCCTATCACCTCATCACCCTTGGGTTTGGTGGAACGTCCAATATGGTCAAACGAATCAACGCGCAGAAGCTAGTAACATTGCAACGGGGGAACCAGACATCAGCCTAAAAAGCTTTGTTTTTGTTGAACAGGTTCCTTCCATCAAGAGTAAAAAAAGATTTGAGCAATTACAGGAAAACCTCATTGCCCAGTTAGAAAAAAACACCTTATCACCCACCTGGTGGAGCGTCATTGCAGGGCAATTCACCCATCAAGACAGCGAGTTGACGCTGGAAACCTTTGCTCAAGAGTATAAGGAAGCCGTCGACAATTTCCGTTATGAAGACTACCAAGCGGCTCTAAAACAATTAATCAATGCGCAAACTTATCAAGAGATTCAGGTTTACCAATAATGAGAAAACACGCCCCCAACAACAATCACGCCAGCAAGACCAAAAGCAAGGCAACGAAACTCCGAATTATTGCTGGAGAATGGCGTTCTCGTCAGTTACCTATCCCGAACGTAGAAGGTTTGAGGCCAACACCCGATCGAGTTCGCGAAACCCTGTTTAATTGGATCAATCCTTATTTACCTGGTGCAGTCTGCGCTGACGTATTTTGTGGCTCAGGCGCATTAGGCTTAGAAGCCTTATCCCGTGGCGCGAAGCATTTAACTTTTGTCGATAACGCCAAGTTGGTCACCAAACAAATGACAGACAACTTGGCCACTTTGCAAACACAACAAGCTCAAGTCATTCAACAAACAGCGGACGCCTATCTAGGCCAACCAGCTAATCAAGCATTTGATATCGTGTTTCTGGATCCGCCATTTCGAAAAGGCTGGCTGGAAAAAATCATTCCGCTATTGGAGCAAGGCTGGTTAGCCAAACGAGCTTTGGTCTACATTGAAATGGAAAAAGAAACACCTCTCCCTCTATTGCCTGAACATTGGCAACTCAGTAAGGAGAAAGTGGCCGGCCAGCTTGTTTACCGATTGTTTGAGGTATCAACGCAACCTTAAATAAGCTTTATTCCCCTTTTTTCAAACGCGTTTGCCCCATTTAGAGGCAAACGCCCTCTATCGATACTCAACACCAGTAGACTCCACCTATCACAGCGCAAGTCATTGATCTGTGCACGGTATTTGCATGAGTCAGGTTACTTTATTCATTCATGTTTTTATCAACCGCCCACAAGGCAGGTAGGTCTAATAATGTTGAAAAACCTTTCTTTTAAAATCAAGCTCATGCTCTTACTCGTTTCCGCTGTCATCGGTTTTATCATTGTTACTTTCGTCGCCATTGAAGGGCTATCCGCTCAACAAAGTGCAAATACTAACGTGAGGACACTGTCAAAAATCCAAACATCTAATGATCAAATTAGCATTAACTTGCTGGCAATAGCCGATAGTTTTCGATCGATTTCAAGCGATAATATCGACCACTACATTCAACAGGTCGAAAACCAAGAGCAGCAAAACACCGAGCTCACACAAGCCAATATAGAAAGAACCAATAACGACAACTTAAGCGTCACATTACAAGGCAATCTTGAAATCATCCGTCAATACAGCAACATTTTATTAGACCTTGCTCGCGAACAAAACATTGTCGGATTCGACTCAACATCAGGGATGCGTGGTCAGATCGATCAGCTTGGCAATCAAATAACCGAAGACATCAGTAACCTAAGCTTGCTCAAGCGTGAATTTTCTAGCGTACGCCAAGCAGAAGCCAGCTACCTTTCAGATCCAACCGCTGAAAATCTGGAAAAATTCACCCGTAATTTTGAAAAATTTGATCGCCGTATTTCCAACTTTGGTTTCCAAAGTACCCATGGCGTAACGGCCAATGCTTATCGTGATGCGATACTTAAATACGGTCAGGAATACCAAACGCTTCTGGCCACAGAAAATCTGTTTAATCAGCAAAAGTTGGCCTTCCAGAGCAGTCAAACCAAAGCAAGCCAAATCATTGAACAACTTATGACAGAGGCCGAAACAGAGGCCGAAAGCCGATCCAGCCAAGCCAATGCAACACTGCTAACAGTAAGCTTCGCGGTGATTGTATTTGCCACATTGTTAATGATGGCCATAGGCCGCAGTGTCAATGAATCACTCAAGAACATCATCAGTGATTTAAATAAAGTGAAGCAAGGCGACATGTCTTCCAAAGCCAATATCAACAGAAAACGTCTGGACGAATTTGATCAGTTGGGACAATCGCTAAATGAAATGACCGAGGGGTTAGGCGATGTATTAAAGGATGTGGTCACCACAACCGATACCTTTAATACCATGTCCAGCGATCTAAACAACAGTATCAGCGACATCACCACCAGTAACCATTTAGTGAATCAACGTACTCACTCCTTGGCCACGGCAACAGATGATATCTCAAATCGCTTAACCGAATTGTCGAACACCACGGACACACTTAAAAATCAGTCTAACGATACTTACCAATCTGCCAAGTCTGGTGCCGATACCATCAATCTCGTGTTGACCAGCATTAACGATACCGTGAGCATTGTTCAAGTCACCAGCGAACAATTAAATCAACTCGGACAATTATCAAAAGACATTGATAACGTCATCGCCATGATTAATGATCTCGCCAACCAAACGAATTTATTAGCACTTAATGCCGCGATTGAAGCCGCCCGGGCAGGAGAAGCTGGACGCGGCTTCTCCGTGGTCGCTGATGAAGTCCGTGCCTTGGCCGAGAAAACAGTGGATGCAACCTCAAAAATCACTGAGATCGTCAACACCATTCAAGATTCAACACACTCCGCCATTACCACGATGGAAAGCGGCAAGTCGAAGCTCAATATCATTAGTGAAAATGGCAACAAGGCGGAAGAGGCCATGCGCAACATTGAACAATTCGCGATGACAGGTACTCAATCGACGGATTCAATGGCAAATTCTATCCAAGATGTGGCCAGTACCGCCGTTGAAATGAGTAGCGAAATGGAGCAAATTGCACAACAACTTAACCAAGACACAAGCTCGATTGATATTTTAGCGGATAAAACCCAGCAGATTCAGCGACTTTCTGAGCAATTGGCGCAAAAAACCCACCTATTCTCACTGGCCTAATCCAGAATCCCCTTATTACCACTTAATAAGGGGATTTCCTTCTCTATCCCTTGATGGCAAACCATGCAGCCGCTAGACTGTGTGGATTCATTTTTTGGTCTAGTTCCCCGCTTACCTTCACGGGAACACGAGTATTTCATTAGGATTACCAACACCCATGCCAGACGCCATTCCAGCCGATTCTGTGGGCCTAGTTACACCACAGATTGCGCACTTCGACAAGCCGTTAACGCTTGCCTGCGGGCAAACCTTGGCATCGTACCAACTCATCTATGAGACATATGGCACGCTAAACCAAGACGCTTCTAATGCCATCTTAATTTGTCACGCATTAAGCGGCGATCATCACGCGGCGGGCTACCATGATATGGCAGATAAAAAGCCTGGCTGGTGGGATTCGGCCATTGGCCCGGGCAAAGCCATCGACACCAATCACTATTTTGTCATTGCGCTGAATAACCTTGGGGGGTGTTGTGGTTCAACAGGCCCCACCAGCATCAACCCTGAGACCAATCAGGTTTGGGAAGCAGACTTCCCGATTGTCACTGTAGAAGATTGGGTCGAAAGCCAAGCCCGCTTAGCCGACTTGCTAGGCATTCAAACCTTTGCCGCGATTGTTGGCGGCAGTCTGGGTGGAATGCAAGCGCTTGAGTGGAGCATTCGATTTCCTAAACGTCTCAAATCCGCAGTGATTGTCGCCTCCGCACCGAAATTGTCAACGCAAAATATTGCCTTCAATGAAGTGGCTCGTCAGTCAATCCGACGCGACCCAGATTTCTTTGATGGCCGCTATCTAGACAATGAATCCATTCCAACCAATGGTCTTGGTTTGGCGCGCATGCTAGGCCATATTACCTATTTGTCCGACGATGCCATGGGAGCCAAATTCGGCCGTCAGATGCGCCATGAACAGTATCAATACAATTACGGTATAGAATTTGAGGTCGAAAGCTACCTACGTTATCAAGGGGAAGCTTTCACCAAACGTTTCGATGCCAATACCTACATGCTGATGACCAAAGCCTTGGATTATTTTGACCCCGCCGCGCAAACCAATGGTGACTTGGCGGCCGTACTGAGCCGTGCTGAGTGCGAGTTCCTTTTGGTTTCTTTTACGACAGATTGGCGCTTTTCGCCGGTGCGCAGTGAAGAAATCGTCAATGCGCTGATCAAAGCAGGCAAACCGGTTTCCTATGCCAAAATTGAAGCCACCGAGGGTCATGATGCTTTCTTATTTCCCATTCCTCGCTACATGCAGGCGGTAAACAGTTTTTTAACGCGCATCGCTGATCAAGTAATGCCACCCTCTAGCCAAGGAGAGTCTGAACATGCGCGCTGATTTAGAAATCATAGACGACTGGATTCAACCCAATATTCGCGTGCTCGATTTGGCCTGTGGTCCTGGTGAACTTCTCCATCATCTGATCCATTACAAACAGGTCAGTGGTTATGGCTTAGAAATTGGCTCAGAAGATCTGAACACCTGTATTCAAAAAGGCATTCCAGTGTTGGAACAAAACATTGATGAAGGGCTACAGAATTTTGAAGATCAAAGCTTTGATCTCGTGTTGATGACCCATGCTTTACAACAGTTTCGTCGCCCAGATTTATTGATCGATGAAATGCTACGCATTGGCAAAGAATGCATTATTACGTTTCCTAACTTTGGTCATTGGCGCAGTCGTTTACACTTAGCGCTAAAAGGTCGTATGCCAGTCTCTGAATTTATGCCTTACAACTGGTACGACACACCCAACATTCACTTTTTCACCTTTCAAGATTTTGAGCGCTTGTGCCACGAAAAAGGCATTAAGGTGTTACGTTGGGCAGCGGTAGATGGCCATCTAAAAAACCATTGGTGGATTCGCTCCATGCCCAACCTATTCAGTGAAACCGCCATTTTTCATATTAGCCGCAAAGCCTAAGTCAGCGGACAAGGTCACCACTTTATGGCAACGTTTCAAGAGGACAAATAAGTGACTAAAACCATCGTATTGGCCAGCAATAACGCCGGAAAAATTAAAGAATTTAACGCTTTGCTGAGCGATATGGGGTTTGATATAAAACCCCAAAAAGAGTTTCAAGTAGAAGACGCCGATGAAACAGGGCTAAGCTTCATCGAAAATGCCATTTTGAAAGCCCGCCATGCTTGTGAAAAGACTGGCCTACCCGCTCTGGCAGATGATTCCGGCATTGAAGTTGACTATTTAAATGGTGCTCCGGGGATTTACTCGGCCCGCTTTGCTGGCGAACACGGTAATAACCAAGCCAACAATGATTTGCTGCTACAAAAACTAGACGGCGTACCAACGGAGCAAAGAAGCGCTCGTTTCCACTGCGTGCTGGCCTACATGCGCCACCAGAATGACCCGACACCAAAAGTCTTTCATGGTGTTTGGGAAGGTCGCATTCTAACCTCAACAGAAGGCCAGGAAGGTTTTGGTTATGATCCGCTGTTCTTCGTACCTGAATGCGATTGCAGCGCCGCCAGTTTGCCGAAAGAAGTCAAAAATCAGATCAGCCACAGAGCCAAAGCCCTACAACAACTACTGGCGGCATTTCAGCAGGGTCAGACCTTGTGAGTCGATTGCTGCCACCACTCAGCTTGTACATCCACCTACCTTGGTGTGTCAAAAAGTGTCCTTACTGTGATTTCAACTCCCATCAAGCAGATCGTTTTACACAAGACGATCAACTGCCCGAGGAAGCCTATCTCGCACAATTATTGGCGGACCTTGAAGTCGATTTACCTTACATCGCAGGGCGACCAATACAAACCGCCTTCATTGGCGGCGGTACGCCCAGCTTAATGAGCGAAGACTTTTATTATCGCCTAATGGATGCACTTCGCGACAAACTGACTTGGGCTGACGACGCCGAAATTACCATGGAAGCCAACCCAGGTACCTTTGAACAAGAGAAGTTTCGTCACTTTCGACAAGCAGGCATTAATCGACTCTCCATTGGTATCCAAAGTTTTCAGCCAAAGCTGTTGAAAACCCTAGGAAGGATCCACAATCGTGAGGAAGCCATTCACGCTGTGGATAAGTCCAGAGCGGCTGGCTTCGATAATATTAACCTAGATTTAATGCACGGATTACCTGAACAAAGTTTAGACATGGCCATGGCGGATTTAACATTGGCCATGACACTAACCCCTGAACATCTTTCTTGGTATCAACTCACCATTGAACCCAATACTGAGTTCTATCGTCGTCCTCCTGCCTTACCAGAAGACAATACGCTGTGGGAAATTCAAGATGCAGGGCAAGCTTTATTGGCTGCGCAAGGTTATGCGCAATATGAAGTGTCAGCTAACGCCAAACAAGGACGCCAAGCCGCACACAATTTAAATTATTGGCGTTTTGGTGATTACATTGGCATAGGAGCGGGAGCCCACGGCAAGATCACATTAGTTAATGGTCAAATATTTCGTACTCGAAAGACCCGTCACCCAAATCACTATTTGAACAACCTACCAGAAGCATTGGTTATCAAGGAAGCCATTAACCCAGAGGATATGCCTCTGGAGTTTATGATGAATCGATTACGCTTGTTTGAATCCTTTGATTTGCAGGAATATCGAAGATATGCGCAGAATGAGCTGCCAAAATCACTGATTCAGGCCTGTAATGTCGGTTTAAAGCGAGGGTTACTCGACGAAAATGCGTGGCAAAAAGAACACATTAAAACCACGGAAAAAGGCAAACTCTTTCTCAATGAGTTACTTGAACTCTTTTTACATTAATGCCTGCATCAAGGGTGCATCGTATTTACTATAATTTGACATCTAACTAAATTGATGTAACTCTTGCCCCGATAATTCAAAAAAGGCCGTCTTCGATGGCCTTTTTTGGCTTAATTGGAATATCAAATTAGTGATTTTTTCAATGAGACACTCAATGTTAAATACTTGATTGCGTTCTGTTTTGAACCATAAGTTTCCTTGTAAGCCGAATGCTATGTTTAGCACTCCTATGATTCAAAACAGAACAAAATAAGTCGCTTAAAGAACAATTTAAGAAGCATTATTCTTATAGGGTTAAGTGATAAGTCGTGACATTCACGCATGTAGTTTCACATAGAGAAATTGGAAAGTTTCACTTCATCAGGAGAATATTATGAGTAATAAAGCACCTGACAGTGGTCGGGCGGAATACAACACGTCTTATAAGGTTGGACAGGATAATATCCAATTCTTTGGTTTAGACGTTCTCAACCCAGTGTTCACCACCAGCGCCTTGATCATCTTGGCTTTCATTCTTGGTAGTATCTTATTCCCTGCCGATGCAAGTGCGGTTCTTTCCGGTGCCAAAAGCTGGTCGATTAATAACTTCGACTGGTTCTTTATGGTTGCAGGTAACATCTTCGTTCTATTTTGTTTGGCTTTAATCCTATTGCCTTTTGGTCGAATCCGCCTTGGCGGTACTGAAGCGAAAGCTGAACACTCGACCATCACATGGTTCTCCATGCTGTTTGCCGCTGGTATGGGCATAGGCTTGATGTTCTGGAGTGTGGCAGAGCCTGTCGCCTACTATACGGGCTGGTACGGTACACCATTCGAAGTCATGAAAAACACCCCTGAAGCGAAAGATCTTGCCATGGGGGCGACCATGTTCCATTGGGGGCTTCACCCTTGGGCTATTTACGCAGTTGTGGCACTTTCATTAGCCTTTTTCGCTTACAACAAAGGGTTGCCTCTAACAATCCGTTCCGCTTTTTACCCATTGTTTGGTGAAAAAGTATGGGGCGTTATTGGTCACTTCATTGACATCATTTCTGTCATTGCAACCATCTTTGGTTTGGCAACCTCTCTTGGCTTTGGTGCGCAGCAAGCCACCAGTGGTTTGAATTTCTTGTTTGATATTCCCAACACACTCACCACACAAATTGTGGTGATCTGTGGTGTGACAGCGATTGCCATCTTCTCTGTCGCTCGTGGTCTTGAAGGCGGTGTGAAGTTGCTATCCAATATCAACATGATCATTGCTGCCGCATTGGCCATTTTCATCGTGATTGTTGGTCATACTGGTGCGATCTTCGCAGCGATGGGATCTTTCTTACTGAACTACGTTGAGCACATTATCCCATTGAGTAACTGGATTGGCCGTGAAGACGAAACCTTCTACCACGGTTGGACTGTGTTCTACTGGGCTTGGTGGATTTCCTGGTCACCTTTCGTCGGTATGTTTATTGCGCGCGTTTCTCGTGGTCGTACCGTACGCGAATTTATCATTGCCGTATTACTTGTCCCCACTCTGGTAACACTTGTCTGGATGTCTGTATTCGGTGGGTCGGCATTGGAACAGGTTCAAAATGGTGTTGGCGCATTGGCAAATGGTATTAGTGATTCTTCTTTGGCCATGTTCCAAATGTTTGAGCAATTACCACTTACTGCGATTACCTCTTTCGTTGGTATCATTCTAGTTTTGGTATTCTTTGTCACCTCATCTGACTCAGGCTCCCTAGTAATCGATGGTATTACTGCCGGTGGTAAAACCGATGCGCCAATGGTCCAACGTGTTTTCTGGGCTGTCTTGGAAGGCATCATCGCCATTGCATTGCTTGTCGGTGGTGGTTCTGAAGCGCTTGGTGCCATTCAAGCTGCCGCCATTACCATTGGCTTACCTTTCACACTATTGATGCTGGTTATGTGTGTCAGTTTGTGGAAAGGCTTGAGCAGCGATATACATCTCTACAAATAAGTCAAAAACGCGAACGACCTCTGTCGTTCGCGTTGTTTTTTTCTCACAGATACACTATCATCGCCTCATCTTAGGGGAGTAATCTTCTTTGCTATTTGCAAAGATTCTTTGTCAACATAATTGAGCCTCATGCTCATGGCAAAGAAGTCCTGACGCCATTCGCAGGATTGATGAGACTTAAGACAAGGACTTGACTCAGGTGGGCTCAAGTTGTTTGTCTTTCGTACTATTGCCCACCTAGGACACATCAAACAATGGAAGCGCTGTTTACTTCTACTTCAACTGTTGCTTTAGCCGAGATGGGGGATAAGACCCAATTATTGGCGCTCTTTCTAGCGACACGATTTGCCTCAAAAACCCCCATTGTACTTGGCATCTTCATCGCCACCTTACTGAATCATGCTGTGTCGGCGTGGTTTGGCGCAGCGGTTGCGGCATGGATTCCAACCTATTTTGCTAGCTGGATTGTGGGATTCAGTTTCATCGCAGTGGGGTTTTGGTTGCTGATTCCAGACAAGGATGAAAGTGAGGAGAACTCTTTACTGAAATATGGTGCGTTTGGCGCCACGTTTTTGCTGTTTTTCCTAGCTGAAATTGGCGATAAAACACAAATCGCCACGGTTTTATTGGGTGCTCACTATGGCAGTGTTTGGGCGGTCTTGATAGGCTCAACACTTGGAATGATGCTTGCCAACCTGCCCGTAGTCTATGCTGGGCGCTGGTTGATGGATAAAGTGAACGCCGACAGCACTCGAAAACTGGCTTGCTTACTCTTTATCATCATCGGCATCATCACCATTATGACTCCGCTACTCACTTAAAAGGCCTAGTTATGGACGTTGAGTTAACTGAAATCTTGGAAGCCATTTGTCAACACGCGCCCTTCAATGATATGGCAGAAGAAGCCCAGCTTAGTGAAATGACAAAGGAAATCGACATCCAATACGTTCGCGCAGGCGAATGGGTTATTTCCCCTGGCACGCTCAACAATACTTTATTTTTTATTCGAAGCGGGGCCATTGAGGCCTTAAGTAGAGAAAGCAAACTCATTCGTCGCATGAATGAAGGGGAATTGTTTGGCTACGCTTCCTTATTACGCGGCGGCAAGTCATCACAATCCATGCGCGCTATAGAAGACAGTTTACTGTACCGCATTCCAGCACGTTGGTTTCTTAAGTTATACGAAGAAAACGACACCTTCTCCGACTTCTTTGAGCTTGCACGGGAAGTGCGACTTCGCCTTGCAATGGATGCCCAAAGTTCTAATGTCTCGCTAATGACCTGTCCCGTCATCAGCTTATTAAGACGTCAGCCAATTAGTACCAAAGCGGATTCAGACATACTCACCGCAGCGCAAATCATGACCGAAAAGCGCGTCTCCAGTTTGTTAATCACAGAACAGGATGAGTTGATTGGCATCGTCACCGACCGAGATCTACGAACTCGGGCCCTAGCCAAAGGCTTGCCTCTTGATACGCCGATTGCCACCATTATGACACCAGACCCTATCGTCATGGACAGTCGTGACTACGCTTCTGAAGCGGTGCTCAAGATGATGGAACGCAATGTTCACCACTTACCTGTGATTAAAGACAATCGGCCCATTGGGGTTGTCAGCACGGGCGACATTGTCCAAAAAGAAAGTCACGGCAGCGTGTATTTAATCAGTGATATCTTCAAACAATCTAGCATAGAAGGTTTACAGGCCATCAGCCGTAAAATGACGCATACCTTCACACAGCTGGTCGTGGCTGACGCCAACACACAAATGATTGGTAATGCCATGTCACACATTGGCACCGCATTTGTTAAGCGTTTACTTCAGCTTGGCGAGGAACAGTTTGGTCCGGCACCAATTCCTTACTGCTTTATTGCATTAGGCTCTCAAGCTCGAGAGGAACAAATCATTAAAACCGATCAGGATAATGCTCTGATTCTCAGTGATAAATACGATGAAGCCATTCATGGTGACTATTTTGAAAAACTCAGTCAATGGGTGTGCCAGAACCTCGACAAATGCGGCTATGATCTGTGTAGTGGTGACATTATGGCGTCTAACCCGCGCTGGCGTCAGCCTATATCCGTATGGAAGCAGTACTTTACCGATTGGATACGTGAGCCCAAAGCCGAAGCCTTGTTACGCATGTCTATCTTCTTTGATTTACGTGACATTTATGGGGACAAAACCCTAGCGACCAAACTCAATCGCCACATTCGCGCAGAAGCCAAAGCCCATTCAGGCTTTCTCACCTTCATGGCGCGTAACGCGAACCAAAGAAAGCCGCCTCTGGGTTTTTTCCGTCAGTTTGTCTTGGACGGTGAAGGCAAACAATCACGCACCTTCAACTTAAAAGAAAGAGGCATAGCCCCCATTATCGACATAGTGCGAGTGCACGCTTTGGCCATTGGCAGTAATAAACTCAACACCTTAGAGCGACTCGAAGACATAGAGGCAGAAGGGCTTCTCCCTGATGGACGAGCAAAAGATTTGGCGCTAGCCTTAGAAATGATTGGCATGGTGCGTGTTCGTCACCAAAAAGACCAAATTGATGCGGGCGAAATCCCCAATAATCACGTCAACCCAGCCAACTTATCCTCTTTCGAAAAGCGCCACCTCAGGGACGCTTTTCACATAGTGTCGCGCCAACAAGAATTCATTAAATTTCGCTATGCTGGTAAACGCAGTTAAATTATGGCCAAAATTGAGTTTAATCAAAACGTTACCTTCCAAGATTGGCAAGCTAACTTTGAACAATGGGCCGAAGAAGCTCCTGAGGGTGCTCTGAAGCGATATTATCAAGCGGGTATGATGAGTGCCGCGACACCACTAAAAGACAGTCCGTTATTAGCATTGGATTTAGAAACCACGGGATTGGACCCGAAAACCGACGAAATCATCAGCTTGGGATTAATCCCCATGACGCATAACGCCATTCGATGTCAGGGCGCGCGCTATTGGATTGCGAAACCCAAGCACGACTTGCACGCCGAGTCCGTTACCATTCATGAAATTACTCATGCCGAATTGGCCGAAGCGCCAAGATTGGACAGCATTTTAGATGAGATTTTGGACACCCTAGTTCAGCAAGTAGTGGTCGTACATTGTGTCGCCATTGAGCGTCAGTTCCTGTTAGAAGCCTCGCTTAAACGCTACGGTTACCCGTTATATTTCCCCGTATTAGACACCATGGACATAGAGCGACAAGTGCAACACAAACCTTGGTGGAAGCGCTTTGGCAAGCCACCTTCATTGCGCTTGGATGCCTGTCGACAACGTTACCATTTGCCTAGATACAAGGCCCATCATGCCCTCACGGACGCATTATCGTCTGCTGAGTTACTGCAGGCACAAATTGCTTATCACATGAATCTGGATGCTGACATCAGTGACTATTGGCTTTAACTGTTCGCTATAACAGCCCAGCCCTTACTGGGCTGGACAGCTCTCGCGAATCACTAATTCGGTTTCTAATACGACGTCTTTGGCTTCGCGTAACCCAAGAAACACTTCCGCAGCGACTCGACCTTTCTCCACGGTTTGCTGGTGAATAGTGGTAATGGATGGATGAAAATTTTCACTTTCAGCAATACCGTCAAAGCCCACCACTTGTAGATCTTCTGGCACACGTAGACCAAGTTGAAGTGCCGCTTGAACCGCCGCAATGGCAATGCAATCACTCATACAAAGCAATAACTTGGGGCGATCCGCCATGGTTAACGCTTCACGAGCGGCTTGGTAAGCCAACTTGTGACTATTTTCTGGAATGTTCCATATGCACTCTGATGGTACGGTAATTTGATGTTCTTTTAAGGCTTCAAAATAACCGTACAATCGTTGAATCGAAATGGAGGCCGCACGATCAAATAATTCATCTTCACGAATACGACAAACTCGGTCAGTATCCAATAGACTCAACCCTAGAATGGCCACGGTTTCCGGATTGTGCTGCAAGGCATGTTTCGCAATGATGTAAGCACCACTGTGGTTTTCGACATTAACCGATGTCGTACCAGGAATGAAACTGTCAACTGTGATGATGTTTTTATTAGGCATCAGCCACGGAGCATTAATACACTGTTGAGGTTTATGGCCATATACAATGAACCCATCGACCATGGAAGACTGCATACGGCTTTGAGCATCTTGTTCCACTTCATCAGAGGACAACAGCAGCATATTATATTCATTGGCTTCAAACACTTCCGCCATGCCTTTCAGAAATTGATTCGCGACGGGGTCTGTTAAGCTGTAACTTAAATCATCCGACAACACTATGCCAACAATCCCTGTTCGCCCAGTTCGTAAGCTTCTTGCGGCGGCATTTGGGCCAAAATAACCCATTTTTTCACATTCGTTAAGAATGTTTTCGCGCAGATTAGCCGACAATTGATCGGGACGATTAAAGGCATTTGAGATGGTTGCCGTTGAGACCTCTAAGCGTTCCGCAACGTCTTTTAAGGTCAGTTTTTTTATACTTTTTTTCATACAAGCACTCACTAGAATTAAAAGTCTTATCCACCTAATAGTCCATTATGACACTCTGGATAAGACTCAAACATTCTATCAAGCTTTCTGAAAAGTACGAATAGCCACAGTCACCTTAAGGGTTTTATGCGGCTTTCGTGAATTTTTCTTTAACGCATACGAGCGTAACAAGCTTGATAAGCAGGTAAAGTCAGAGTTTGACCGACTAACTGACAAGTAAAACCATGGCCTTCTAACAGCTCAATGTCCGCTGTACTCAAGGCCGCTACTTGCTCTTTACCCGTCATGTTTAAAACCACCAAGATCGACTGATCTTCATAATCACGAACAAAGGCGATCAAATCACCGTTGGCCACGTCAACTTGAGTCAGCTCACCGTTCACCAATTCAGGCTGTTGTTGACGCCATTTAATAAACTGACGCATTTTGTGCAGCAAGGAATTCGCATTGGCTTCTTGCTCCGCGACACTCAATGGCAAATGATTTTGATCGACTGGCAACCAAGGTTCAATGGTCGAAAAGCCACCCTGAGGTTTGTTTTCCCATACCATTGGCGTACGGCAGCCGTCACGACCCTTAAACACAGGCCATAAAGGAAAACCGTATGGATCTTGAATGCGCTCATAAGGTACGTCCGCTTCTGGCAAACCAAGCTCTTCACCTTGATACAAGCACACACTGCCACGAATTGACGCAATCAGAGCTGTGGTAATCAATGGGTAAGCTTCACCATCATCATCCGCGCCCCAACGAGTACGTGCACGCACTACGTCATGGTTAGATACCGCCCAACATGGCCAACCATCACCTACGATGTCCTGCATGTTTTTCAGTACATCACGAATGTAAGCTGGGGAATGAGGCTTGTTCAGTAAATCAAAGGTATACGCCATGTGCAGCTTATCGCCGCCAGAAGTGTATTCCGCCATACGATTTAATGGGAAGTCATCGCCGATTTCACCCACCGTGGTACTACCTGGGAACTCATCCATCAAAGCACGCAGCTCTTTCAAAAAATCTATGTTCTCAGGACGACTCAAATCATACACATGACGCTGATAAGTATATGGATTGTCTTCTGGTGCCCCTTTGGTTTTTGGCTCACCAGCAGGCACAGGAGGATTGTCTTCAAGACCTTCACTGTGGAAGTAGAAGTTCACCGTATCCAAACGGAAACCATCCACACCCAGCTCCAGCCAAAAACGCATATTATCTAGGTGCGCTTTACGGACTTCCGGATGGTGGAAATTCATGTCTGGCTGAGACTCTAAGAAGTTATGCAAATAGTATTGCAAGCGACGACTGTCCCATTTCCAAGCACTGCCTCCAAAAATGGACAACCAGTTATTTGGTGGTGAGCCGTCTGGCTTAGGATCCGCCCAAACATACCAATCGGCTTTCGGATTGGTTTTATCCTGACGACTTTCTTCAAACCAAGGATGCACATCAGAAGAGTGACTAATTACCTGGTCGATCATGACTTTTAAATTCAAATCATGGGCACGATTAATCAATTTTTTAAAGTCTTCTAGACTGCCAAACATCGGGTCGATGTCGCAGTAATCAGACACATCGTAACCAAAGTCTTTCATCGGTGACGTGAAAATAGGCGATAACCAGATCGCATCCACACCAAGGGACGCGACATAATCCAGTTTACTGGTAATACCAACCAAATCCCCTACACCATCACCATTGGCATCCATAAAACTACGCGGGTAAATTTGATAAATGATCCCGCCTTTCCACCAGTTCAAGTTGGTTGTCATATCGACTCTCCAAAAACAAAAAATTTGGGATGAGTACTCGGCTCATCCCAATCAACAATAAGACTTTAAAAATTAACGACGATAAGACAGTTCGTTATCATCAAATAAATGCATTTTTTCTGGCAAAGCCGATAAGTGAACCTGGTCACCACGCTGAGTTTTCAAAGTACCAGACTCTTTTGCAATCACCATCTCTTCACAACCTGGCACTTTCACATACAGCAAAGTGGCTTCCCCTAGGGATTCAACAAACGCAACGCTACCGGATAAAAAGCCTTCTTCTTGGCTCGCCACAACACTCAGATCTTCAGGACGAATACCGAAGAATGCGGCTTTAGACTGTTCACTCGCCTCCGTTGCAATAGACGCCGTCAACGTCATCTCAGAGGACAAAGAGACCTCTGTTTGTGCTCCCGTTTTTTCAATGCGGCATGGCAGAACATTCATGGCAGGTGAACCAATGAACTTCGCCACAAAGACATTTGCAGGGTGTTCATAAAGCTCAAGCGGTGAACCAACTTGCTCAATATTACCCGCTGACAAGAGCACGATTCGATCCGCCAAGGTCATGGCTTCGACCTGGTCATGGGTAACATAAATCATGGTGGAGTCAGGCATGCTTTCTTTAAGGTTGGCAATTTCCATACGTGTTGCAACACGCAGCGCCGCATCCAGATTCGACAAAGGCTCATCGAATAGAAACACTTTTGGACGACGAACAATCGCACGACCAATCGCCACACGCTGACGTTGACCACCAGACAAGGCTTTTGGCAAACGATCTAAATAAGGCGTCAATTGCAGCATATCAGCGGCTTTACGTACTTGCTGATCAATGTCTTCTTTGCTGGTTTTAGCGATTTGCAAACTAAACGCCATGTTGTCATAGACAGTCATGTGCGGGTACAAAGCGTAACTTTGGAATACCATCGCGATACCACGTAACGCTGGTGGAATATCATTGACAACTTGGCCGTCAATTTCCAACGTACCAGCCGAAATGTCTTCCAAACCTGAAATCATACGCAGTAGCGTGGATTTACCACAACCAGACGGCCCAACAAACACGATAAATTCGCCCTGTTTGATGTCTAGGTTTATGTCTTTAAGTACTTCCACTTTATTGGAGTAAATTTTCTTTACATGGGTTAACTTAACATCAGCCATGATTTAAATGCCTCAATCTAAATGCTTACCTTGAGTGGGGAGCTTGGCTCAACCCACTCGCCTAGGTGGTTTTATTTCACAGAGCCTGCCAGCAAACCGCGCACTAAATAGCGCTGTAAGCTAAAGAAGACCAATAACGGAATAATAATGGTGATAAAAGCAGACGCCGTCAGAATCTCCCAGTTACCACCTCGGGAACCCAATAACTCACGAAGTTGACCCGTCAGCACTAAATGCTCTTGGTTATTACCCAAAAACACCATGGCAATCAGTAAGTCGTTCCATACCCAAAGGAATTGGAAGATGGCAAAAGACGCCAACGCAGGGAAAGACAATGGCAAAATGATTTTGCGGAAAATATCAAAGTCAGAAGCTCCGTCGACACGTGCCGATTCGATAATTTCTCCCGGCAAACCTGAGATGTAATTACGCAGTAGATAAATCGCCAGCGGCAAACCAAATCCAGTATGCGCCAGCCAAATTCCCACATAGGTTTTTGACCCCACCCCGAAGAATTCACCGATCAAGTTGTAACTCTTTAGCAACGGAATCAACGACATTTGCAAAGGCACCACCAATAATCCCACCACGCCAGCAATCAGCAGCGCGCGCCCAGGAAAACGCATCCAAGCCAAAGCATAAGCTGCAAACGCCGCCACCAAAATGGGGATAATGGTCGCTGGAATCGTTACGGTCAGCGAGTTAATAAAGGATTGTCCGAGACCTTCGGCGTTCAACACTTCACGATAATTGTCTAAAGTAAAGCGCGGAGGGATTTCGGCCGTATAGAAAATACGCTGACCACGAGACCCTTTCCATTCAGTCGGTGAAGACAAGACATAATCGCCATTTGCATTTACTTGTAATGTGCGGCCTTTTTTCATCTCGGCTACTTCGCCAGCGGCAAAGTTTTCAGGCTTTAGCGAGCTGAAACCGAAACGAGCGATTTCACCTTTACCACCTTCCAGCAAATTACCACTAATCACAAATCGATCACCTTGCTGCACTTGTGATTTAGGCTCATGAGCCCGTACCACAAGACGCTGTTCAGACGTTGATAACGCCGTCCACCAGCCGGATACCGAAAGTTGATCTTTGTCTCGAATCGAAGAAATAAACAGGCCCGCCGTGGGAATCGTCCACAACACCACCAAAAACAGAACCGTCGCATGCACTAAAAAAGTCAGTGGCGTACGTTTTGAAGAAGAGACCATCTTAACGCCCCTCCATTTCTGCGTTTGCACGCTTTATATTCCAAATCATAATAGGAATAACCAATACCATAATCACAATCGCTACCACTGCGCCACGACCAAAGTCGCCGCCACCACGGAACATCCAATCAAACATTTGATTCGCCAGAACTTGCGTATCCCACTGACCATTGGTCATCGCCAACACTATGTCGAAGACCTTCAACACCAAAATGGTAATCGTCGTCCAAACCACGGCAATCGTACCCCAAATTTGCGGCACCATGATTTTGAAGAAAATTTGAACACCATTGGCACCGTCTAACACCGCGGCTTCAATAGTCTCGTCAGGAATACCACGTAATGCGGCAGACAAAATCACCATAGCGAACCCAGTTTGAATCCAAACTAAGATGATCATTAAGAAAAAATTGTTCCAGAAAGGAATGGTGATCCAGTTTTGAGGTTCACCACCAAAAAACACCACAATAGCATTTAACAAACCAATCTGAGCATCGTCACCACTGCGGAAATCGTAAATAAACTTCCAGATCACCGAGGCGCCAATGAAGGAAATGGCCATTGGCATGAAGATCAGACTTTTGGCGATATTACCCCACCAAATACGGTCGGTCATGGTGGCAATAATCAAACCAAAGAAGGTCGCTGCCGTCGGCACAACAATCAGCCACAACATGTTATTGCGGAAAGATTCAAAGAATTCATCACTGCCAAATAACCAAACATAATTGGATAGGCCAACAAATCCATCTCCCGTTCGGTCAAAGAAAGACAGACGGAAAGAGTCGATCACGGGATAGAATAAATAAAAGGTTAGCAGTAGAACAGCTGGGCCTAAAAACAACCAAGGACGAACCATATTCGCAGTACGCAAATTTCGCGCGATCTGCTCATAAGGTCGATTTTTGGTCGGAAACAGTTTATCTAATAGAAAATTAGATCCGTAGAAATAGGCTGCGCATCCCAATACACCCATTATCATAATCGCTAATGCAGAAGCGAGCTGGGCCATAACATCTCCAAGGTACATTGACGATGAATAGGACTCACGTCCTTCATCTTTTATCTGGCAAATAAATTACAAAAAGCCCCCAAGCAAACAAGGTTACTTGGGGGCTTAACAAATGGGATTACTTCAACGCATCCCACGTTTTCTGAATGTCTTTCGCGACTTCTTTAGCTTCTTTGCCACCAGTGTAATCGACCATACCAGTCCAGAAAGAACCCGCACCGATCTTACCCGGCATCAAGTCAGAGCCATCGAAACGGAAAGTAGTAGCATAACGCAAAATTTCACCCTGCTTACGTGCCGCATCGCTTGAGTACAACTCTGGGTTAGCACCCAAATGAGCCGACAAGAAACCGGTTTGCGCCATCCACAATTCGTGGGCAATAGGTGAACGGATGAAATCAATAAACGCACGAGCACCTTTAGAGTCATTGGTAATACTCACCAAAGTACCGGCACCCAATACTGGATTACCTAGCTCTTTCGACTCGTAAGATGGGAAGTAAAAGAAGTCAGCATCCAAACCAAGCTCCGTGCCTTCCGGGAAGAAAGCAGGGATGAAAGACGCTTGTCGGTGCAGGTAACATTTTGGTGGCGACTGGAACAAGCCTTTCGGACTGTCACGGAAGTCCGTTGAAGACACCGCACCGGCACCACCATCAACGTATTCGTCGTTACGTGCAAACCAACCAAACTCTTCGATGGCACCCACGATACGTGGATCATCAAATTTCACTTCATTGGTCACCCACTGGTCGTAAACAGACGCAGGCTGAGTACGAAGCAACATGTCTTCCACCCAGTCTGTTGCTGGCCAACCCGTTGCTGCACCGGAACCTAGACCGATACACCAAGGCGTACCGCCGTCAGCAACGATTTCTTTGGTCAGTGCTTTCAATTCTTCCATGGTTTCTGGGATGTCATAACCCGCATCCGCAAAGTTATCAGGCGAATACCAAACCAGAGACTTCAAATCAGCACGGTAAAAAACACCGTAAAATTCTTTCTCGCCTTGAGAATCTTTAAAGGTCGCCAAATCAACCCAAGATTGACCTGCCGCGTAATCTTTCGCGACAGCGTCTTTAACATTGTCGTTTAGTGGCGTTAGAAAACCTTTCGCAGCTAAGTCTGCCGCCAATCCTGGCTGAGGAAATACCGAAACATTTGGTGCACTGCCCGCTTGAGCATCAATCACAATCTGTTGTTCAAAAGAGTCAGAACCTGCATAACTAACTTTGGCGCCAGTCGCTTCTTCAAAATACGCAATTACACGATCGAAGTTGGCTTTCTCATCGCCCATCCAAGGGCCGAACACAGAAATGGTTTCGCCAGACAAATTAGTTGATTTTAACGCTTCGTAATTTTCCCAATGGAAACGAGAGTCTTCGCCAGGCTTGAATACAAGATCAGCAGCCGATGCCGACGTTGCAGAAAGTGTCATAGCAATTGCCATAGACAGAATGGATTTTTTCATCATTGCTCCTTACAGACTTGCTAAGGAAACTCCTAAGCTTGCCTTTGTTTGTTATTATCATGCGTCGAAACAAGGTTCTCAATCCTTCTATAAGGATTAAGAAGATTTTTAATTATTAACAATCAAAGCCCCTGCTTCAAGCTTAAGAACCCCTTAATATCGTCTTAATTCTGTTTTCAATTTAGTATACTTTGGTGAAAAAGCGAGCTAATTTTCACCTCAAGAAGTGTCTAAAAAAACAACAGAGTTATTTTTTTACCAGTTTTCAGTAGGTTAAATCCCATTAAAATCGCTCAATTTTATACTTTTAGCCCCCTAACTTGATTGGGCTAAGATTTATATTCGACATAAAAAAAGCGCGGATAAGCCGCGCTTTAAAGGAGTTTCTTAATACTCTAAATAAGTTCTTAACCGTTTAACTAAATCAACTAAGTTATAGTATTACCTAACATCTTAAAAACGTTTTAGTTGTGCTTTTGCTTCGGCCAAATTAGGCAAAGATGGATAAGCACCAAGCTTGGTCACAGAGTCAGCACCACAGGCGGCCGCGAAACGAATCACATCGACCAAGTCTTGCTTTGAAAAAGCCGTAATAGATTGACGATCACCGCCTTTTTCTGCCAATTGATACAACAATCCACCGACAAAAGCATCGCCCGCGGCTGTCGTGTCTTTTACCTCAACCTTCGGTGTCACAACCTCGCCTTCACCTTGCTCTTTGGTGTAAAAACGAATGGGATTACCGCCATCCGTTAATACAAACAAGGTGACACCTGCGTTTAAAGACTCGTCAATCAAAGCAAACGGATCTTCGGCCATCACCGCCAATTCTTCTAGACTAGCTTTGACCACATCCGCCGACTGCATCCAGTCAATTACACGCTGACAATCTACTTCGCCATTTGGCCACAAGTTAGTACGCAAGTTCACATCAATACTGACAATCCAATTGGCTTGTTTTGCCATTTGAATGCCAGCTAAAGTCGCTTTCGTAATGTCAGCATCGGTTAACGTGTTTGAACAGGTATGGAACACTCCTTTCGCATCGGCAAACCAACTCGCATCAAAGTCTTTTTCACGGAACAAGATGTCCGCTGACGGGCTACGGTAAAACTCAAAACTACGCTCCCCCGTGTCATCCAAATTGACGAAGGCTAAAGCGGTTTTTGCTGCTTGAGTCATCAGCATTTTGCTGGTTTCGACACCATAGTCTTCTAATGACGCTTTTAAAAAGTGACCAAAAGCGTCGTCGCCAACTTGGCCAACAAAGTGACTGTTACCGCCTAAACGTGCGACGGCAACCGCCACATTGGCTGGAGCGCCGCCCGGAAATTTGGTGAAGGACTCTAATTCACCGGCTTTTGTCGCACCATTGGATAGGAAGTCAATTAGGGCTTCACCGAACGCCATCACTTTTGTTGTCATTGTCTTTATCTCTTAAATTTCATAAACAAGGGTAAGATTAGTTGAAAAATTATGCAGGTGAGAAGAAATTAAATCAATTTAATTTATTTAAATACCAAAGGCGCAAACTCTCCTTAGCCAATTGGTTCAAAGATACTTTCTTGCTAGACTCGAAGCCGATAACAATTACAATTTAACTTGTCCGCGAGTAACTGAGCAAAAGTATGACCAAAGCCAAACGTATCTATGTTGTAGACGATGATGACGAGATTCGCACCCTGCTCAAATCCTATTTGGAAAAACATCAATTTACTGTCTTCACAGCAGATTCAGGCGAATCGTTTTTAGCCGATTTTGATCCAGACCAACACATAGATCTGGTTATTTTAGACATCATGCTACCCGGTCAAGATGGCTTTTCTGTCTGTCGCGGACTAAGAGAGCAGTCCCAAGTCCCTGTCATTATGCTGACCGCCAACTCAGATGAAATGGATCGCATTATTGGCCTCGAAATTGGCGCTGACGACTACCTTGCCAAACCCTTCAATCCACGCGAGCTGCTGGCCAGAATGAAAGCCATTCTACGTCGGATGGAACAAATCGAAGTCAGTGAACACAGTCATACCAACGAAGCTCATCGTGTTTATCATTTTGCCGATTTCACCCTAGACACCTTATCCCGCGAGCTACATTACGCTGATGAAAAAGAATCCCTATCGGGTGCCGACTACAACTTACTCATGTTGTTTTTGAAAAACCCAGGAGAGGTATTGACCCGAGAACACATTGCCGAAAATACTCGCGGACGTGACAGTACGCCTCTAGATCGTTTCATTGATGTGCATGTCAGCCGCTTACGACATCGATTAAGAGAAGATGCCCGTCACCCGCAGTTAATCAAAACGGTTCGCGGTCAGGGCTACATATTAACCGCTTCCGTCAACGCCCTCGATCATGCCAACTAACTCGCCTCCCCTTCTATCCAAACGCCTAAAGCGCTGGTCTCAGTCCTTAACCGGGCAGATCCTCATCATTATGGCGTTAGGGGTTGCGAGCGCTCAATTTATTAGCTCTACTTTCTGGCTCCGACAACTGGAATCGGATACCGAACAAAACGTACGAGAAGTGTCTAAACACATGGCGTTTCGTATTGCTGCCACGGTCAGTTACTTCACCTCATTACCAACCAACTATCGCCACATCGTCATTGACCAATTACAAGACATGGGCGGCACACGCTTTTTTGTCACGCTCAACAAAGAAGAAATTCTTATCAACCCTTTGGAAGCGTCTCCACTCAAGGACGTTGTGAAACAGGAAGTAAATGACACACTGGTGAAACAGCTTGGTATTCATAATGCCAAAATTGCTTTTTCCAGTCCCAGTGACTTACACGTCATCAATAACCAAACCCGTTTGATGGACTTGCCGGAACGTTGGGGACATCACAGTTTGCTTGTGAAACCACTCACCCCGCCGATTATTGTGATTCAAATCCCCATCAACGACAAAGATTGGCTCTATCTTGCCAGCTTAATGCCAGACCCTTATTTTTTAGATGACACCACAGCAGTCAGTGGCGACCGGCTCTTTTCTATGGCGATGTCGGTGATCACAGTGCTGTTATTAAGCATTGTTATTCTTCGCCGCGTTACCAGACCTCTGGCCACGCTCGCCCGAGCAGCGGAGCGTTTCGGACAGGGTGATTGGCGCCCCATGAAAGAAAATGGCAGTGTAGAGGTACGCAATACCGCCAAAGCCTTCAATGATATGCAGCGTCGGATTCAACGCTACTTAAATGACAGAGAAAGATTGTTCGCCGCCATTTCGCACGATTTAAAAACGCCCATTACTCGATTACGATTACGAGCGGAGATGCTCGACGAAGATGATATCCGCGATGCCATGATCCGTGACCTTGAAGATTTGGACATGCTGGTCAAAGGAGCCCTTCAGAGCGTTAAAGAGACAGACATTCATGAAAACCGTGTCGAAGTCGACATTAGCCGCATGCTCAAAGACATGCAGTCAACAGCAAATATCCAGCGTCCTAAAATCATCATTAAGGGGGCTTTATCTCATCCTTATATAGGAAAACCACTGGCCATTAAGCGCTGTTTAGGCAACTTGGTCGACAATGCCTTGTATTATGGAAAGTCCGCCACCATTCACATAGAAGACGATGACGAAGCCGTGTGCATTCGTATTTGCGACCAAGGTCCAGGCATTCCCATCGACAAAATAGACAAAGTATTTCAACCCTATACACGACTTATGGCCGATCACACAGGTCACCCAACAGGGATGGGGCTGGGGCTCAGTATTGCCCGCAACATCGCACGGGCCCACGGCGGAGAAGTCACCTTGAGCAACCATCCAGAGCAAGGTTTGGAAGCAAAAGTCTGGCTACCTCGTCACTAGAAAATCATAGTTAATCCTCAGTTATGCAAGACTTTGTTACATTAGGTTGCTCTACTTTACCCCTTCTCTTTATTTACTTTGCTAAATTCACTAACTCGTATAAAGGCTTAAGCTAAATTTTAGTAAATTTGTACGAAATAAGAATAATCAAACATAGTCAAAGTCAACGCGCATTTGACAAGATGAAATAACAATAACAAAGGTTTCTATCATGAAAAAAATTGCCTTAGGATTAACATCTGTTGCACTTTCATTAGCCGCGGTACAAAGCCAAGCTGGTGAAGTAGAAGTTCTTCACTGGTGGACATCAGGTGGTGAAGCAGCGGCTATTAACGTACTTAAAGACGAAATGGTTGATGCTGGCCACACTTGGAAAGACTTCGCAGTCGCAGGTGGTGGCGGTGAGTCAGCCATGACAGTACTAAAATCTCGCGCCATTGCTGGCAACCCACCTTCTGCTGCTCAAATCAAAGGACCAACCATTCAAGAATGGGGTGACCTAGGTTTCCTAACCAACCTTGACGACGTCGCTGAAGCTGGCGATTGGGATGTTATCCTGCCAGGCGTTGTGAGCGAAGTCATGAAGTATGATGGCCATTATGTTGCTGCACCGGTTAACGTTCACCGTGTAAACTGGATGTGGGCAAACCCAGAAGTATTCCGTAAAGCCGGCGCTTCTATCCCAACCACTTGGGATCAATTCATCGTCGAAGCGAAAAAGATCAAAGCAGCGGGTTTCACACCATTGGCTCATGGTGGTCAAGCTTGGCAAGACGCGACTCTGTTTGAAGCCATTGCACTGTCCAAAGGCTCTAAATTCTACAACAGCGCGTTCCTTGGTCTATCTGACAAAACCCTACGCAGCCAAGACATGATCGACGTATTCAGCACATTCAAACAAATGCGTGAATTCGTTGACACAGGTTTCTCTGGTCGTGATTGGAACATCGCTACGTCTATGGTGATCAATGGTGAAGCCGCCATGCAAATCATGGGTGATTGGGCGAAAGGCGAATTCACCGCAGCGGGCAAAAAAGCCGGCATCGACTATGTTTGCTACCCTGCACCAGGTACAAGCGAGGCGTTCACCTTCAACATCGACTCTCTAGCGATGTTCAAAGTTGACGGTAAAGATCAGCAAGTCGCACAAAAAGACCTTGCTCGTTTGATTCTTGAGCCTAAGTTCCAAGAAACGTTTAACTTGAATAAAGGTTCTATCCCAACGCGTTTAAACATGCCTCGTGATAAGTTTGATACTTGTGCACACTCTGCAATGGATTCTTTCCTAGCCAGTTCAACAACAGGCAACCTAGTACCAAGTATGGCGCATGGCATGGCAGTAAACTCTATGGTTCAAGGCGCTATCTTTGACGTCGTGACAAACTTCTTCAACGATGACTCTATGACATCTGAAGAAGCCGTAGACAAGCTAGCTCGTGCAATCAAAGCCAGCATGTAAGCACCTATTCGCAAGTCTGTCTTGCAATAAGTAAACGAGGCTGGCCCTCAAGCCAGCCTCTTCGTTTCTTCTCTGTAGTGAAGCATCAATTATGAATACAAAAGCTGCCAATTCTGAGCCCAAAAAGGCTCAGTCAGGACGTCCTGCACGCCTTAGTTTGGCTGATTGGATGCCAAAAATCGTCATGGCGCCGACCGTAGTCGTTACCCTAGTGTGTATATACGGCTATATGATTTGGACAGCCGTTCTGTCTTTTACCAACTCTCGTATGTTACCCAGCTACAAGTTTGTTGGTGTTGAGCAATACGAGCGTTTATTTAACAACGATCGCTGGATCGTTGCGCTGACCAACCTTGGTATATTTGGCGGACTTTTTATCTTGATCTGCCTATTCCTTGGGGTGGTACTGGCCATCTTCTTAGATCAAAAAATTCGCGCCGAAGGGGCGATTCGTACCATCTACTTATACCCTATGGCGATCTCATTCATCGTCACAGGTACCGCTTGGAAATGGTTACTAAACCCAACTAACGGTTTTGAAAAGCTGATGATCGATCTGGGCTTCGAGAACTTCAGATTTGATTGGTTAGTCAATCCAGATATGGTGGTTTACTGTTTGGTCATTGCCGCGGTATGGCAGGCATCTGGTTTTGTTATGGCACTTTTCCTTGCCGGTTTGCGTGGTGTCGATGGTGACCTAATCAAAGCGGCTCACCTAGACGGTGCCGGCACGTTTACCACTTACCGTCGCATTATCCTACCGTCGTTGAAACCAGTCTTCTTCAGTGCCATGGTGATCTTGTCTCACATTGCCATCAAGAGCTTCGACTTGGTCGCCGCATTAACCAACGGTGGTCCAGGTTATGCGTCTGATCTACCGGCTAACTTCATGTACGCCCACACCTTTACCCGTAGTCAGGTTGGTTTAGGGTCGGCTTCTGCAATGGTGATGCTAGGTTGCGTGTTGGCGATCTTGATCCCATATCTGTACTCAGAATTACGAGGTGAACGCCATGAGTAAAACATCTACTGGCCGCCAAACTACCTGGGTAGAAAAGGCCTTACGTGCTGCCCTGTACGCTGTGTTAATCATTATGGCAGCTGTGTATCTGATGCCGTTCTTGGTTATGTTGTTGACGTCACTTAAAGACGTTGAAGAAATTCGTACCGGTACCTTATTGTCTTTACCTAGCACCTTGGATTTAAGCGCTTGGGGCAAAGCATGGGGCGAAGCTTGTACAGGTAACAACTGTGGCGGGATTTCACCTTACTTTTTGAACTCCTTCCAAATCGTTATTCCAGCAGTATTAATTTCAACCTTGCTGGGCGCCATCAATGGCTATGTTATTTCCCTATGGAAGTTTCGTGGTAGTGACTTATTCTTTGCGGCACTTTTAGTCGGTTGTTTCATTCCTTTCCAAGTCATTCTATTGCCAATGGCGCGTACGCTTGGATGGTTGGGCATTGCGAATACCACGACAGGCTTAGTCTTTGTTCACGTGGTTTACGGTGTGGCCTTCACAACACTGTTTTTCCGCAATTTCTACCAAGCGATTCCTGGCGAATTGGTGAAAGCCGCACGCCTTGATGGCGCGGGTTTCTTTACCATTTTCTACCGCATCATTTTGCCACTGTCGACGCCCATTATTGTGGTAACGGTAATTTGGCAGTTCACTCAAATCTGGAATGATTTCCTATTTGGCGTGGCCTTCTCTGGCTTTGACACTCAGCCTGTAACCGTGGCCTTGAACAACTTGGTTAACACCAGTTTTGGCGGGAAAGAATATAACGTGGATATGGCCGCAGCCATCATCGCAGCCCTACCGACTCTGGCTGTGTATGTGCTAGCAGGCAAATACTTCGTCCGTGGTTTAACAGCCGGTGCCGTAAAAGGCTAAGCCTTTACCGTGCCGCACTTCCTAAGCACAACAAACAGCTTAGGAGATACAAAATTTTGGAGTAATAACATGGCAAATTTAGTCATTGATAATGTTAAAAAGCGCTACGGTACGACCGAAGTATTGAAAGGCATTAATATCGCCATCGAAGCTGGGGAATTCCTGATCCTAGTTGGCCCATCAGGTTGTGGTAAATCAACGCTGATGAATTCCATTGCTGGTTTGGAAGACGTGTCTGAAGGCCGTATTTTGATTGCCGATAACGACGTCACTTACACCAGTCCGAAAGACCGCGACATCGCCATGGTGTTCCAGTCATACGCCTTATACCCAAACATGACCGTCGCACAAAACATCTCGTTTGGCTTAGAAATGCGTAAAGTCGCCAAAGAAGAGCGTGAGGTGGAAGTACAACGAGTGGCTGAGCTGCTGCAGATCAACCATCTGTTGAACCGTAAACCTGCGCAGTTATCAGGTGGCCAGCGTCAACGTGTGGCAATGGGCCGTGCATTGGCACGTCGCCCTCAGCTTTACTTGTTTGATGAGCCGCTGTCTAACCTAGACGCCAAGCTGCGAGTGGAAATGCGTACCGAAATCAAAAAGCTGCACCAGAAACTGGGCACCACCATCGTCTATGTAACCCATGATCAGATTGAGGCCATGACCTTAGCCGATCGTATCGCCGTGATGAAAGATGGCGAAGTACAACAACTGGGGACACCACAAGAAATCTATGACAACCCTGCGAATCTTTTCGTAGCGGGCTTCATGGGCTCACCTGCGATGAACTTCATCCCAGCCAAGGTGGTTTCTCAAGACGGTGCGCCTATGTTGGAACTGGCGACTAACTCAACCGTTAGCTTGCCATTCCCAAAACCAGACGCCTTAGCAAATCACATTGGCCAAACTGTATTACTGGGCTTACGTCCTGAAATGATCACTGAGCCACAGCCTCATAAAGTGGGCCAGAACTTCGTGACGACAACAGACATCAAGGTAGAAGTGACTGAGCCAATGGGGGCCGACACCATGATCATCACTCGCGTTAACGATGCCGAGATCAACTGTCGTTCCAACCCAGCTTATCCAGCAGCACCAGGGTCTGTGATTGAAATGATGTTTGATACTTCTAAAGCCGTAGTCTTTGATCAAGCAACAGGTCAGCGCTTAGACAAATAATATTGCGTCATTAACGACCCAATATTTTAGTAAAGCCCATGCAAAGTTTGTCAGATTTTGCGTGGGCTTTTTTTACATTCATGATTAAATTTTGCACAAATGGTCAGTTTTTTTCCTTAATCTCTCGAACTTGTCACAAATATGAGATACATTTCTGTAATAATTGATCAGAAGTGCTATTACATAAATGCACTCGATTGATGTATTTGTTCAACCAATCTCAGTATTACACTCAAGGAATCACAGCATGAAATCAACAAAGCGTTTTGTTACGCATCTTGCGGTCTCCAGTGTTGTCCTAGCCATTGCAGGCTGTTCAATGATGGGCCCAAAACAACCTGATTGGCAGGAAGATAAAGAATATCGAGTAACCATTTTGCACACCAATGACCATCACGGTCGCTTCTGGCAAAGCAGTCGTGGCGAATATGGTATGGCGGCTCGCAAAACTCTGATCGACAATATTCGTGAAGAAGTCGCGCTAGACGATGGCAATTCACTATTGTTATCAGGTGGTGACATTAACACAGGCGTTCCTGAATCTGATCTACAAGACGCTGAGCCAGATTTCCGCGGCATGAACATGCTGAAGTACGATGCCATGGCATTGGGTAACCACGAATTTGATAACCCTCTTTCCGTACTTAAACAGCAACAAGAATGGGCAGGTTTCCCATTCCTATCGGCAAACATCACAGACGCAAAAACCGGTAAGCCATTATTCGACGCTTACAAGATTTTCCAAGTCAATGACTTAAAAGTGGCGGTAATGGGTCTAACCACTGACGATACCGTAAAACTAGGCAACCCTGAGTACCTAGAAGGCATCAAGATTGAGTCGCCTATCAAGGTAGCGGCGAAATTGGTTCCTGAGCTACGCAAAAAAGCCGACATCGTGGTTGCTGTGACACACATGGGTCACTACAACAACGGTAACTACGGTGGTAACGCGCCAGGTGATGTGACGCTAGCTCGCACAGTACCAGGCATTGATGTGGTTGTCGGTGGACACTCTCAAAACCCATTGTTCCAACCAGATGAGCAAAACGGCACCCTTATCCTACAGGCTCACGAGTGGGGTAAATACGTAGGCCGTCTAGACTTTGTCTTCAAAAACGGTGACATCGTATGGTCTGAGTACCGCCTGATTCCTGTTAACTTGAAGAAAAAAGTGAAAAACGCAGAAGGCAAAACTGAACGGGTTTTCATCGAAGAAGAAATTGCTCAAGACCCAGAAATGCTAGCCATGTTGACGCCTTTCCAAGAAAAAGGTCAGGAAGAGCTAAACGTTGAAATTGGCTTCTCTAACGGCGATTTTGTCGGTGAGCGTGGCGTGGTACGTAATCAAGAAACCAATCTAGGTAACCTGATCTCACGCGCCATGAAAGAAAAAGTTAACGCTGACATTGGTATCATGAACTCTGGTGGTATCCGTGACAACATGGAAGCCGGTGTGATTACCTACAAGAGCGTCCTAAAAGTACAGCCTTTTGGTAACGCCATTTCTTACGTTGACCT
This sequence comes from Marinomonas posidonica IVIA-Po-181, assembly GCF_000214215.1. Taxonomy (NCBI): domain Bacteria; kingdom Pseudomonadati; phylum Pseudomonadota; class Gammaproteobacteria; order Oceanospirillales; family Oceanospirillaceae; genus Marinomonas; species Marinomonas posidonica. The sequence goes on from NC_015559.1 coordinate 3,786,152, forward strand.
TACCGCCGCTGAATTAACTGACTACTTGTCCGCCGTAGCAAGCAAACAAGCTGGCACAGGTGCTTTTGGTCAATTTGACGGTGTAGCGCTTACATTGAAAGACGGTAAAGCAACTAATATCATGGTAAATGGCCAACCATTAGACGCAGCTAAGAGCTACCGTGTTGCCATCAACAGCTATGTTGCAACTGGCGGTGACGGCTACCCTAAAGTGATCGACCACGCTAACTACGTGAACTCAGGTTATGTCGACGCTGACGTCTTGGTAGAATACGTTCAAAACAACGCTCCATTGGATATTGCTGACTTCACCCCAACGGGTAACGTTAAGCGCTAATCCAATCAATAACCCGTTATAAAAAAGCCCTGACTGTTAAGGTCAGGGCTTTTTTTTGCCACCAAGATTATTAACCCTGTGCTCCTCTTGGCCCAGTAGCTAATGCTTCTTGAATGAATTGATCGACTATATTTAACACCTCATCTTGCCAAAAGGGTGCCCTTCCATGATCAGCGCCATGTAACCGAATTAGCCTAGCTTGATGTCCATCCTGTTGCAGTCGAGCAAACAGTTTGACACTTTGCCCAAACGGTACCAGTCGATCCTTATCGCCATGAAGGATTAAAAAAGGCGGCATGTCTTCATTGGCCGAGATGTAATGCATTGGGCTAGCAAGCTTTGCCTTATCTCGATTGTTCAGTACATTGACACCACCCAATAACATCCCTTCAGGGGAGTTCGCTTGTATATGATCATAGGTAGAAGGCTCTTCGTTCATTTGATCAAGTGCCGTCGGGCCATAGTAATCAATCACAGCTTTTAATTTAATAGCCGATTTCGATACGTCATCAAAATCCCGAGTATCCAGTGTTGCCCCCACCATTGCTGCCGTATGGCCACCAGAAGAATCCCCCCAGACTATGATGTTATTCGCATCACCATAATATTCCTCGGCATGCTCAGCAATGAAATGAATAGCGGACTTCGTATCCTCTACCTGAGCAGGAAAAGGCGCCACTGGTGAAGGTCTATATTCCACCATAGCGACCACATACCCTCTCTCTGCAAAGCGCGATAACTGCGCCATACTCAACCCCAAATCCTGCTTAAACCAAGCCGAGCCTTGGACATAGACAATAATAGGGAAAGTCGTTGTGGCCGCCTTCTCTCCTAATGCCTCTCGAAGTACTGGACGAATAATATGTAACTTTAAATCTCTTCCAGATTTGTGGGCATAGGTGACATTGAACACAGTATTGAGCGAACGACGCAGCCGCTTTGCATCCAAGCTTTCCATCCCATCGATGACCACACGGCTATAGGGAAAATCGTCATAGCTAGCAGGCTCAGCAGGGATAATAGGGGCGGCGGCCCAAGCATTTAGTCCGATGGACAAGGCCAGTAGAGACCAGAAAGGTTTCATATCAAACTCCTTTTTATTGTTATCTGAATAGACGCTGATTAGCGCCTATTCAGTATCTGTCCGGAGTCTGTATTAAGCCATTTCAATCTCTGCTCTAACGATTCATTTTGCGCCGCATAAAGACATGACCTTAACGTCGGTAAATCAATGACCAAGTTAGGGGTGTTGGGAGTTTTTCGGATTCCAATTTGACCGTATATTTCAATTCATTGTCAGCCGTTTGCAACCAGGTATTGGTTCGTATACCGCGCTCAGATTCCACAATCACCACAATCGCTTGATCGGTTTCGCTAAAGGTGCCTGAGATTTCCAAACCCTCTTCGTCGGTTTTAAACACCTCACCTTGCGCTGTCAGTGGAATATTGTCTGCTTCTTGCTGATCACATTGCCAAGAGAACTCACTGGCTTGCTTCGCTAACAACCACTGCTGACAAATTTGAGTTTGCTTTTCCAATACCGGCCGCGCTAAAGCACGAATGAAAAAGTTCATTTCCTGTACCACATTCTCAACCGCTTCATCGAGCTTGGCTTGGGTATTCGCTGCGTCTTGTAATTGCCAACGACCTTCTAAACTGGCCGCCTGCGCACCACTCGTCAGTACAGCGGCAAACACACCCATAGCAATCAATTTCTTCACGTTTCTTCTCCTTTATTTTTATTGTCTTCTGATCATCGCAGAGAAGTTTCATGATGTGAGGTGCAAAAACACCCACAATAACTAACAATAAACGCCAAAACCCTCTTATTCAGGCAAATTTTAGCGCCAAAAAAACCTGACCACCTCATTTGATGATCAGGTTTCTTAGCATTAACAATGACTTACTTATCGAACCTTTACTTATTGATTCTTTACTTATCAAACAAGGCGGCGCGTTGAAGCTCAATGATTTCGGCGATGCCTTTACGAGCCACCGCCAACATGCCCATCATGTGTTCGTCACCAAAGGCCTCGCCTTCTGCGGTACCTTGGATTTCAATAAAACCACCTTTGTCATTCATAATGACGTTCATGTCGGTTTCTGCATTGGAATCTTCTGGGTAATCCAAATCCAACACTGGCGTGCCTTTGTAAACACCCACTGAAATCGCAGCGATCTGAGAAACAATTGGATTTTCTTTGACCTTTTTCTTCTCAACAAGATGACGCATGGCATCGGCTAGGGCCACAAACCCCCCCGTGATGGAAGCAGTACGCGTGCCACCGTCTGCTTGAATCACATCACAATCAATCGTAATAGTATGCTCACCCAGCTTCTTCAAATCCACCGCGGCACGCAACGAACGACCAATCAAACGTTGGATCTCAACCGTACGGCCACCTTGCTTACCACGTGCCGCTTCGCGGTCCATACGATTGCCTGTTGAACGAGGTAGCATACCGTATTCCGCTGTGATCCAACCCTGACCCTTGCCCTTCAAAAAACGAGGAACGCCTGGTACAACCGTTGCCGTACAAATGACTTTGGTATCACCACATTCAATTAACACGGAACCTTCGGCATGTTTGGTAAAATTTCGCGTAATTTTAAGGGGACGTAACTGATCAACGGCTCTTCCACTTGGGCGCATACTAGCTCTCTCTGTTGGTTAATCTTTTGTAAAGCCGCAATTATAGCGAACCCTGATAAAATTGCGCCCCTTACAATAGGGAAACTGTCGTCTTGCTATGGCATAAGCTACAATAGCGCCACATTTTTCTTAACTTAGGTATTCAAAATGACAGCAAGCATGACCGCCTTCTCACGCCAAGAAGCCCGCTACGATTGGGGCACCATCAGTTGGGAAGTTCGCTCAGTGAATCAGCGCTATTTAGAACCTAACTTTCGGTTACCAGAACAATTCCGAGAACTGGAGTTTTCCTTTCGCGACCTATTAAGAAAAAAACTCAATCGCGGCAAGCTGGAATGCCAACTACGCTACCAAGCCGTCGACAAAGCGGCCACCAGCTTGACCATCAACCCAGACAACGCCCAAGCCTTGGCCAATGCCATTCATCAGTTAGACACTTGGTTTGACGACATCAAAACCCCATCACCGCTGCAAATTTTACAATGGCCTGGCATCCTTAGTGATAGCAGTGAAGACGCGGACACCATCAAAAAAGCCGTTGTCGAACTATTTGGTAAAGCCGTCAACGAGCTCATCGAAATGCGATTACGTGAAGGCGAACAACTGGTCGCCATCATAGAACAGCGACTTGATAGCATTGACGCCATCGTGGCCGAAGTACAAGGCAAGTTGCCCACCATCATCGCCGCGCAAAAACAAAACCTGACCGACAAACTGGAAGCCGCCAAAGTCGAACTCGACCCAATGCGAGTAGAAGCGGAAATTGTACTATTGGCCCAAAAAGCCGACGTGGCCGAAGAACTGGATCGCCTCGCGACCCACACCAAAGAAGTCCGCCGCCAGCTACAACAAAAAGGCCCTATCGGCCGCCGCCTCGACTTCCTCATGCAAGAACTCAACCGCGAAGCCAACACGCTTTCGTCTAAGTCCATTGTGGTCGAAACGACGCAGAGTGCCGTGGAACTGAAGGTGTTGATTGAACAGATGAGAGAACAGATTCAGAATATTGAGTAAGACAAACACTTAATCATATAAACTCTTACTTCTGACCACAGCATTTCCGTCTCATTTTTTTGAGTTGGACATGGTTGATGACGTTAAGCAGATGACAGCTTCTGACTTAGCAGCAGTTTCACCGTAATTTTGTCGAGCTTGTTCGTATTATGCATAGGTATCGACACATAAAATGAACGTGTCGATCTAATCCACTTGAAAACGCACAAAGAAGGTATTGCGGTCAGCGCTGCGCGGCAATAATTCCAGTTCGGCCTGATGAAGTGCCACTATGTCTTTGCATATGGCCATGCCTAACCCAGCGCCATCGCCTCGGTCGGATTGACCGCGATAAAAGGCTTCAAATAAATGCTCTCGAGTTTTCGCTGGGATAGCCTCTCCGTTATCCGATATCAAGACTTCAATTTTGTTATTTTGTGCCTTTAAGGTGACAAAAATCTCGCTACCTTGGCCGGAATAGCGAATCGCATTGTCAATCAAGTTACGGAATAGTACTTCCAGCAATACGCTGTCCCCAAGCAGTCGAGACTCATCCCCTTCGAGGGCGATGTCTTGTTGCTGTTTCAGTGCTAAGGGCGCAAGGTCTGCAATGACATTTTTTAGCAGTTGTTTGAGTTCTACGGATTCGATTGAATGTTCGGATGTGCTGTCCACTTTGGCCAACATAAGCAGTTGATGAATCAAGCGATCGGTGCGCTCGATACCGAGTAAAATGTTGTGTAAATCTTGCTGTTTTTGTTCGGCGATTTTCGTGGCGAGTGCGTTTTCGACATTGAGCCGTAAAATCGTGAGAGGTGTTTTTAGCTCGTGCGCCGCTGCCCGAGTGAAGCGTTTTTCTCTTTGCCACGCAAGATCCAGCTCTTCCAACAATGCATTAAGGGAGTTCACCAGTGGTGCCAGCTCGATGGTATTGTCTTTTACGTGAATTTTATCCAGATGATGCGCGTTTCTCTGTGCGATGGCAGTGCGAAGTTGGTCAATCGGTCGCAAGTACTTGGCAATCAGCCACAAAAGAACAATCAGCAAAGCAGGCAATAACAGCATTTGTTCTGTCACTGTGGATAAGGCAATTTCGTTGATCAATTCTTGGCGAACGCTGTACTTTTCAGCCACCACTACATACCTTTCTAAGCCCTGCCCATTCGGCAAAGAAAGCTGAAAGGTGCGCCACCGTCCACCACCAATTTCAAGGTCTCGAAACCCTTTATCCAGCTCTGAATTGGATAATGCTGGCAATCCTTTCATCGAGCTCCACAAGAGTTTGTCTCGGCTAAAAAACTGAAAGACGAGATGCTGTTCATAGGGGTGACCGTATAAGGTGGCTTCATCGTCACTGTTATTTTTCAGGGTTAACTTGCGCAGGTTGTCCATCCAAGCGTCAAATTGATCACCATAGTGAATAATGTCGTCTTGGCTTTTCGATAACGAGGTAGCCAACAGCAAAAGTTTGGCGGATTGCCCAAGCCGAGCATCATAGACTTCTTCGACTTCATGCTGGGCCGACAGAAAACTGAAGTAGAGCGATACGCCCAGTAAAACACTCACCAAGATGGTGACCGAGAGGGTCAACTGACGTTTTATCGAATAAGGTGCTTTTGTGCGCATCGGTTTATTTTTCAAGGATATAGCCTACTCCACGGATATTTTTGATCGCCTGATCGGGTATTTTTTTACGCAGGTTATGAATGTGTACCTCAATCGCATTATCACTTGAACCTTCCTCCCAGCCGTGCAAATACTGCAGCAATGTTTCTTTGCTCTGCACGCGTCCGGCATTGATCATCAGCCCGGCAAGGATTTTATACTCGTTACGCGTCAGCTTAAGCGGCACATCAGCGATACGAATACTCTGCTCTGAAAGTGACAGGCTTAATTCCCCCACCACAATATGTTCATCTGCACGACCAGATTGACGGCGAATCATCACCCGTAGCCGAGCCAACAATTCTTCAAGCGCGAAAGGTTTGCCTAAGTAATCATCGGCACCGCCATCTAATCCGTTCACCCTATCGCGAATATCATCACGCGCCGTTAGGATCATGATGGGCAATTCGTAACCCTTTTGGCGAACTGCCCGAAGGACCTGCAAACCGTCCATGTCGGGAAGGGTCAGATCGAGAATGACGGCGGTAAAGGTTTGCGTTTTTAAGGCCGTCGTGACGCCCGAACCCCGTTCCAACCAATCTATGGTATAGCCCTGACGACTCAGTGACGTCACCATAGATTGGCCCAATAAAGTATCGTCTTCTACCAGTAATATACGCATGAATTAGTTAAGACTCGACATAATGGCTTCTATCTCTTTCTTACGACCTGCATCTGCTAAGGGACGATTTGCTCTCGGTTTAGCCTGCAACGCTCTACTTAAGTAGATTTTTGCTTCTTTTTCGTGACCTTCTTGCACTAAAAAATCACCATAAAAATAATTGGCATCAATGCCTTGTGGATCAATTGCCAAGGCTTTTTGTAACATTTTTTCCGCTTTATCGTTATCACCAAAGCCAATCGGCCAACCTGGTACTTGGTAATACAGTGACCCTAAAGAAGTATAAGCCGACCCAGACAAGGTGTTGGGTGCCGTGTCAATAACTTGTTCGAGTAAAGCTTTGGCTTCTTTCACTAATGATAGCGCACCAAATCCGCCTTTTACGCCAGCCAAAGAAGCTTTATTGATCGCTAACCAGACTTTCCACTGTGGATTGTCAGGATGAGCCTGCAAGAGCTCATTGTTTTTCACAATGAGCGTCTCAAGACACGCTTGTCTTGCGTCGTCTTCGACCAGATCGTACTGGCATTTTGCCCATGCGGTTTGGATCGCCAGCAGTGAACTGTCATCGTTACTTGCGAATGTCTGTCCACTGACCACGAATAATAACAAACCAAATTTTAGGGATTTCATTAACATTGTGTTTTCCTCATTTTAGGTGAAAGTACGAACACGTCTAGTGAAAGCGGGTTATTCGCACCTTCTCTCTTGACTCATTTTATGTATGTATTGATGGATGATGGTGTGCTGTTTATGGATACCGGTGGAAACCATGTTGGGAAAAATTTGATTTATGCGTGCAAAAAGCTTTTCTGGCCAACCGATCCACTTAGCACTGATCTCTTTTTCCAACACAGCTTGAACGTGTTTCGCGACGTACTCAGGGGAATCAATCGCATTGCCCAGTTGATGATTCAGTTGGTTCACCGCATGACTATTCAGAGCCGTATCCGTCGCACGAGGTGCCAAATATAAAGCACGAATGCCGCTGCCATTCAGTTCTCGATCGAGTGCTTCGGTAAAGCGATGCAAACCGGCTTTGGCCGCACAATAAGTGGTATAACCTGGGTAGCCAATCGAGCCGAACGTGGAGCCAATATTCAGAATCACGCCCGGTTGAGACAGCAAATCCACAAGAGATTGGCACAGCATGATGGGCGCCAATAAGTTAAGGCGAATTTCTTGCTCAATCTGATGGGGCTGTTTACTACTTAACAAGGCAAAGTCGTTGCAACCGGCATTATTAATCAAGCCATTGATTCTGCGCTGTTCCACAATCGCCTGACGAGCATAGTCCGTTATGGTCGCAATGCCTTCCGCCGACGCAATGTCCGCCACTAAGACACGATGGTTTTCCTGGTGATTTAGAGACTGAAGAAGCGTCTCTAAAGGTTCCAAACGGCGACCAACAAGGGTTAAGCTTGCTCCCGCAGAAGCAAGCTGCATGGCGATGGCACGTCCAATGCCACCGCTCGCCCCCGTCAATATGAAATGACTGTCTTGAATCTTCATGTTACGCCTCACGCCACTTGCTGAATGCTTGGGGTTGGCAAAGAACGCAACATCTGACCATAAAGGTCAAACACCATATTGGCCGAATCAATGATCACTTGTTGATCGTCTGGGTTTGTTACTTGATTCATCAAGTTTTCAAAAAAGGTCAGGTGAGACTGATCCAAGACACTGTGGGAAATCAGGTAAGTCATCGCCTCTGGCGGAAGCTCTAAGCGACTCTGAATCAGGCTTGCCATTTTACCGCCAATGCCAACACTAGTGCCTTCTAAGACCCAAACCATACCAAACAAGGCCAAAGGATTATGACGATCAATCTGGTGATATAGGTAAGACATCATCAGCTCGATCGCCTGACCAACCTGACCTTTTCCACTATTGTTACGCACCTGATCGGCATCGCCACCACAGGCTTTGATGTCATTTAAAATCCATTCCTGATGACCATGTTCTTCTTCCACATATTCTACAATGGCTTCTCGAACCCATTCATAGTCGGAGGATAATCGTCCGCCACAAGCCATCAGCAATGGCACGGTATGCTTAACGTGATGGTACGCCTGTGTCAGAAAAGCGAGATACATCTCCTTATCTATGTTGCCCGATTGCACCTGAGCAATCACTGGCGCCATTAACATGGCCTGTTGTGCACTGGCCGTTTCTTGTTGCAGTTTTGAAAAGAAATGATTCATCTTGTTCTCCTATGAGGATGTTGTAAGTTCTGAATTGACATTAATTCGTGTGACAGGCTGACCATGCAGTTGCGTTTGAGACGGATCCATCAAGAAACGCGTTACATCTTGTTCCAGCAGATTGCGTCTGATTTTTCCGTTTGCCGTGAACCATGGCGTGATACCTTGGATGTTATCCAACACCAGTAAGCAGCCGATTCGGGCATAATCTGGTAACAACTCGTTGAGTACAGACACCTTGTGCTGTAAATCAGAACACTGCTGAGTAACTGCGCATAAGCTGTGTAAGTCATTACCAACAACGAAAAAGGGTAAGGTTTGCAAATAGGTAAACGCTTCTGACTCAATCCACTCTGGCGAAACATTACGTCCGTAAGCAGTTACAATCAGGTTCTTTTTCCGGCCCATCAGCGTGATGAAACCGTCGTCATCCACTTGCGCTAAATCTCCCGTCGCCAGCCAAGTCTCTGTAAAGGGTTCGCCTAGATAGCCAAGCGCATTGTTACCTTTGACTTCTAACTCTCCATCTTTCGCTATACGGGCCTGAATGTGTGGTAATACGCATCCACTTGTTCCCGCTTTATTCTGAATTGGCGTATTTAGGCAGACCACTGAACCGCACTCAGAAAGGCCGTACCCTTCGTAAGCCGGAATCCCAAGTTGCCAAGCGGCTGCCATTAATGACGCCGAAACACGAGCGCCGCCAACCGCCACAAACGTCAAGGTTTGCGCTAATTCAGGGAACTGTTTGACGAGGGAAAGCAGAGCGATCAGCAAGGCGGGCGTCAGCACCAGACTATGTGGACGATATTGCGTCAGCGCGATCATAAAACGGCTGATATCAAATTGATTAGAGCCCATCAGCCCAGTGTGTTCACCAGACACCACATAAGACGTGGCGCCTAACAATAATGGAACATAGACACCCGTTATGTTCTCAAGCAAGGTGGATAAGGGTAAAAGGATTAAGTGACGGCTTGCCTGCCCCGTGATGCTGTCAGCAAGAGACAGGGACACTCGATCAATATTGTCAGCACTTAAACACACGCCTTTTGGCGCTCCCGTAGAACCTGAGGTAAAGGTGATTTTTTGGGTGCCTGGCAAATACGCTTTGGTAGCGGATGTTAGATGTTGATAAGCGTTCAGACCCGCCATGGTGCCGAGTTGCTTACCCACATAATGGCCTTCATCATCCGCCCACTCCCCGATCAGAATATCGGCAGCGGAGGATTGCAATATATGCTGAACTTGCGACTCGGAAAAAAACGTAGGAACGGGTATCACTACAATGCCGCTGTACATAGCCGCTAGGTCGACAATGACCCAATTCAGTCTGTTATCGGCTCTTAACGCAATCGCCGTCGCATCCGCTGCTTTTAGTTGTTTGGCGACAGCATGAACGCGTGCCTCTAATTGTTGATAACTTATTGATAAGAGTTCACCCGTCTCATCATGACCAACGAAGGCGATATGATCTGGCGTCTCTTTCGACCATTTTTCAATCGCTTGGATAATGTGCGTCATCATCTTTTCCTCTAGGCAATTTTGCCGGTTTTTTGGTGAATGAGGCTCAGACGCTGTAGCCCTTTAATCAAGCTACCCGCAAAGACATTGGGTTGGTGGTCGTAATACGTCCCCCAAATTTTGTCCGCATCCGTCACCTTGTTAGCGTCTGCGCGGGTAATGAGTTTGGGCTTCAGCCCTAAACGTGACATCAACACAAACAAAGGGTCAGTGGCGGTGAAAATACACCATTCATAGCCACTCTCTACGAGACGTTCGGCAATCAACAAAAAATGATACGGTGACACCCATTTGGCGAATGAGGCTAAATGCCCAAACTCCACCAAACTCGTGCGGTCAACCTTTTGATCGAATAATTGCGAGATAAGCTCTTGCGCAGGCACGTCAAGGTACTGCTCTAAAAACAGAGATTCCTCTGAAGCGACTCGAAAACCGCAAACCGACGCAATTTGATGATGATCAAATAAGGTTAAATACGCCGGCATGAAAGCCTTTAATTCCGCTTGAAAGGCTTGCTGATAGCGTTGGGACACATGCCGAATGACCTGCGGCCAAAGCTCGTGTGTTGGATCAACGATGTCTAGATTGCAGTGGTCAAATGAGGTTTGAAGTTGCATTTGCGTCTCCTCGTTAAGTTTCTTGTGGATACAATAGAACTCGAAACTTAAGGAACGCTTAAGGAACCCTTTAATTGATAAATTTTTTAATGATCCTGCCCCTACAGGCTATTTTTCACGTATAGACTGACTATAACGTCTGTTGCTATGAGAGGATTCAGCATGCAAGGCTTCAAGTGGATACGCCATTTTGTGATCGCGCTGGCGGTGTGCTTATGCTCTGTGGTGCAAGCGGAACAATCCATTAGGGATAAGCTTGTACAACCTGGCGTGCATGTGTTGATGCGCCACGCTCTTGCGCCTGGGATGGGAGATCCGTCAAATTTTCAGCTGGAAGACTGCACAACACAACGCATTTTAAATCACACAGGTCGTCAGCAGGCCACGCAGATAGGTCAGTTGCTACGTGATCAAGGTGTGAGCTTTAATCAGGTTTTCAGCAGTCAGTGGTGTCGTTGTTTAAAAACAGCGCAATTAATGGCGATGGGCAAAGTACAGCCCGCACCTATGCTAAATTCTTTTTTCCGTGATCCCAGTACCGCAAAGTCTCAAACTCAAGACTTGCGTGAGTTACTGAACTCACTTCCCCAACACGAAAAAGCTTTATTAGTGACACATCAGGTCAATATCACGGCTCTAACTGGTATTTTTCCTCGATCAGGGGAGATGATCTTGGTGGCTGTCTCCGGAAACAGCCGATCTTTAAAAGTCATCGGACGCTTTTTACCAAACGCGCCCTAAGCCATTTCCGTCATCTCAATGAAACCGCTCATTTCTTCTCACCATGGTATCCATTACTATTCATAGCCAGTAACTGGTTTTGTTGTCGATTAAAAGGAAAGACTGTGTCTGAATACAACACCCTCTTCGAATTTGATGCGAGTTGGAAAGTCACTCAGCTGGTGGTCACACGCGCTTTAGACGAAGTTCAAAGTGGGCTGCTGGTAACCTTTGCTCAAGAAGAGCAAAGCATCACCTTGGCCTTCGAGCACATTGATGACCCACAAAACATCATGGAGTTGATGGATTTTCAGCAGGTGACAGTCAGTGAAGAGTGCAATGTGGAGCGCGATTTCAGCACCATCAAAGTCGAACTCTTTTGTGATTCCTACGCCGAGTTTTGGTGCGATGCGGTCACCACAAAACAGATCGACTCCTAACGAGTGATAATGATCGCTACGAATATCGGGCTTTTAGCTGTTTTAGAACCTCTTCAAATGCGGTCAAATCGGTAAAGCGCTCCAGCCCTTCCACATGCCGGGCCACAAACACGTCACTGGAAGCCAGAATCCCGCCTTGTAACATCAGATTATCCATCAGGCCGAAATTCTCAATGCTGTTGCCATCTAGATCTCGCACGTCTTTATCTTCAGTGATGGGTGCCTCACCGTCTGCACACGTTTGCCAGACGCGATCAAAGTAAGGTGTTACGCAATTTGAATAACCTGCGATTGGCAGGTTTAACCCCCGTCCCATACCGAGTTCATAAATGGTGCCAGCATCCGCACTAGGGCCACGAAATGGGGTGAGATTGGCGATTATGATGTCACTGCGCATGATCAAGGCTTCATTGCCGAGACTAATTGCCATGGCGGTCTCGAAGCGACTTGGTTGAGGTTTGATGTCTTTATCGAGAGGAAACAAACCTATAAAGCCATACTGTTCACATAAGGCTTTTTTGGCATCGCCAATCGCAGTTGGATCGGGCAAGAAAACCTCTGGCCCCGCTAAATAAATGGTTTTCATATAACACACCATAAAACATTAATGGTTGTTTATCATACTCTAAAATCGTCTTTTAAGACTGAGTAAAAAGCCGTAAAAATGACCCTAGGAATGATCCAACTCAATCAATCTGTAGTGATGTTTGTAGTGAGCGGTTAATGAGCATGGAAGTCTCGCATCCATCGTTGTAAGTGCGTCAACATGGCTAAAGGCGCCTCTGTTAATTGTCGTCCAAGACGAGTGGCAATGTGCACTTCACCAGACGATAAGATAGGGTCTTCAATGGGGAGCGAAATCACCTGTTGGTCATCCAGTTCACGCCGCACAACAAACTCCGGCGCGATGGTCACGCCCATGTTCGAGCGAACAAATTCCTTCAATAAGCCAAATGAGTTGACTGTCATCGCAGGTGACAGTCTTACTCGGTGTTTAAACTCCGCCACCGCAATTAACTGTCTAACGCCAAACTCTTTCTCTTGTAGCACCAGTGGGTAAGGCATCATATCTTCCAAACGCACCGGGCGATTTAAAGCAATTAATGGATGCCCGGGTGGCACAATGGCATACAAAGGGTGTAACGAGGTTTCATGAGAGCGCAGCTTTTGATGATTCGGCGGGTGAAATAATACACCAATATGGGCTTCATCCTGTTCGACTTTTCTGATCAGTTCATTCGAGCCACCCACGTGAACAGAATAGGTCAAATTTGGATACTTTGTCTGAAATTCTGGCAAAACATGAGACATGATTTCACCAATAAAGCCCTCACCAATGGCCAAGGCAATGTGTCCAGACTTGAGACCCTTTAAGGCTCGAAGTTCAGACAAACAGATTTCTTCATTGGCGGAGGCTTCTCGGTAATATTTTAATAATAATTCGCCAGCATCGGTCGGATAGACACCTTTGCGGTGACGCTCTATTAAAATGCACGCCAACTCTTCTTCCAATTGGCTAATTTGGCGACTAATGGCCGATGGGGCAATGCCTAATTTGTCGGCGGCCGAACGTATTGTGCCAGAGGCAACCGCTTCATAAAAATAGGTTAAACGCTTTGCGTTAATTTCATTCATCCTGTTGACCCCAAGTCGCTATCGGCACCGTGTTACACAATAGAATAAAAAAGGCAGCCAGAAAAGCTGGCTGCCAACGGGAGGCTGATCCAGCCTTGCTTACAACACTGAATAGCGTAACCAAAAACACTTTAAATACAGTCTAATCGCTAGGCTGTTGCTGACTCACTAAATCACACCAAAACTGTATCCCAGTGCCGATGACTTGGTCGTTAAAATCATAATAAGGGTTATGCAGGGCAATGGACTCGTCAGCATCGACGCCTAACCAGAAATACGCCCCTGGACACTGCTCTAACATGAAAGCGAAGTCTTCCGACGCCATAGAAGGCGGCAGGTTATGATGCGCTTTATTCTCACCCAATTGCGTTTTTGCCACCTCATAAACAATGGCGGCCTGCGCTGGGTGATTACTGGTCACAGGGTAACCACGCTGAAAAGACAGGGAAACCTTTAAGCCTGGCGCCTGATTATAACTGGCGACATAGTCTGCCATCAGCTGTTCCACTCGCTCGCGAGTCGCTGCATTTAAGCACCTTACTGTGCCTTTTAGGGTAGCGGACTCGGGCAAGACATTAATGGCTTCGCCACTGTTAAACATGGTCACGCTGACCACCGCAGACTCTAACGGAGAAACATGTCGCGACACTATGGTTTGCAAACGCAAAACCAATTCTGACGCCGCGACAATCGGATCAATGCCCATATGCGGCATCGCCGCATGAGAACCTTTTCCGGTGACCATCAGGGTAAAGGTATCGAGCGATGCCATCATGGCGTCATCGTTAACGGCGATGTGTCCTGCCGGCAATCCCGGCCAATTATGCAAGCCATAAATCGCGTCCATTGGAAAGCGTTCAAACAGACCGTCCCGGATCATTTTTTGCGCTCCGCCTAAATTTTCTTCAGCCGGTTGAAAGACAAAATAAAGCGTGCCACGAATGTTTTTTTGCTGTGCCAAATAACAGGCCGCGCCTAATAACATGGCCGTATGGCCATCATGACCACAGGCGTGCATGCAGCCTTGATGCTGAGACTTATGATCGCAGTCGCCCAGTTCCTGCATGGGTAATGCATCCATGTCGGCTCGCAAGCCAATCGCAGGTCCTGAGCCATTTTTTAGCACGCCCACCACACCGGTTACGCCTATGCCAGTGTGCACTTCTAAGCCAAATTCACGTAACAGCTCGGCCACTTTTTGTGCAGTTTGATGTTCAGCAAAACCAAGCTCAGGGTGGCGATGAAATTCTCTTCGCCACTGGGTCGCTGTTGTAATGAGTTGTTCCATATTCATCGTTATTTATTCCAAATTCGCGCTGTAGCCAAAATTGGCGGCTGGGGTTCGAGCGGTTTCCACCCAAACACTTTTCACTTCACTGTATTCGCGTAGTGCTTCCAGACCCGATGAACGACCATAGCCGCTTTCGCCATAACCACCAAAGGGCGAGGAAACATGGATTGTTTTATAGCCATTAATCCAAAACGTACCGGCGTTGACCTGTTTCGCCACTCGATGTGCTCGGCCAACATCCTGAGTCCACACAGCACCGGCTAAACCAAAACGACTGTCATTGGCGATGGCAATGGCCTCGTCTTCATCTTTAAAGGGAATAGCGACCACCACAGGGCCAAAGATTTCTTCTTGAGCGCAGTGCATGGCGTTATGGCCTTTCAGCAAGGTCGGATTGACATAGTAACCTGAGCTTTCAGGAATCGCTGGACAACCATTGTCGATGGCCGTTGCGCCTTCGCTTTGCGCACGGGTGATCATGTCGGTGACATGCTGATACTGCTTCTGATTATGAATGGGGCCTATCTGGGTTGCATCATCACTTGGATCCCCTATCACAAAATGCTTGGCGGCCTGTGATACGGCTTCACAAAAACGTTCATAAATAGTGTCTTGCACCAATAATCGAGAGCCCGACACACAGCTTTGCCCTGCCCCTGAGAAAATCGCCGCTTGCGCGCCCTTCACGGCTAAGTCTAAATTCGCATCGTCAAACACAATATTCGCAGATTTACCGCCCAGTTCTAACACACAAGGCACGCCCTGTTCAGCCGCACTCACGGCAATACGTTTACCTGTCGCTGGGGAACCGACAAACACCACTTTACGAATGTTGGCCTGCTTGATGGCCATTTGCCCAGCCGTGTGACCATAGCCAGCAATAACATTAATCAGTCCGCTTGGCACGCCAGCTTGATGAGCAAGTGCCGCCACTAAAATAGACGATACCGGAGTCAATTCAGAAGGTTTTAAAATCACAGCGTTACCCGCCGCAATGGCCGGAGCAAGTTGCCAACCACAGGTAAAGATAGGGGCATTCCATGGGGTAATTTGTAATACGGTGCCTAATGGTTCATAGGTTACATAATTCAGATGTGTGGTAGGAACCGGAATCACTTCCCCATGAAGTTTGTCGGCCCAGCCAGCATAATATTCAAACATCTCGGCGACTTTAAGCACTTCCACCTTGGCATCACGAATAGGTTTGTTGGAAGAATAACATTCGACTAGGGCCAGATTGTCCAATTGCTCGCGAATTTTGTATCCGATGCGATACATAATTTGACCACGAGCTTGCGCAGTCATCGCCCACCATGTTTTTTTGGCCTCACTGGCGGCCGCATCCGCAGCTTTTATAATGGCCTCATCGGCATCTGGATACTGTAAGCGCTCACTGCCGTCATGGGCGTTGTAAATAGTGATGCTTCCCCCTGAGCCAAAGACAAATTCTCCATTCACCAAGCTGGGAATGCTGTCTGTTTCAGGCCAGTACTGTTGAATAATGCTCTGATATTCGGTTTTCATGTATAAAAAGCCCTTTAGCTAAATAAATCAGGGTTGGTGTATTGTGTAATGCAGCAAAAATCTTGAGTATCGGCAATCTGCTCATGGCTGTTTTGCCATAATGTGGCTGTTTGTTTGGTCATCGGCAGATCAAGCTGTAAGTCAGCAGCAAGGCTCGCTGCCAAACCTATGTCTTTTCTCATCAGCCCCATGGTAAATCCTGAGTTGTAAGCTTTGTTCATCACCCAGTTAGGAAACATGGCTTGGCTGGCGCCACTGCGACCAGAACCCGCATTAATGGCTTGCAATACTTTTTCAGGATCCACTCCGGCTTTTTCTGCCAAGGTTAATGCTTCGGCGGTGGTAATAAGGTGGGCGGCCGCGAGCATGTTATTGGCAATTTTGGCAATGTTTCCAGCACCCACGTCCCCCACATGCACCCTGACACTGCTCATGGCTTCTAATACAGGCAGCACAGACTGATAAAGCGTTTCGTTACCGCCAATAACCATACTCATGGTGCCAGCAGCAGCACCGGCTGGACCTCCCGAAACTGGCGCATCTAAAAAGCCAATGTTTCGCAAGGCGAAAGCCTCTGCCACCAAACGACTGGTTTCAGGCACAGACGTCGTGGTATCAATCACCACGCTGTCTGGTGCTAATAATTGGGCTAATCCCTGTTCCCCAAGACAGACGGCTTCAACATGTTCTGCTTTGGGTAAAGACAAAATCACCACAGAGCTCTTGTTGGCCAGATCTTGTAATCCACTAACACTTTGCATGCCTTGCGCTGTTGCTTTCTGACGGGCTTGTTCTGACAGGTCAAAGCCGATCACGGTGAAGCCTTTTTTCACCAGTGTCGCACCCATGTTGCAACCCATGTTGCCTAGACCAATAATGCCAATAATTTGACTCATGTTAATCCTATTAACGATTGAGATAATTTAATGAGACAGCCTTGGAGGCTCTTTTAAACCTCCAAGTCACATTGCTTATAGCACCATTTAGACACCTAATAAGGCGTTAGCAACCATCACAGAACCCACGTAGGTTCCGGTAAAGACCAGAATGGAAATGATGGCTATTTTGAAGCCAGAACGTTTAAATAAATCGACTTCCATTTTGGTAATAGCCAGTGCTGCATACGCTAGAATTGGTGTCACCATTGCCAAAAAACTGATATTTTTAAGCTCTGTCAAAATGATTTCGGACACTGGCGAAATAGGGATGGTGACTAAAACACTCACTAAAGAAACCCAGGCGACGGCAGGAAAGCCGATAGGAATCAATTTCGCCAATATCAAACCAAAGATCACCATGACATAAATAATGAGCATGGCGGGTAGGGTTTTGATAGGGTCGATACCTGTTCCAGCCCAGTTACTGATCAGGCTGACCACTGAAATAACAGCCAAGGCAATCAGATTCTCCCGAAACGTTAATTGTGTTTCTGGCTGGTTTTCAACGCTATTATCAATATTAGAATTCATCTTACTCCGCCCCTTTTATTGTCAGGTTATTGTTTTTTTCACCCGATAATTTCTTGTAAAACCATTCCGAAAAAGGCAATGCAATAAAGATCGCAACATACAATCCCGTCGCATTAGTCAATAGATTACTCGCTCCTGCAAACGCCAGCAGTTCGTCTTTCATTTCAGGATAAGCTGAAGCCAAGGTACCAGAGCAAGCGGCGGTCATACTGCCACTGCCAACACCACAGGCCATGGCCAATGCTTTCGGATCAAACCACCCTGTTGTTGCCAGAAAACCGGCCATTAATGAGAAATAAATCGTCCCGAACATGGTGCCCATGACATAGACTCCCATGACGCCAATCCCTTCGTGACTTTTGAGGCCGTAACGATCTGAGATCAAAGCAATGTTCGGTTCACGGGCAATAGAGTAAGTCGCGCCAATGGCTTCACGTCCCATTTTGAACACCAGAACCGCAATCGGCATGGCGATCAACATGGTGCCGAGATTGCCCAATTCTTGGAGTATCATCGCCGCACCCGCTTCCGCTATTTTAGGAAGCGCTGGGCCAATTAAGGTTCCAAACTTGGCAATAAACGGCAAAATACCAATGACAATTAGTGGCGCGGCAATCGACGCGTTTTTCTTGGTCAGGATTTTTGCTGAAAACTTGGTAATGTTTGGGTTCACAAACAAACACAAGGCAAAAGCATAAAACAGGGGTAAAAAAAGCAGTTTTGCATTAGCGATGGGAATGCTCTGAATTCCAATCCATTCAGATAGAACAGAAATAACAACCACAATTAAATGCAGTCGCCAATTCAACAGCAAACTCAGTGGGGAGGATGGGTTCTTCATTCAAGGCTCCAAGGTAAGTAAATGGCCTTTTTATGGAACGCCTTTATATGTTGCTTTGGTATTTTTAGATGTTGCCTTTCTGGCAACACCAATATCATTGAAGCACTAAAATAATATCCGCCGCCCTCTTCTTAATAAGCACCCAATAAGAGCGTCTTCGCTTCAAAATTGGGCATGCTATTTTATTTTGTTGTATTTTCACCAATATGCACTCTGAAAGATCGCACTATTTTTGTACGTCGAGTGAAAAATCACACAAAATTTCAATACTAGAAGGAATAAAGACCCCCTTATTGATAAAGAATAAACTCTATTAATACAAAAACTTATTCCAAAAGAATCTAAGAAACGACATGTCAGTTCAGACATTAAATAGAGTATGCCATTCCTAGGAGGGGACGCTCACTTCAAGCTTAGGGTTTCTCGTTTACATGGTGATTATGGCTCATTCGCCATGTCGATTCTTTCTTGTATGGGTGGATGTGTACTGAATAAGCTCTCAAACCAGGTTTCCTTATGATGGCGTACGTGCGCTTCTCCTAGCACTTGCATCGCTTCGATAAACCCATTTGACGATCCTGCAAGTTGTTTGAGGCTTTGTATTGCAAAGTCATCCGCTTCTTTTTCCATCTCGCGAGAGAAAGCACTATTCACTACGCCTGTTCCTAAGCCAATAAAAGATTCATTAAGGGTTTCTAAGTCATTTAATATTAATGACGTCAATATCGTTGTATAAAATGACTGCATCAGAGCCCTTGTGTTGTGTCGAAAAATCACATGGCCTGTTTCATGTAATAATACAGCCTGTATAGCTTGCTGATTGGACAGCATTTTCTTCACCAGTGAATCTGTCATCACAATAGTGCGATTACTTAATGTAAACGCATTATTTTGAAATATCTCAGAACGTCGAAAAAGTAACTTGAAAGACGCTTGATGTGGTACATTCAATTTTTTTAAATTATCGTGCCAGGCCTTTTTAATCTCATTTTGCATCACTTTTGATAAATTCGACTCGGACAAATCCACTCTTTCAAGCAAAAAAAGGGTTTTATCCCCCACCAATTCATCTATTGAGACAGGAATAAAGGGCGTTGTTACACGAGAAAGTAGAGTCGGACCGTATAAGTATAATGATGCGATAATAATGGGAAGAGTTATCACACATAGTACAAGAGCCTTATAGCGATTCTCAATCCATTCCAGCCACTTACCTTTTCGATATGAGTGACTCCATTCTAGTAAGGCGGTTTTGGACGATATATCGGGGTTGAAGACTGAACCATCTTCGAACTGAAATGAAATAGGCAATCCCATAATATTTGGGGACAAGGTAAAATCACCCTGCTGATATTCTTTGGATATATCAGCTTCGGAACATTCTAGATAAATGACGCCTTTTTCTCTGCAAGATAATAATGCTGCATAGGCTTTACTTTGCCGGGGCAGAAAAAATGCCCCGGCAAAGATTAAAGGTTGATCCATTAAAAGGAGTTCTCAGCAATGCCCAAGTCAAAAAGGTCATTTAACTCTTCTCCTAATGCACTGGCATCTGATTTGGCGTTACTCACAATATCTTCAATACCAACTTCAATCTGATATTGTGTGTTTTCACACATATAACGTCTTTGTCTCATTACCGCAATAGGGGCACCTAGACCCAACGTGAATACAACAATCAAAAAGTTTGTCATCACTAAAACAAACATACCTGTTATGGAGACTGTCGTATCAAATTTTGCAACATTAGGTAAGGTTATATTGTGTGTGAGTTGCTTCCATAGAAGAGCAGAAGTCACAATATTGGCTAACATAAAGCCTCCTGCCATAATGAAAATCAATAACCAAATCCTACCTTCTATACCAGCCCCACTACTCATTACAGATATAGCCAGAATAATAACCGGTATTATAATGGCAGCAGCAAGACCAAAAACCTTGTAAAATTCAACTGTCTTAAAATGAGATTTGAAATTAATTTTTCCATATTGCTTATTGTCAAACAAATACTCAAACTGTTTTTTTATCACCAAAGGCAGCGCCAAATACAAGGTAAACACACTCAAGACGGGATAAATAATAAAGGTTAAAAGGCCCCCTTTCTTCTGTCCAGAAAAGTCAAATCTAACATTTCGATAACTCATCATTCGATTAGAGAATTTCAAGTTTTGCACTATAATCCACGGGAGGAAGCACAATAGAACAACAGAAAAAAGCAATATCGTTTCTGGAAAAAAAAATGTAATAGAAAAATATATAAGCAATAGAATAAAGGCGATTATACGACTCTTCAATATTTTTATCGGATCTCCATGGTAACCAAAAGCATGTCCATCAACACGAGTATGGCCATAAAGGTACTGTTTATTACGTACCATCGCCCATGGACTATAAATACCTAATGTTATTACGGTTAAAAAAAAGTTAACTAAACAAAGACGAAAGTATTCACCATTTTTTCCAGAAAACTCAACCTCACGAAAAGTTTTATTCACTACACCATTTCCTTATATGTCTAAAATTCGTTAATTAATTGATATTTTAGTCAAAATAACTCAAATATCAATTAATTAACAAGATGAATAATTGAGTCTTCTATGTGGAATCGTTTGCTATAGACTAATGTTATACAAAGTACTTGAGGGAAATTTGAATAAGTCATGATCATCTGTTTCTATAAAAAACGCAGGAGAAAGACGTATATGGATGCCCGTCATTAAAGCAACACTGGAGTCGTCATACGAGTTAAAAACTATCTAGAAGCTTTTGCCCCTTCCTCAGTATCTTCCAAATTTAAAATATTGAAAATGTTGTCTTCCAGCCAAGACACCAATTCAATCACATGATCCGCCACCTGTAAGCCAGTCGGCGTCAGGTTGTATTCCACTTTTGGAGGCACAACGGGATAAGACGTGCGTTGCACAAAGTTATCCTGCTCAAGGGTTTGCAGAGTCTGCGCCAGCATCTTCTCACTGACCCCTTCAATCGTCCGGCGTAGATCACTGAAACGGTGTCGTTCACCATCTTTTAGCACCATAAAAATCAATACCGCCCAACGGCTGGTAACGTGTTTTAAGATTTCTCTGGATGGACACTTGTTGGATAAAACATTACCACGGGTAAACTCAATGACTTTGCCCCCTTCTGTTTGTACTTTAAAACCACTCATACTTACCTACTTGCATGTACTTACTAAAAGTTTGTTTATTGTATTGTAATGGTATTTTTTCTGTAGTCCAAATGGAATGTGTTGCTAGGACGAAAAGGCATTCTTAAAGGCGTCAAATAACCATTGTGAAGCAGGACCAGGCTCAACACCTTTTTTGAACACCAAATCCACGGGGACAGACCAAGGTTTGTGGTCAAACGCCGCGTCCATTTTTACCCATCGACCTTGTGCAATCTTCGACTGAACCAGAGATACTGGCACATACGCCCAACCAATTTGGCGCTCTATGAGCTGCAGTACCGCATAATAGCTGGAGCACCACCACACATTGGGGGTCATGCTAATCAAAATTTGTGACTCTTGTTTTGCAAGACCACGTACTGAAATTTGTCGATATGGCGCCAAATCAGACTCTGATTGAATAGACTGTGACGCCAAGGGATAATCCGCATGACAAACCGGGATAAAGTCCACGCCACCCACGTAACAAAAATCGATTTGTTTATTGATATCGACTTCCGAGAACATGATGCCCAAATCAGAGTCACCGTTCGCCACCGCTTCCGTAATGTCTACCGAGGCCATAGACAACACGTCCAGTTGCACAAAAGGAAATGCCTCAGCGAACGCCTCTAAAACATCAACAACTTGAGCTTCCAATAGCGCATCATCTACCGCAAGGGTTAGTGCACTTTCTTCATGACGAATGATGGATTCAGCGATTTTTTCAAACTCATGGGATTGTGCTAATAACGCTTTGGCGCTCCTGACTAAACGCTCACCTTCAGGGGTCAATCGAGGGCTGCGAAAAGAGCGATCAAACAATTCGACGCCTAAATCCAATTCCAAGTTACTGATGCCGTGACTGACCGCAGACTGCACCTTGCCCAATTTCCTTGCACACGCGGAAAAGGAGCCTAGCTCTGCAGACAACACCAGCATGTTTATTTGTTCTAGATTTAACATATGAATAATTTCTATAGTTACTAACTTTTAATCATCTTAGTTGTTGATAGTATGCACGGCAAATAGTCTCTGTTTTGAGGGAGCATTGTCATGAGTTGGTTGTATTTATTATTAGCAGGTTTTACCGAAATCGGCTGGCCAATCGGCCTAAAAATTGCGCAGTCAAGTGAATCACGTTTGTTAGGCATCAGCATTGCGGTGGTCTTTTTGTTAATTAGCGGCAGTTTGCTGTGGATGGCCCAAAAAGACATCCCTATGGGAACGGCTTATGCCGTCTGGACAGGCATTGGTGCGGCGGGGACTTTTTTGGTTGGGGTCTGGTTTTATGGTGACCCGACGTCATTAATGCGTTACATGGGCGTGCTCTTGATCATCCTTGGAGTGGCCTTACTTAAGTTCGCCGCTTGAGCGTATAATGACGACTTTGCGCTCGCAATCAGCAACATTAAGGACATCCATGAAAACAATAAAACAATTAATGAGGCATGATGCTTGGTTCTTGTTACTGTTTATTTTTCTGATTGCCTTGTGTTTACGCGGTCCCGTCACCGGTTTACCGCCTTTGCTGGATCGCATCAGTCAACAACTGCAATTAAACAGTTCACAATCTGGGCTATTAGTTAGTATTCCCCTATTAGCTTTTGCCGTATTTGCACCTGTTGCATCATGGCTGACGCGCTTTTTTCGCATCGAAAAAATTCTCGCCACTGGCGTGGGATTGATCGCTCTTGGCATGTTGATCCGCGCCATGGGTTCTATTAGTAGTCTCTATTTGGGCGCACTTTTGATTGGCGCAGGCATTGCCATTGGGAATGTGCTGTTACCAAGTTTATTAAAACGCGAATTTCCTCAGTTCGTTGTACAACTGACCGCCATTTACGTGTTGATGATGGGCGTCGGCGGTTTTGTCATGTCGAGCTTTGCTGTGCCGTTAAGCGACGTCGCTAATCAGGCTCAACTCCCCTTCAGTGGATGGTCTTTTGCCTTAGCATGTCAGACTGTGATTATCTTGCCCGCGATACTGGTTTGGTTCTGTTGCCGTATCACGCAACATCATCAGCCTAAAAACACCCGAGGCGAAACCAACGGCAGCCTATGGCGCCGCCTGTCATCATGGCAGGTAGCGGGTTTTCTGGCGGTCAATTCTTTGTTTAATTATATTGTGGTGGCGTGGATTCCTGCCATTTTGGTCAGCCATGGTTATACCGACACCACGGCAGGCTTGTATCAAGGCTATTTACAATTAGCCGGCGCTTTGCCTTCGCTTATTTTGGCACCCTTTATTCAGTATTTGGGCAGTCACAGACGTTTATGTCTGTTTGCTACCAGCCTAACGGTCATCAGCATTCTAGGCTGGCTCTATGTGCCAACGTTATCTGGTTTTTGGTCATTGAGCTACGGCTTTGGCATCAGCATGGGGTTTATTTTGGGGTTGTCTTTCATTGGCATGAGAACCGATACACCAAAACAAGCAGCGAGTTTATCCGGCATGTCGCAATTATTCGGTTACACCTTAGCGGCTCTAGGACCGGTTCTGATTGGTGCTTTGTATGACTGGCAACAATCATGGCATCCACCCCTGTATGTGCTCTTAATGATTGGTTTGATTTGGATGACCTTGGGGTGGTTTGCTAGCCCTAAAACCTTGTCTAGCAAGGCTTAAGTTTTAGGAATGGCTTGCTCAACAAGCCGTTACAGAGCGTTATCAAGTGCAGGCTGTTGGTTACGCCAGCTAGAAATTTTCTCTAATGCCATGTTGAGCTAAACGGTTATTTTTCGATCTGCAAAGGGATAATAATCTGAAAACGGGTTCCCACACCCAATTCAGACTCTAGGTTTAGTCGTCCCGCCATCAGTTTATAAACCCATTGATGCACCAGATATAAGCCGAGTCCATTGTGTTGTCGGTCTCGCCCAGTGGTTTTAAAAGGATCAAACACCGTACCTAAGATCTCGGTGGCGATACCAAAGCCATCATCTTGCACCACCAGCTCTAAGTCTGTTCCAACTCGATGGGCGGTAATGCGAATCTGACCGGCTTCCTTTTCATGAAACGCATATTCCAACGCATTATCGATAAGATTTTGAACAATTTGCGACATCACTCCTGGATATCCCTGCATTTCGATACGCTCAGGGCATTCTGACATAACAGCCACTTTCGGACGCTTTGTCAGACGTGGCCGATACGTAAACAGTAAATCATCCAGTACATCATTGAAGAAAAAAGGCTGAACATCTTGAACAGCACGGTCCGACGCAATTCGTTTAAAGTTTGATACCGCCTCTAACGCCCGCTGCAGATTTTTCTCGGCAATGCTTAATGAGACTTCCATTCTCTCGACATTGTCAGCCGTCATTTGTGCTTGATCGATTAGTTGTCGACTCGACGAGAGTGCCAACTTTACGCCACCTAGCGGCGTATGAATTTCATGGGCTAACCCTGACACCATCATACCCAACGAGGATAATTTACTGGTTTCAACCAATTCATCCTGCAACTCCACTAGCCTTTTATTCATGTCGTGCAGTTTTTGGTTGGCTTGTTCCGTTTGACGCTTTTCGCGCTTGAGCTGTTTTAACAGTCGCTTACTGGTAAATTGTGCTTGCAAATGGCGCCAGCCCCACCAAGCTAACAAGAAATAAACGATGCTAGCTAACAACACAACACCACTCTTCAACATGAAATGCCAACGCGCAAACATTGTCGGCTCGGAATGGGCAACAAGGTAAATGAAAGGCACATCTCTTGGCTGTAAACTGTCCTCTTCATCTAAATAAAAACGCATAAAGCTCCATAAACGCCCTTGCCCCCAATAGCGTTTTAAATCAACGGCTTCCGACTTGATGCTGCGCCACACATCAGGAAACCGACTTGACATCCGAACGCCTTGCTCGGTCGGCCGTAACACATGTCCCCACTCTAATGATTGATCATCCGACATGAGCCAACCGCCTTGTTTATCAAGCACTTCTAAATGCACTAAGTCGCTATTCAACTGTTTGAGCCGATCAAACATATTAGCCAAATTATAATTCACCACAAGCAACCCCGAATCACGACCAGAGATACGCACCACACCACGTACGGTCGGCTGAAAAGGCCGAACCACTTCTCCGTTATCAACATTGAGGTCCAGTGGGGAAACATAAACGTCATCTGGTTTAATTGGCGCTTGTTTGATGTAAGGTCGGCCTTGTTTATTCTGCAGTTGAGCCTCTGACACACGGGACACGATGCCTTCTTGTGAATTTACCCTGACCTGTTCCATACCATCTGCGGACATCCAACGAACCTGAGAGATTAATTCAGAGGTCGCGGCAAATAACCGAAATTCATTAGCGATTGCGGCCTTCCAATCGTATTCGTTTGAGAGTTCACTTTGTAGCTTCAGGCGAGCAATAACACTATTACGAAGCAACAGTGTGCTCTTTTTGATGTGCCCCACTTCACGACTAAAAGCACTGCTGCTTCTGGTCAACAACTCTGTTTCGCTCCAGACCAATTGGCTTTCTTTTTGTTGCCAAAAAAATCGATAGCTGATCACACTAATAGAAACCACCACCAGCAATAACAATACTAAAGCCGCCATTAATTGCTGCGTTTCCGTCAGCCATTTTTGCCGAATTGACGGTGGTTTTTCTGTCATGGTTTCACCCAAACCATCACCTCAGACAAAGGCATAGGCTTAGCAAACAAGTATCCTTGCCCATGTTCACAGCCCAACGTCAACAAGTGCGCTTTCTGTTGTTCTGTCTCAATGCCTTCGGCAATCACATCCAAGCCTAGAGAGTGACCCAGTTCGATAATCATTTTTAATATTTTCCAGTCTTTTTCTGAGTCCTCCATTCGCCAAACAAAACTGTGGTCAATCTTGATGGTAGAGACAGATAAGGTCGACAAATAAGTCAATGACGAATATCCCGTGCCAAAATCATCGATATTCACCCTCACCCCAATCTCTTTCAAGGTATCAAGGTGACGATTAATGGTGGTTTTTTCTTTAATAAATTGAGATTCCGTAATTTCCAATTCAATTAAATTATTATCAATATTTTCTTCGCGTAAAATAGCGGAAAATTGTTCAAAATAATTCGGACGGGAAATTTCATTCCCCGCTACGTTTACCGAGATCGGCACACTTATACCAATGCTTTTCAGTTCATTAATGGCTTTACAAGTTTTACGCAAAATTTGTCGATCCAATTTGTCGACTAAACCACAGCTTTCCGCCAAGGCAATGAACTGCTCTGGTGAGACAAAATTACCACTTTTATTTTTCCAGCGAGCCAAGGCCTCAAAACCAATCAAGGTCTGATCAAGCAAAGCTACCTTTGGCTGAAAATAGACATCAATGTCATCCTGTAAAATAACCTCTCGAAGCTCTTTCAGGAGCTCATATCGACCAAACATGGCAGATGCCAACTCTTCCGAGAAAGCTAAGAAAGACACCCCTTCATACTTCGCACGTTCCAGGGTACTTTTACCGACACTCACTAACTGTTCAGCTTCGTAATTCGGGAAATCGGCAAAATTCACCAAACTAATGGTTAAATCTAAAGAATGAATGGCGTCTTCCACCGTCACACTGGGGTGAATCACCTGCTCTAAATTGGCCTCGTGATAGTCTTTACTGTCATAAATCACCATCACAATCGTATCCCGCTCAAATAACGCCACATCCACCGAGTTATCAAAGAAGTCACATAAATATTCGTACAAAGATAAGGTCAGTTGATCACAATATTTTGTGCCCAACACCGACTCGGTGTAAGCCAAATCCTCCACATGCAGCATTAACAGCTTGGCCTTTTCTCGCTCCCAAGCAAACATGTGCCGAATTTCACGCACTAACCAGCTCTTATTGTGTATCCCCGAGATGGGTTCAATGTAAGCCAACTCAGACAACTTGCTGTTTAATGCAACATTGCGAAAACCGACGCTGATGTTTTCGCACAACACTTGCAACAAATTAACCTCATTGATGGTTAAATTTCGGTTAAATTTGACGATGACTATGTAATCCCGGCCTTCAAACTCTTTGTTTGAAAAATACAGCACTGAAAAGCCGTCTAAGAAAGCGTGTTTCTTAGTCAAGCTCGTTTGACATGCCGCTTCGATTAAGGTCTCATCTTTAATGGCTGTCGATGCCAATTGATGAACATAGGACGAATACTCTCCGTTCGCAGCCACAATAAGCGCATCTTCAATTTTTTCGTGTTCAGAGTTAACAAAGCAAGCCATACCACCCTGAACAATTTTTAGCAGACGGCTGATTTCTTCTAATATGGCGCGGGCATACTCCAACATGTCTTTTTTTGAAGACAAGCGCTGACACGAAAACAGCAAAAGCCGCATACTGTGACGGGCTTCTTGCATGACTAACAAATGCTCCCAAGTACGGATAGTACTCACAACGATGGTCTGCAAGTGCACCTGAGTGAGGTCAGACTTACACCAGCAATCCTCTATGTCGTATTGACCGATTAGATTATCGGTTGGCTTCATGCCGGGGTGGCCCGTTAACAACACAATGCGCACCAGGTCATTACCAATCACTTCCCGGATCGTGCCGACTAACCCCAGACCGGCTTGATCTGTTTCCATCGAAAGATCCAGGAAAATCAACGCAATATCCGGATTTTTCGCAATAACTACCGCCGCCTCGCTAGCCGACGACGCCTTCAAAAATTCAACCCTTTTACCATCATATTGGAGGGTACTTAGGCTGTTCATTAACGCCATTTGATAATCCGCATCATCTTCGACGGATAACACTTTGCAAACTTCTTTGGGAATGGGCATTAACATTGTCGAGTCAAAATGAGAGGGGGAATCCATTGCCTTGCTTCCTTAGAACTTGATTAGCTTCGCTATAACACTTTTTTGAAGCTTAGTCTCATTTTTATTTTTTTCCTTATAAATCCTCAGTTTCTCGTCATAAAAGCCAGAATAAAGACCGCTCTAATGAACGCGTCTGGCCATTTTTAATGGTCAAGTCTAAGTCACTTTGAGAAGTAATCCCCTACCCTTCCTACAGCAAAACTGTGGTATACTAAACGGCTCACATTTGATTATTGTTGGCGGATTTAAAAAGATCTCATGGGCGAACACAAAGGCAACTTATTTATCTTATCGGCTCCGTCAGGAGCAGGTAAATCATCCTTATATAAAGCCTTGTTAAAACAAGACGATAAGGTTCGAATCTCGATTTCCCATACGACTCGTGCAGCACGAGAAGGTGAAGAGCATGGGCGAGAGTACTACTTCACCGATGTTGAGGCCTTTTTAGACATGATCGCTGAAGACGCTTTTTTTGAGCACGCACAAGTCTTCGATAATTATTACGGTACATCGAAAGCGTCGATTTTCGATAGGCTGGAACAGGGTCTAGACGTCATTCTAGAAATCGATTGGCAAGGCGCTCGACAAGTTCGCCACTTGTACCCAAATGCCATTGGTATCTTTATTTTGCCGCCATCTCTCGCAGCACTTGAAGAACGTTTAAAAGGTCGTGCAACGGACTCAGAAGACGTTATTCAACGCCGTATGGCAAAAGCCGTTGATGAAATGTCTCACTATCATGAATATGACTTTGTCATCGTCAATGATGATTTTGACAGCGCCTTAACTGAAATGGCGGCCATTTTTGCCGCCATGCGTGCTAAAACCCCGAAAATACAAGAAAAATATGGCAATCTCATCAATGATCTCTTGTCTTTATGAGAAGCCGTTAAGTAAAATTACCCTTGGATAAACAGATAAACTAAACACAGAGGTCAAAATGGCTCGAGTTACCGTAGAAGATTGCTTAGAAAATGTTGATAACCGCTTTGAACTAGTCATGGTGGCATCGAAACGTGCCCGCCAACTAGCAACAGGTGGCGAAGACGCTCAAGTCGCTTTAGAAGGCGATAAGTTTACGGTTGTTGCTTTGCGTGAAATCGCTGAAGATCTAATCAACGCCAAAAATGTAGACTTGCAACAACGTCCAGTTCACGAGTTTTAAGCTCTATGAATGGTATCGCTCATAACTCAACAGTCGCACCTCTTATTTGCCTTTGTGAGGTGAGCGATGAATACCATTGAAGGATTAGCACAAGGGTTAAGCCAATACTTACCCTACGAGCAAGTTGCCAAAGTTAAGCGAGCGTATTATTACGCTGAGCAAGCCCACGATGGGCAAAAGCGAAAAAGTGGCGAGCCTTATGTCACACATCCGCTTGCCGTAGCCAAAATTTTGTCCGAACTGCGGATGGATTGTGATGGTTTATCAGCGGCACTTTTGCACGATGTGATTGAAGACACAGGCATTAGCCGAGAAGCACTGGCTGCGCAATTTGGCGAAGAAGTTGCTAGCTTGGTGGATGGCGTGAGCAAATTGACTCACCTTGAGTTCAACAACCAGCTCGAAAAACAAGCTCACAACTTTCAAAAAATGGCCATGGCCATGGCAGATGACATTCGTGTCATTTTGGTCAAACTGGCCGACCGCTTGCACAACATGCGCACTCTTGATGCCATGCCAGCCCATAAGAAACGTCGCATTGCGAAAGAAACCTTAGACATTTATGCGCCCATCGCAAACCGACTGGGCATGTATAATGTCAGAGTCGATCTTGAATCCTTAGCGTTTCAGGCGTATTACCCAATGCGGGCGCAAATGCTGCAACGTGCTATCCACAAAAAGTACGGCCAACAGCGCATTAAAGACACGCAAAAACTGGAAGACACCATTCGGTCTGAATTGGCAGCAGACTACATTGAAGCCAAAATCAGCGTGCGTGAGAAACACATTTACAGCATTTATCAGAAAATGGATAAAAAACGTCGTTCCCTCGACGAGATTATGGACGTCATGGGCGTACGCATCGTCACTGATCGTCATGACAGCTGTTATCGCATTTTAGGCGTCATTCACGCGTTATTTAAGCCAATCGAAGGTCGCTTTAAAGACTACATTGCCGTCCCTAAATCCAATGGCTATCAATCCTTGCATACCACAGTACTAGGCACCAATGGCATTCCAATGGAAATCCAAATCCGTACCGAAGAAATGGATTTGGTTGCCAACAATGGTATTGCCGCCCATTGGGCTTATAAGGTCAATGGCACTTCTTCAGCGCCAAGCAATCATGATAGAGCGACAAAGTGGGTAAAAAGTCTGCTGGAAATCCAACAAAAAACGCGCAACCCAGTCGAGTTCGTTGATAATGTTAAGAGCGATCTTTTCCCAGACGAAGTGTATGTCTTCACGCCAAACGGTCAAATCATTGAGTTGCCTTCTGGCGCTACTCCGGTTGACTTTGCTTATGGCGTACACACAGAAATTGGTAATTCTTGTATTTCATGTCGCATTAACCGCCGTTTGGCACCACTTAGTACTCAGCTGGAAAGTGGTCAGACGGTGGAAATCATCACAGCGAAAAACGCCCAGCCGAATGTGGCCTGGCTGAGCTTTGCGATTACAGGTAAAGCACGAACCAATATCCGCCATTACTTGAAAGACAAACAAAGAGAAAATGCCATCTCGATTGGCCATCGTTTATTGACTCGCTCTTTGAACGCCTTCCAGAGCAATATTGAAGAACTGACCCAAGAGCAAATTGGACTCGTGCTTCAAAATCATCAGCTCGACAGCCTGGATGATTTACTAGAATCCATCGGTAAAGGTCGACACGTAGGTTACCTAGTGGCTCGTGAGCTCTTCCCGAACATTGATGAAGAGTCTCTAATTACGCCGAAATCCTTCAAGGTCAATGGCTCTGAAGGCATGCTAATTTCCTATGCAAAATGTTGTGCGCCCATACCGGGTGATCCTATTGTGGGTTATGTTCAAGTAGATAAAGGCATTGTCATTCACCATCTTAATTGCCCCAATGTACAAGATCATTTATCCAGCCCTGAACGCTTTATTCATATGTCTTGGGGTAAAGAGATCGAAGAAGAGCTGCACATCAGCTTGATTGTTACCTACATCAATGAACGCGGCGCCGTTGCTAAGATCGCCAGTTCCATCAGCGATACCGACTTCCAAGTGTCAAATTTAGACATCATTGAACGAGGTCGAGTCAGCCGATTACGCCTTAACATCACCATTTCAAGTCGTGTTGGTTTAGCGGATGTGATGCGTCGAATCAAAGCCGTTCGCTGTGTTGAAAAAGTGTCACGAGAGACCATCGTTGGGCGTTAAATACGCCTAACCTTTCTTTAGTTATAAAGGATACTACTATGTCAAAACACGTTATTCACACTGAAAACGCCCCGGCCGCTATTGGCCCATACTCGCAAGCCGTTCGTGCTGGCAACACAGTTTACCTATCAGGTCAGATTCCTTTGGTTCCAGAAACCATGGAAGTCATCAGTGAAGACATCGTTGAGCAAACCACTCAGGTTTTCAAAAACCTAAGTGCGGTATGCGAAGCGGCTGGCGGCTCTTTGGAAAAGGTTGTGAAGTTCAACATCTTCATGACCGACTTGAACAACTTTGCAACCGTCAACGACGTTATGACGCAATTTGTTAAAGAACCTTACCCGGCTCGCGCAGCCATGGGGGTTCGCGCTCTACCAAAAGGCGTGCAAGTGGAAATTGAAGGCATCATGGTGCTGGAAGACTAAGCTCTTCTGAGCATAAAAAAGAGGCATTTTGCCTCTTTTTTATGCCAATACATTGCTCTCTATCCCTCAAGACTCTGTTGAAAATCGATCAGTAGTTTGCGATAACCAGCAACATAACTTGGGTAAGCAAGTTGCCAGCCTTGATTACGTAAATAGTCCGCCAGAATGCGTTTACCTGACTGTGGCGCTAAGCCTTCTTGTAGGTTAGCTTTGATCGCTACTTTAAGGCTAGTCGCAAGCCAAAGCTTTACTTCCCACATAGACACGGGCGTTTGATCCGTCACAATCACATGAGCAGGCATATCTTGGTCTGTGAGTATCAGCTCTGCCAGCAGCAATAAGGCCGCGACCACATCATCACGATGCACGCGATTCGTCCAACTGTTAGCCCCCCATGCTTGCTCCTTCATCACCTTCTTCATTAACGCAAAACGACTAGGCCCATAAATACCAGAGCATCTTGCTGATACGCAGGTGAATGTCTGCTGTAACAAGGTTTCCGTTTCTATTAATACCTTGGCAGTGACTGAATTTGGCTGAGCGGGACTTTGTTCATCAATCCATTCACCCTGGTTTTGACCGTAAACACTGGTGCTGGAAACAAACACAAGCTTTACTGGACTTATCGAATGTTGATAGCGACGCACTAACACTTGTGCGGTTTCATAATACGCTTGCCGATAGCCCGCTTCACTTCGCTCATTTGGCGTCATGATTAAGAATATCAGCGCCACGTCTGGCAAAACATCATCAGACAATTCTCGCAAGTCTCCCGTAATGCCTTCAACGCCTTCAGGAAACTCAGTACCACTTCGACGGATGCCCGTTACTTGATGACCCTGTGACACTAAATCCTTGGCCAGACCCGTTCCAAGATCACCGCAACCTGCAATCAGTACTTTTGCCATTGAGTCTCTCCTAACAATGTATTGGTCTAGTTTATTGATCTATTAACAGCTTGCCTTAGTTTGCAAAGGTGATGATAGTAAGGAACTGAACACCACAAAATGTCCGTAACAAAAATGAACGAGTATACTTTATTAAATCATGTATTATCATAGTTATTAGTAATAATGGCCTATCAGGCAAGGTGCACCATGACATTAACGGAATTAAAATACATTGTAATGTTGGCTGAAGAAAAGCACTTCGGTCGTGCGGCTGATCGTTGTTATGTTTCACAACCAACTCTGAGCGTCGCCGTTAAGAAACTGGAAGAAGAGCTCGGTACAGCCATCTTTGAACGCAGTAAAAGCTCCGTATACATCACCCCAGTAGGCGAACAAATCATCACTCAAGCCAAGCGAGTGTTGGATCAAGCGAACATGATCAAAGAGTTAGCCAATGCAGGCAAGAACCAGCTGACCGGGCCACTTAAAGTCGGTGCAATTTACACCATCGCACCCTATTTGTTTCCAGTGATGATCCCATCCTTGAGACATATCACGTCTGGTATGCCGCTTATCATAGAAGAAGATCTGACCGAAAACCTGCGCCCTAAACTTCGCAATGGCGAACTGGATGCCATTATCGTCGCCTTGCCTTTCCAGGAGCCAGACGTCGTGACTCAACCTATTTATGAGGAAGAGTTCGTAGTCCTCATGCCGAAAAACCATTCTTGGACACAATTAGACAGCATTAATACCGATCAGCTCTCTAGCGACAACCTTCTCTTGCTGGGTAAAGGGCACTGTTTTAGCGAACAAGTATTAGAAGCCTGCCCCCTTTTAACGGACAATGACGTCAATAATGGCCGTACTGTGGTAAATGGCAGTTCATTAGAAACTATTCGTTATATGGTGTCCTCTGGGCTTGGGGTGACGGTATTGCCAAAATCGGCCGTGACCAACATTGACCACACTATGCTGGCAGTACGACCCTTTGCTGACCCGGTTCCAAAGCGAACAGTTGCCTTAGCGTGGCGCGCCAGCTTTCCTCGCCCTAAAGCCATTGAGTCGGTCAGTCAGTCCATTCGCGACGCCTGCAAACAACTCGATTTATAAGCAGTATAGTAAGATGATAGATGGATTAGACACACAGGATGTCCGAGAATTAAAAGGCGTGGGAGAGGCAATGGCGGAGAAACTCGCTAAAATGCATCTTCATACCGTACAGGATTTGCTCTTCCATCTTCCCATTCGCTATCAAGATAGGACCCGGATTGTGCCCATTGGGCAACTTGGGTTTGGTGACGAAGCGGTCATTGAAGGCCAAGTCATAAGCTGCGAAGTCAAAATGGGCAAGAGGCGCAGTTTATTATGTCGCCTCAAAGATCACTCTGGCAGTGTCTGTCTCCGCTTCTTTCACTTTTCAGCCGCGCAAAAAAAGCAGCTGGAATCCGGTAATCGAGTACGCTGTTTTGGCGAAATTCGTCGTGGGAGTGCCGGTTTTGAAATGTACCACCCTGAATATAAACTGATTGAAGAGAATGCCGCGCCTCTAGAATCGTCTCAACTAACGCCTATTTACCCACTGACGGAAGGTTTGACCCAAACCAAAATTCGGCAACTATGTGAACAAGCATTAGAGCGGCTTACACCTTACAACTTGCAAGAATGGTTACCTGACGAGCTGCGT
This sequence comes from Marinomonas posidonica IVIA-Po-181, assembly GCF_000214215.1. Classification (NCBI taxonomy): domain Bacteria; kingdom Pseudomonadati; phylum Pseudomonadota; class Gammaproteobacteria; order Oceanospirillales; family Oceanospirillaceae; genus Marinomonas; species Marinomonas posidonica. The sequence goes on from NC_015559.1 coordinate 3,821,018, forward strand.
AACCAATTTAGTTTACCTTCTCTGAATGAGGCCATTCAATTTCTGCATCATCCGTCACGAGATGCAGATCTGGAATCGCTCAAGCAAGGACATCATCCTGCACAATATCGATTGTCGTTCGAAGAGTTAATGGCACATCAGTTATCTTTAATTGGTAAGCGGGTAAAAGCCAAACAAGACAAGAGTGTCAAAGTCTCCGAGGCTGGGGCGCTTAGCGAACAACTGTTAGCACAATTACCTTTCACGCCCACTCAAGCCCAGCAGCGCGTATTCAGTGAAATCCTTAAGGATTTATCGACGGGGCACCCCATGCTACGTCTTGTACAAGGCGACGTGGGGTCAGGTAAAACACTCGTAGCAGCCCTAGCGGCGGCGGCTGTAGTGCAAGCCGGTTACCAAGTGGCCGTGATGGCGCCAACTGAAATTCTTGCTGAGCAACATTATGCGAACTTCACTCAGTGGTTTCAGCCACTCGGCTTACAGGTCGCTTGGATGACCGGCAAACTCAAGGGCAAAACCCGAGAACAAGAGCTCAAGCTCATTGCCTCAGGGCAAGCACAGATTGTGGTCGGTACCCACGCGTTATTTCAAGAAACCGTTGAGTTTGACCGTTTAGCGCTGGCCATCATAGATGAACAGCATAGATTCGGGGTACATCAACGCATGGCCTTGCGAGAAAAAGGCATGAAACAAGGCGTTCAGCCTCACCAGCTCATCATGACAGCGACGCCCATTCCTCGGACACTGGCCATGTCAGCTTATGCCGATTTGGATTGTTCTATTATCGATGAACTCCCGCCTGGTCGCACGCCCGTCAACACCATAGTCGTGTCGGATCAACGTCGCCAAGAAGTGATTGAACGAGTAAAAAGCGCCTGTCAGGAGGGCAAACAGGCTTACTGGGTATGTACTTTAATTGAAGAGTCCGAAGCCCTACAATGCCAAGCCGCCGAAGATACTGCTTTGCTATTGCAAGAGCAGTTGTTTGGTTTGCGCATTGGTCTAGTTCATGGTCGCTTAAAAGCACAAGAAAAAGCCGATATTATGGCGCAATTTAAAGCAGGCGAAATTCAACTGCTCGTCGCCACCACCGTTATTGAAGTGGGTGTGGACGTACCAAATGCCAGCTTGATGGTTATTGAAAATCCAGAACGCCTCGGTTTGGCTCAGCTGCATCAATTGCGAGGCCGTGTTGGACGAGGACAAGCTGCCAGTCATTGCGTCCTGCTCTACAAAGCCCCTCTTGGACAACAGGGTAAAGCACGCTTATCGACTATGAGAGAAACCAGTGATGGTTTCAAAATCGCGGAAAAGGATTTAGAGCTAAGAGGGCCAGGAGAGCTTTTAGGCACCCGACAAACAGGTTTATGGGAGTTCAAAGTAGCCGATTTGCAGAGAGATAAAGCCTTGTTAGACGATGTGCAACGTGCCGCAGGATTATTGCATCAGAACTTCCCTGATCACATACCACCTTTATTAAGCAGATGGCTGCCGAATCATGACCAATATTTAAATGTCTGACGTTTAAGGGATATTGACGACCGTGGTGCTCTTCACTTCTTCCATCGCCACATAAGTTCGAGACTCACGCACATGAGGTAAGGTCAGCAAGGTTTCACCCAGTAACAATCGATAAGAGTCCATATTCGATACACGTGCTTTCAATAAATATTCAAAATCCCCTGCAATCAAGTGACACTCTAAAATTTCTGGGATTTCAGAAACAGCGGTTTTGAATTCATTAAAGCCTTCAGGGGAAGTGGTTTTCAGTCTGATCTCAACAAACACCAATAAACCCGCATCCACTTTTTTCGGATTGACCAGAGCGCAATAGCCAGTAATATAGCCATTTCGCTCCAATCGACGAACACGTTCCAAGCAAGGAGTCGCACTCAAACCAACACGACTCGCCAACTCCACATTGGATAAACGACCGTTTATTTGTAACTCACGTAGAATTTTTTTGTCCAATCGATCAAGTGGTTTTGTTGAGTTATCCATTTGATATGGATCTCCTTACTAAACATCTAAGAATCGCTAAGTTTACCATGTAGAGGGTAATTTTGGGAAAGCGCTTTATCCATTATATTTTGTATGGACTTTGTTTTCACAAAAAAAGCACCAAAACAAAGCGTCGAACATATGCACGCACAAATATGGACTAAAGAATTATCAATACGCCCTAAAAAAGAGCAAAATGAAAAACATCCTAAAGCTTAACGTCTTGTTTTATTTAAACTAAATATTATCTAACTAAATTAGACCATCTTCTTCAACTAGACCATTTATCGTCAAACAAAGTGCAATAAATAAGTACATTAAGCCATGTTTTTAATATTTTATTCTTGACTATGACCCAAAAGAGTAATTCTATAGGGGCATGTGATGATCCTTTAGAGGAATCGTCTGCATATGTAAGACAACAAGAATAATTGAATGTTGGCATCAACTTTGCTTCTAAAACCATAGATTTCAAATTGAATCTATCGAAATTCTGCAAAATTACAACATACATATAAAATCGCCTGGGAGGCTCAATATAATGAAATCCAATGTAGGTAAATTACTGTCTACTGCTGCTATTGCTGCAACAATCAGCACTGGTGCAGCCGCTGCTACCTTAGATGACGTAAAAGCAAAAGGCTTCATCCAATGTGGTGTGAGCCAAGGTGTTCCTGGTTTCTCTAATGCAGATGTAAACGGTAACTGGACAGGTATCGACGTTGATGCTTGTCGCGCTACTGCTGCTGCCATCTTTGGTGATGCACAAGCCGTTAAATTCACTCCTCTTTCTGCAAAAGAACGTTTCACTGCCCTTCAGTCTGGCGAGATTGACATGCTGTCTCGTAACACGACTTGGACTTACACTCGTGATACGTCTCTAGGTCTAGATTTTACTGCGGTAAACTTCTATGACGGTCAAGGTTTCATGGCTCGTAAAGATCTAGGCGTTGAATCTGCTCTGGATCTTGACGGTGCAACCGTTTGTACTGAACAAGGTACAACCACTGAATTGAACATGGCGGATTTCTTCCGTAAGCATAAAATGAACTATGTTCCTGTTATCGTACAGAAAGCGGACGAAGCACTAGCAGCATACGCTTCTGGTCGTTGTGACGTTTTCACAACAGATAAATCAGGTCTTGCGGCTCACCGTTCTAAACTTGCGGATCCAAGCGCTCACGTTATCCTTGCAGAAACGATCTCTAAAGAGCCTCTAGGTCCTGTTGTTCGTCACGGCGACAACCAATGGAAAGACATCGTAACTTGGGCTATGTTCGTTCAGGTAAACGCTGAAGAAATGGGCATCAGCTCTAAAAACGTTGCTAAAATCAAGTCTGAGTCAAACGATCCAGGTATCCGTCGTCTACTAGGCGCTGAAGGTAACATGGGTGAGTCTCTAGGACTTGGGGCTGATTGGGCTTACAACATCATCGCTGAAGTAGGTAACTACGGTGAAGTGTTTGAGCGTAACGTAGGGCCAAATACACCTGTCGGTCTTCCACGTGGTATTAACAATCTATGGACTGAAGGTGGTGTTATGTACGCGCCACCAGTACGTTAATACCTAAAGCGACTTGCTTCGGGTATTTATCCAGCGACTCATAGGAGTCGCTGGATTTCTCCCCCCTTCCTTACACATCTGACGAGCATTTCAACTGCCTGAAACAAGATGAGCGATAAAAATAGTTCAAGTATTAAAAATTTTTTGAATGATGCAGGCAATCGAGCCCTCATTTTTCAAGTTGTGCTTCTAGCCGTGGTGGTTTTCGTAGGTTATTACTTATTTACTAACTTACAAGCCAACCTGGCAAATCAAGGTATTTCGACTGGTTTTGCATTTTTAAATCAACCAGCTGGATTTCCCGTTCTTATTCACCTAATTGAGTATACCGAGGCCAACACCTACGGAAGAGCATTTGTTGTTGCTCTGATTAATACCGTTGTAATCTCTTTAATGGGGATCGCGTTGGCGACTATTATTGGTGTTGTGATGGGCTTAGCCCGTCTTTCTAATAACTGGTTGGTCGCACGATTAGCAACAGTTTACGTTGAAACATTACGTAATATCCCTTTATTGCTACAAATGTTTTTCTGGTATTTTGCGGTTCTAGCAACCTTGCCTATACCTAAGAACAGCATCATTTTTGGTGATTTCTTCTTAAACAAACGTGGTATCTATTCTCCCAACCCAATCACCCAAGACGGGTTTGGCATTGTGATCGCAGGTTTTATCCTATCCATCATTGCATCCATTGCTTTGGTTGTTTGGGCTAAAAAGCGTCAAACCAGAACAGGACTCTGGTTTCCAGCTTATTGGGCGTCTTTCGGCACCATCATAGGAATTACCTTCCTAGCATTAGTGGTTTCTGGATTCCCTATTGAGTTTGACCTGCCACAAAAGAGTCGTTTTAACGTCACAGGGGGCATGGTTCTTCCACCCGAGTTTGTGGCGGTATTAGTGGCACTGTCTACTTATACAGGCGCCTTCATTGCTGAGATCGTTCGTGCAGGCATATTGTCCGTAAACTGGGGACAAACCGAAGCGGCGCGTTCTTTAGGCCTAAAAGACAGCCTAACGCAGCGCTTAATTGTCTTGCCTCAAGCATTGCGAGTGATTATTCCACCTCTTACTAGCCAATTTCTAAACTTAGCGAAAAACTCATCATTGGGTGCGGCTATCGCTTACCCTGAATTGGTAGCTGTTGTTATGGGTACGACGCTGAACCAAACAGGTCAAGCCATTGAGAACATCGGTCTATGTATGTTGGTTTACGGTACATTGAGCTTATCTATCTCAATGTTTATGAACTGGTATAACAAAAAAATGTCACTAATAGAGCGCTAGGAGGAAGAACATGGCTATTGAATTCAAACCATCACCAAGCCTTCCACCACCAGTGAATTCTGTTGGTGCGGTGGCGTGGGTTCGTCACAATTTATTGTCGTCCCCACTGAACGTATTTTTAACCCTGTTTAGCTTTTATATTTTATATTTGCTGATCCCACCCGTTATCGAATGGGGCATTGTCGGAGCAACCTTTTCGGGTGCATCAAAAGCCGACTGTACTGGTGACGGTGCTTGCTGGGCATTCGTTGGGGTCTATTTTGAACAGTTTATGTATGGACTGTACCCATCAGAAGAAACATGGCGCATTAACTTAACCTTGATTCTATTGGTGATTCTATTAGGTACATACGCTGTTAAAACAGTGAATAAACTATACTTATCCCTAGTGATTTTGGTGGTTTATCCTGTTATTGCTTACTTCCTGTTTTCAGGTGGCGTATTTGGTCTAGAAGTCGTTGAAACGTCTTTGTGGGGTGGCTTGTTCTTAACCACTCTGTTAGGCGTCGTCGGCATTGTGGCTTCCTTTCCTCTTGGGGTTTTGTTGGCGCTTGGTCGTCAATCCAAAATGCCAATAGCAAAGTCGGTTTGTATCGTCTTCATTGAAACGATTCGAGCGGTGCCGCTGATTACCATCCTGTTTATGGCATCCGTAATGATTCCTCTGTTCTTGCCTGAAGGTATGAACTTCAACAAGTTATTACGAGTTCTGATCGGTATTACCTTGTTCTCAGCAGCCTATATGGCCGAAGTTATTCGTGGTGGCTTACAAGCTATCCCGAAAGGTCAATATGAAGCCGCTGATGCGATGGGATTAACTTACTGGCAGTCGATGATCTTGGTCATCTTGCCGCAAGCATTAAAATTAGTCATTCCAGGAATCGTCAACACATTCATTGGTTTATTTAAAGACACCACACTGGTTTACATTGTGGGAATGTTTGATCTACTCGGTCGTATCCAAGCCGCAACTCATGATGCTAACTGGCTCGGAATGACCATTGAAGGATATGCCTTTGCCGGTTTTATTTATTGGGCTGCATGTTTTGGCATGTCTCGCTACAGTATGAGAATCGAGCGTAAATTAGAAACTGGGCACAAGCGAAATTAGTTAAGAATTTGAGGTCTTTATAATGACAAATACCAATATGGCCCGTGCCCAACTAGCGCAGGGCGAAGAAGCAATTATCGAGTTTAATGATGTTAATAAATGGTACGGTGACTTTCACGTACTAAAAAACATCAACTTCAGCATAAAGAAAGGCGAGCGTATCGTTGTTTGTGGGCCTTCTGGTTCAGGCAAGTCCACCATGACACGTTGCATAAACCGCTTGGAAGAACACCAGAAAGGTACGATTCTAGTCGATGGCGTCGAAATGAACGACAACTTGAAGAACATCGAAGCGATCCGTAAGGACGTTGGTATGGTGTTCCAACACTTCAATTTGTTCCCGCATTTGAGCATTCTAGAGAACCTAACCTTGGCACCAATCTGGGTTCGTAAAATGCCGAAGAAACAAGCCGAAGAAATGGCCATGCATTACTTGGAACGTGTGAAAATCGCTAACCAAGCCTTAAAGTATCCAGGCCAGCTTTCTGGTGGTCAGCAACAACGTGTAGCGATTGCACGTGGCTTGTGCATGCAACCACGTATCATGTTGTTTGATGAACCCACTTCAGCACTTGATCCAGAAATGATCAAAGAAGTATTGGACGTTATGGTTCAGTTAGCAGAAGAAGGCATGACCATGGTTTGTGTTACTCACGAAATGGGCTTCGCGAAAACCGTTGCTGACCGAGTGGTATTCATGGACGCGGGTGAAATTGTTGAAGCCAACAAACCAAACGAGTTCTTTGACAATCCACAGCATGATCGTACTCAGATGTTCTTAAGCCAGATTTTGAATCACTGATTCGATATTTGTCTTTAAAATCTGTTATATTTGAAAAGCCCCTGTAATAGGGGCTTTTTTAGTTTATTAATTCTTGTTCTAACAGAGAAAAATATGGAAATATCAGCCGAACAACAGCCCTATAAGCGACTGCGAGTGGTACACCTAGCAGACCATACAGGCCGTTTGCAGGTAATTTTTCCTGAACAACATATGTTAGACATTGCCGCGGTTTCTCGAATTACCAAGCGACGCTTCGAACCCATCACTAACTTCAATAGTGAGGGTGACCCACTGATCAAACCCAATAGTGTGTCGAGCATCATAGAATCCAGCCTATTAGCCGAACCTAAAGTACTGATCCGATTAAAGTCGGACGGCCCGTATCATGACATCAGCTCAGATGAATTGAAAACCATGTTTAGCGGTCCGTTAAATCGCTTCGAAGACATTTCTCTAGACATCGACAAGATCAAACGACCAACCGATAACCATGAAAATGATGAAGAACAAATACTAGAAGCTCTTGGCCGTTTTCAATCGATTCGCCTCAAACAACGTCTTGAAGAAACATTAGAAATTCCGCCGTTACCCGCCTCTTCACATCGTATTATTCGTTTGTCTGCGGATCAAACCGCTGGCACGGATGAATTGTGCGAGGTGATTGCACTGGACCCAAGTTTAGCGGCGCAGGTTATCAGTTGGGCTTCCTCTCCTTATTATGGCGCTCCTGGAACGATTGAGTCAGTCGAAGACGCCATCATTCGAGTGTTGGGGTTTGATATGGTGATGAACCTAGCATTGGGCTTATCTATGGGTAATGCCTTCCACGCACCCGACAATGGCCCAAGACATTATGAAAATTTTTGGCTGGATTCGGTTTCCAATGCCGTATTAATGGAAACCTTAGTAAAAGCCATGCCCAATGAAAAACGTCCTAAACTTGGCCATGCTTATCTTTCCGGACTTTTGCAAAACTTCGGTTATTTGGCCATCAGTAGCATTTTACCACCACATTTCTCAATCTTATCTCGATATTATGAAGCCAATGCTCACTTACCCAGCGAACTGATCGAAATGCAAATCCTACATTTCACCAAAGAGCAGCTAGGTTCTTGGCTATTACGTTATTGGAGCTTACCAGACAACATTTGGACAGCCATTCGCTACAGTAAAAAGCCACACTATTATGGTGAGCATGCTACTTTAGCCAAACTTCTCTATGTTTCTCACCAACTTCGTAATGGCTTGGATATAGATCTCTCGGTATTGGTCGAAGTGGGCTTAGACATAGAACAGGCTGAGGCTTGCCGAGAACAGATGTACCAGTCTTCTCATGAGTTGCATAAAATGGTCTCCCTTATCAATACAATGAATGCCTAACACGTTATGACTCGTCTTAACGCGCTTGTTACCAAGCAATTTGACTACCGTTGGCAACCCGCTCATTGTGTTAGTAAAACCAAAGTACCTAAATATTTATGGCATTGGCTGACCACAGATAAGTCATTAACCAGTAAATTACAGTGCATTGGCCAACTCAGTGTTGAGGTGATTGAGGATAAGTGGGGCACGGCCAGCCTCCGAGAAAGGTGCAAGCTCAAATTAAAGCCAAGAGAAGCAGTACGCGTCCGAACAGTCCTATTAAAGTTGGATGGACAAACCGTCATCTACGCTCGATCCATTATTCCCGCCCGCTCATTACTCGGACACTGGCGTCAAGTACCTCATTTAAAGAACAAACCATTAGGCGGTTACCTTTTCCAGCATCGCACCCTCACCCGCAGCCCGATTGAAATCACGGAATTACCTGCGGCTATGTTCCCAGATCAACCTCATTGTGTTTGGGCAAGACGCTCCGTATTTCATCAATACGGTGCTGGGATCTTGGTAAATGAAGCGATCTTTGACACAATCTCTCATTTCAAATCGCCCTTTGGATTGCTATGAACAAGCTAAAAGATTACGCCGAACTCACCCGCTTTAATCGCCCGATCGGATCATTACTCTTAATGTGGCCTACCTTATGGGCTCTTTGGCTCGCGGCGGATGGTCAGCCGGACTGGTCTCTGTTGGTGATTTTCGTCTTAGGGGTATTTAGCATGCGATCAGCAGGCTGCGTAATCAATGATTATGCGGATCGAAAAGTGGATGGCCATGTTGATCGAACAAAGAACCGCCCGCTTCCCTCTGGTCGAGTATCAGAGAAAGAAGCCCTAGCTCTGTTTGCTGGCTTATCCATGCTCAGCTTCTTTTTGGTGTTATTAACGGACCTGCAAACCATATTACTGTCATTCGTCGGTTTGGGGTTAGCGGCTCTGTACCCATTTATGAAACGCTATACCCATCTGCCTCAACTTTTTCTCGGTCTTGCCTTTTCTTGGGCCATTCCTATGGCTTACAGTGCTCAAGGGGGCAGTTTAAGCGACCCGATTCTATGGATGCTGTTTCTCGCAAATTGCTTCTGGACCATCGCTTATGACACTTACTATGCAATGACAGACCGACCTGACGACTTAAAAGTCGGCATCAAATCTACCGCTATCCTTTTCGGTCAGTCCGACCTCATGGTCATTGTGTGTTTACAAGCTTTAACCTTATCCCTTTTGACATGGATCGGCTTCTTCGCCACACTAGGCTGGCCCTATTTTCTGGCTTTGTCTATTTGTATCTGGTTGTTTTATAAGCAATACCAACAAGCGAAGGACAGAGACAGGCAAGCTTGTTTTCGCTCTTTTCTCGAAAATAACCGCATTGGCTGCTGTGTCTTTATCGGTTTAGTTATCAGCTATTTTGCTTAATATGTGGCAAACTTATGACAGTTTAACTAAATTGTCATAATTGCTCGCTTTAATAAAAACCGTTCCTGAGATGAGGGTAGATCCTGTGACCGGTAAAAAAGTTTTAATTATTGATGATGAATCTTCCATTCGCGAGATGATTGCGATTGCCTTAGAGATGGCTGGCTATGAGTACATGGAAGCCGAAAATATTCAGCAAGCTCACGAAATTATCGTGGACCATCGACCAGATTTGATCTTGGTTGATTGGATGATGCCTGGTGGTAGTGGTATCGAGTTAACTCGCCGCATCAAGAAAGACAGCACGACAGCCGAAATTCCGGTTATCATGCTGACGGCCAAAAGCGAAGAAGACAACAAAATTCAAGGCTTAGAAGTCGGGGCGGATGACTACATCACCAAACCTTTTTCGCCGCGCGAACTCGTTGCTCGTCTCAAAGCGGTATTACGCCGAGCCACACCACAAGGCATAGATGAACCAATCGAAGTGGAAGGCCTCACTCTGGACCCAATTAGCCAACGAGTCACCATTGGTGCCCGTCCGCTAGACATGGGACCAACAGAATATCGTTTACTCAAGTTTTTAATGACTCACCAAGAACGAGCCTATTCAAGAGCACAGCTGTTGGATCAAGTATGGGGAGGCAATGTGTATGTCGAAGAACGTACCGTTGATGTACACATTCGTCGTCTGCGCAAGGCCATTGGCGACACTCATGACTTCTTGATTCAAACCGTGCGAGGCACAGGCTACCGTTTCTCAGCAAAAAGGTCAGTATGAAAACCATTTGGCGGAACACCATCCTTTCTTGGTTAGCAGGTTTTGCTGCCTGTGCCGTGATTGGCTATATTCTTGGTCATTTTTTGGGTGTTCTGCTGCTGTATACCTTAGGGACCTTGTACTGGCAGTTATACCAACTTTATCAATTCCATAACTGGCTACGTCATTCAGGACGTGCCGCTCCACCAGAATCGAGTGGTATCTGGGGAGAAGTCTTTGATGCTGTATACCGCCTGCAAAAGAAGCAGAGAAAATCCAAACGTCGTATGCGACAAGCTTTAACTCGGATTGAAAGCTCCACCAGTGCGCTCAAAGAAGGCGTGATTATGGCGGATAACCAAGGTAACCTCGAATGGTGGAACAACTCAGCGGCTCATTTCTTGGGTTTAATGCGACCTGTTGACCGTGGGCAGGTCATTACTAACATCGTTCGTAGTCCAGAATTCTTCCGCTATTTTACGCAAAAGCGTTTTGGTGAACCTCTGGTCATTAAGTCTCCAGCAAAAGACGGTGTCTATTTAGAAGTTCAAACCACCTTATATGATAAAAACGATCACCTCATCTTCGTTCGTGATGTGACTCGTCTACACCTATTAGAACAGATGCGTAAAGACTTTGTTGCCAATGCCTCCCATGAGCTTAAAACGCCTCTAACGGTGATTAAAGGCTATGTTGAAACCTTAGACATGTTTAAAGACAACCTGCCCAAAAGCATGCAAAAAGGCATAGTAAACATGGCTGAGCAATCTGTCCGGATGGAACAGCTCATCGAAGATTTGTTGCTGTTATCCCGCCTTGAGAGCGATGACAAGCGCGAAGAAAATCAATGGCATCGTGTATCGGACATCGTAGAGTCGATTCTGAAAACCACCACAGCCATCATGACCGACCAACACAAGTTGGCCACTTATATATCAGAAGACGCCAGAATTTATGGCTCTTATAAAGAGTTATACAGTGCTTTTTCCAACTTAATTGTGAATGCCGTCAAGTATTCACCTGACGGCGGTGAAATCAATATTAAGTGGGAATCCAGTGAACTGAATGGCATTTTTTCAGTAAAAGATCAGGGGTTGGGCATTGATCCAAGACACGTCCCTCGACTCACTGAGCGTTTTTTCCGTGTTGATAAAGGACGAGGTTCAAAAACGGGGGGCACTGGCTTAGGACTTGCCATCGTTAAACACGTTCTCTTGCATCACGAAGCCAAGCTACAGATTCGCAGCCTGCCTGGCACTGGCAGTACCTTCTCGTGTCACTTTCCTGCCAGTCGAGTGCGCAAAGACGCCGTCAGTCAATCCACCAGCACCCTCACCGAATAAAAAAAGGCGCAACAACTATGTTGAGCGCCTTCTTTAAAGTGATGCCTTTTATAACAGGACACGGAATCACAAAACGTCAGCTATAGAGAGTCAAACAAGCTCTTGATGAAGGCTTCTTTTTCCGCGTCTTGATCAATTAAACGCAAGCCTACCGTTAAAAACGTCGAATCATGTTTCTTTTCTGTCGTCGCCACAGATTGCACATAATAATTCAGGCGATTTATGGTGTTTTTATGTTCTAAATCCAACACCGCTTGCCCTAACACCTGTGGTACTACGTCATCACTCTTAATCAGCATAGAGGCTTCTTGCTTACTGAATTGAATCACCATGCAACGAAACTGCTTGTTTTCAAAACGCACTAAGGTTGGAATTTTAACGTCCTTAACACTGACTTCCGGTTCACTAGGATTCACTATCTTAGGTGTTTGCGCCGCTTTAGCCGCGCCGCTTCCTCCCCCCATCAAAACATCGATGGAGGCCGCCGCAATTCCCTGTGGCGAACCACTCGCTGCTCTGGGTTTTTGCGCCGTCAGTTTGCCCGCCAACTTGTGTTTCTTGGCCGCACCTAACACCTTATTAACCAGCTGTTCACCCGAAAAAGGTTTACCCAAATAATCCGTGACGCCAGCTTGTACGGCTTCTACCACATGGTCTTTGTCGCCCCGACTGGTAATCATTACAAAGGGGACATCGTCTTTTTGATACTTGGGCTGCTCGCGGCACCATTTTAACAACTCAACGCCTGTCATTTCAGGCATTTCCCAATCGCATAGCACCATATCAAACTGAACTTTGTTCATTAATTGCTGAGCCTTACGGCCATTTACAGCGTCTTCAATCTCAACGGCTGGAAACTGCTTACGTAATGTTCTGCGAATTAAATCTCGTGTGAACGAGGCATCGTCCACGACTAATATTTTAAGCGACATTATTTCATTCCATTATGAGAGTTTAACAACGCAGAGAAATCTCCATTCTCTACCCTAAAGATGGATACCCATAATAAAGTCGCTGCCACTACAGCTATTGGCATCACAAACAAATTAAACAGTGGAATGGTCAAAGACACCATCACTATGCCACCAAACGTCCAACACAATAGTGGCTGAGTCCTAAGGGCCATTCGCATCTCGTAAAACGACACCTTGTTATTATCAAAAGCATAGTCCATATATTGCAGAGCCAGCATCCAAGCGGAAAACAATAACAGCAAAAATGGTGCAATAACATTAACTAATGGGATGAAAGACAGCACCAGAAGAAGTAAGAAACGCGGTACAAAATACAGCACCTTTTGCATTTCCCGTTGCAAACTACGACCAATCACCGCCAAAATCACACTGGCGCTTAAGCTTTCATCAAACACTTTTCCTGTGGTCTTTTCTTCTACTTTTTCCGCTAAAAAAGCCATAAATGGGGCCGCTAATATATTGACTCCTATCGAAAAACTATAGAACAGCAATACCGCGATAATCGCCCCAAAAATTAAGTCTATCAGCCAGCTAATAAAAGACATCCAATCCGGCAAATACCCCATTACCCAATTGAGTATGTCTTGAAAATAACTAAATGCCACCATGTAAATAAGCCCAATCAACAAAAAATTGGCTAATAACGGCGCCAAAATAAACAGCCTTAATTCTTTTGAAGCAATCAATGGCAAGGCCTTCAAAAAAGCACCCGCTGCTTTAAATGGTTGTGTAATCACAATAAATTAAACCCTATCAATCTTTCCTAACAAATCCGTTTGAGAATATCACGAGGCCCTTCACGTCTCCACATTTACTAGACGTATAAGGCAATACGGAATTTCGATTGTGCCCTTTTGTTAATTCATGAACTATGGAAGCTTCAGGGCGAATCTGAATCGTGCAATTCAAGCGCCTCACAATAACAGAGCACATCAAACAGCTCACCAACAAAGGGAACGATATGACTATCTCAAAAACGCTCATCGCCAGTGCCGTATTAACCGCCTCTATTAGCGCATTCCAAGTACAGGCCGCAGACGTACCTGCAGGTGTTGTCTTAGCAGACAAACAAGAATTGGTTCGTGGTGGTGGTTCAGAGCCTGCCACACTTGACCCACAGAAAATTGAAGGCACACCAGGCTCGATTCGTTCAAGAGACCTGTTTGAAGGTCTGTATAACCAAGACGGTGATGGCAATCAAATACCTGGTGTCGCGACAAGTTACGATGTAAACGCGGACAACACACAATACACTTTCCACCTTCGTAAAGACGCAAAATGGTCTAATGGCGACCCTGTTACCGCAGAAGATTTCGTTTACGCTTTCACTCGCGCAGTCGACCCAAAACTGGCTTCACCATACGCTTGGTTCATGGAAATCCCCTCCATTGTGAATGCCTCTAAAATCATTGCCGGTGAAGCGGATCCATCCAGTTTGGGCGTCAAAGCCATTGATGATTATACTTTCCAAGTGACGCTAGAACGCCCTGTGCCATACTTTGTGAAAATGACGTCTCACCAAACTATGTTCCCTGTGCCGAAAAAAGTAGTTGAAAAATGGGGTGATGATTGGATCAAACCAGAACACCTTGTGTCCAACGGTGCGTACAAAATGAACGAGTGGGTTGTCAATGAAAAGATGGTTTTCTCTCGTAACACCAACTATTGGAACGATGAAAAAACCGTTATCGATAAGGTTACTTATTTGCCTATTGAATCACCAAATGCTGAGCTCAAGCGTTTTCAAGCTGGTCAGATGGACCTAAGCTACGAGCTGCCAAACGATCACTTCAAGCAATTGAAGCGTGAGATTCCTGATCAAGTGGTCATCACACCTTATTTGGGTACCTACTACTATCAGTTTAATACCACCAAAGCGCCTTACAACGACGTACGCGTCCGTAAAGCCCTATCTTATGCTATCGACCGTGATGTGATTACCAAATACGTCACAGGCGTTGGTGAAATCCCTGCGTATTCATTCACCCCAGAAGTGGTCAATGACTTTAACCCTGCTACACCGGATTACGCGACTTGGACTCAGAAACAGCGTAATCAAAAAGCGCAAGCCTTGCTAGAAGAAGCAGGCTTCGATAAGAGCAACCCTCTGTCCTTCAAACTACTGTACAACACCAACGAAAACCATAAGAAAATCGCCATTGCGATTGCCTCAATGTGGAAGAAAACCTTAGGGGTGAAAGTCACTTTAGAAAACCAAGAGTGGAAAACCTACCTAGAAACCAAAAAGCATCAGCAGTTTGATGTGGCCCGTGCTGGTTGGATTGGTGATTACAATGAAGCATCAACCATGCTCGACCTTCTAACAACCACTCATGGTAATAACGACGGTAAGTACAGCAATGCAAACTACGACAAACTGCTACACGATGCTCGTACCATGCAAGACCCTGCGCCAAACTACAACAAGGCGGAAGAGATTGCGATCGAGCAAGACATGGCGGTAGCACCCATTTACCAGTACGTGAACAAACGTCTTGTAAAACCTTATGTGGGTGGCTATGCACCTAACCCAGAAGATAACGTATACGCGCGTGATATGTACATCATCAAACATTAAGACACTCGTTTAATTCCGCGTTGTCTGTTGAAACCCATGCCCAACGACACACTGTCGTTGGGCATCTTTTGAACTCTCTACAGGTTCCAAATATTAGCCGTCTGTTGGCGAGTCTAATAATCCGGTAATAACTATGTTTACATTTATCTCAAAGCGCATGTTAGAAGCGATTCCAACCTTATTGGTATTGATCACGATATCCTTCTTCCTGATGCACGCCGCTCCCGGCAGCCCCTTTTCCAGTGAACGCACTCTTCCTCCCGAAGTGTTAGCAAACATCAACGCTAAATACCATTTAGATGAACCCGTCATTAATCAGTATTTCTATTACCTAGGCGGTTTATTGCAAGGGGATTTGGGACCCTCTTTTCGTTATAAAGATTTCACCATTAACGAGTTAATTGCACAAAGCTTTCCCGTCTCCGCAGAAATAGGCATCTGGTCGTTTCTGGTTGCTCTGATACTTGGGGTAGGTTGCGGCATTATCGCCGCCTTAAGACAAAATTCATGGGTAGATTACTCAGTCATGGCGTTTGCCAACCTTGGTATTGTGTTGCCAAATTTTGTTTTGGCTCCACTGTGTATCCTATTTTTCTCTATTTATAACCATTGGTTACCGGCTGGTGGCTGGAATGGTGGGGCATGGCCTTACCTGATCATGCCAGTGATCGCCATGTCCACCAGCTATATCGCACAAATCGCCCGTATTACTCGCGGCAGTATGATTGAAACCATGCATTCGAATTTCATTCGCACAGCACACGCTAAGGGCTTGCCAAAGCATCGCATCATTTTCCAACATGCTCTACGCCCTACCATGCTGCCAGTTATCTCCTACCTGGGCCCTGCTTTCGTCGGTATTGTCACCGGCTCGGTGATTGTGGATGTGTACTTTGGCACCGGCGGTATCGGCCAACATTTCATTAATGGCGCACTAAATCGCGATTACTCCATGGTCATGGGCGTCACCATTTTAGTGGGCACATTGACCATATTGTTCAATGCGGTTGTTGATATTTTATACGCTGTTATTGACCCTAAAATTCGTTATTAAGGCCAACCGAATATGATAACTACACAAGATAAAATCCAGGCCGTTGAACAGTTCGCCGAACAAGTCACGGAAATTGAAGGTCGAAGCTTATGGCAAGACGCACGTCGACGCTTTTTTTCTAACCATGCGGCAGTCACTAGCTTAATCTTATTGACCCTCATTACCGCCGTGGCATTACTTGGCCCGTTATTCAGTCAATGGAATTACGATGATATTGACTGGGAAGCCTTATCCGACATCTCAGTGCTTGGCCGTCCGAACATTGAAAACGGCCATTACTTTGGCACAGATACCTTAGGCCGTGACATTTTTGTTCGAACCTTACAAGGTGGGCAAATTTCCTTACTCGTCGGCATCATGGGCAGTGCGGTAGCCATTGTCATTGGCACACTTTATGGTGCAGCATCAGGCTACATAGGCGGTCGTGTTGATAGCGTCATGATGCGTTTTTTAGAAATCCTTAACTCCTTTCCCTTTATGTTTTTCGTCATCATCTTGATGACCCTGTTTGGTCGACACATTTTCCTCATCTTCATTGCCATTGGCGCAATTTCATGGCTCGACATGGCAAGGATTGTACGCGGACAAACCCTGAGTCTGAAAAACAAAGAATACATTGAAGCGGCTTATGCCTGCGGAGTCTCAACACCTAAAATCATTTTGCGACACATAGTGCCAAATGTATTGGGCATAGTCGTGGTTTACGCCACCCTGTTGGTGCCGAATATGATTTTGCTTGAATCCTTTATCAGCTTCCTTGGTTTGGGTGTACAGGAACCCATGACCAGTTGGGGTGCCCTAATCTCAGAAGGCGCTCAGAACATGGAAATTGCAGTTTGGCAGTTGGCTTGGCCATTAGCCTTTCTTGTCGTGACATTGTTTTGCTTTAACTTCCTCGGCGACGGCTTACGAGACGCGCTTGATCCTAAAGACCGCTAAGGAGGCAATATGAATTTATTAGAAGTCGATAATTTACAAGTAAACTTTAAAACACCCGATGGCTTTGTCACGGCAGTCAATAATTTAAACTTCAATCTGGCTCAAGGGGAAACCTTAGGGATCGTTGGTGAATCTGGATCAGGCAAAAGCCAAACCGCTTTTGCTTTAATGGGGCTACTGGCCAAAAATGGGGTCATTGAAGGCCAGGCACGCTTTGAGGGACAAAACATTTTGTCCCTCAGCGATCAGCAAATGAATCGGATTCGATCAAAGGAAATCGCCATGATTTTCCAAGATCCGATGACGTCTCTCAACCCCTACATGAAAGTCGGCAAACAGCTGATGGAAGTCTTGATGCTCCACAAGGGGATGTCTAAGGCAGAAGCGTTTGAAGCCTCCGTTCAAATGCTCGATGCGGTGAAAATGCCAGAAGCTCGAAAACGTATGAACATGTACCCTCATGAGTTCTCAGGGGGCATGCGCCAGCGAGTCATGATTGCCATGGCCTTGCTCTGCCAACCGAAATTACTGATTGCCGATGAACCCACAACGGCGTTGGACGTGACGGTACAAGCACAAATTTTAACCCTATTAAACGAGCTGAAAAAGGACTTCAACACCGCCATCGTCATGATCACCCATGATCTAGGCGTGGTTGCTGGGCTGTGTGATAAGGTGTTGGTCATGTACGCCGGTCAAACGATGGAATATGGCTCAACGGAAGATGTTTTCTATCAACCGACTCACCCTTATACCAAAGGCTTATTACAAGCCATCCCAAGATTGGATACCGAAGGTGAAATACTGACGACCATTCCTGGTAACCCTCCCAACCTTCTGAACTTACCTTCTGGCTGCCCGTTCCATTCTCGCTGTGAATTTGCAGAAGAGCGTTGTATTAAAGAGGCTCCCACATTGGAAGAGTATCAAGTCGGAAAATTAAGAGCCTGTCATAAATCAGTCGATTGGGGAATGGCATCATGAGCTTACAAACGAACAAAACACCCTTAATGGAAGTCAGCGATTTAAAAGTCCATTTTGCCATTAAATCGGATAATGCTTGGCCTTGGAGCAAAGCCAAGGCCCTAAAAGCCGTTGATGGTGTCAATTTATCCATTTTTGAAGGGGAAACCCTTGGCGTCGTTGGCGAGTCGGGGTGCGGTAAATCCACCCTAGCAAGAGCGTTATTACGCCTTGTTCCAATTACACAGGGCAATGTAGTGTGGCTAGGTCAGGACCTCACGGAACTGGATAAAAAGCAAATGCGTAATAAACGCCAAGAGCTACAGATGATCTTTCAAGACCCTCTGGCATCGCTGGATCCTCGTATGACCGTTGGGGATATCATTGCAGAACCTTTGCATACCTTTCAACCACATCTATCAAAACAACAGGTGAAGGATCAAGTTCGTCAAATGATGGCCCGTGTTGGCTTACTCCCGAACGTCATTAATCGTTATCCCCATGAATTTTCTGGTGGCCAGTGTCAGCGTATCGGCATTGCTCGAGCGCTCATTCTAAAACCCAAATTGGTGGTCTGTGACGAACCCGTTTCGGCACTGGATGTATCCATTCAAGCGCAAGTGGTTAACCTATTAAAAGAACTGCAAAAAGAGATGGGCCTGTCACTGGTGTTTATTGCCCATGATTTGAGTGTGGTGAAACACATTTCAGATCGAGTCTTGGTGATGTACCTCGGCAATGCCGTTGAGCTGGCAGACAAAAAGTCTTTATACGATAACCCTCAACACCCTTATACCAAGGCGTTGTTATCTGCTGTGCCAGTGCCAGATCCAAAACTAGAACGTAGTAAAAACATCCAACTGCTGACAGGAGATTTGCCCTCCCCCATCAGTCCACCATCAGGCTGTGTCTTCCGCACCCGTTGCCCTCATGCCAATGAACAATGTTCGGAACACAAACCACAGTTGCACTTCATTGCGGATGGCAGCCAACATCAAGCCGCCTGCTCTAGGCTGTTGGAATTAGCTTAAAAACTGTTCAATACTGGTTACCATGGAAGGTGGCCAAGTTCCTCCAACCCTCAAAAACCATGACTCGAACTGGCTTTTAAATGGCATTCTTGATAAGTTGATCATTGTGTTAATCATTTTCACTTAATGTCACTTTTCACCTGTTCGTAAGAGGCCAAACATGAACTCAGTCATCTCCACACTTCTGATTTTCGTTGGCCTTACCTCCTTACCAAGCTTAGCTTTAGAACAACCTAGTCAGAGAGTCATATTAACGGTCGAGGGCAATCTGGAAAACGCCAATACCAAACAAGCGGCCAACTTCGATCTGTCCATGTTAGAAGCCTTACCACAATACTCTGTCACCACGAAAAATCCTTGGACAAAAGGCGTTCATTCTTACCGAGGTTTTTCAGCAGTCGACTTGATGGAAAAACTCAAGGCAAAAGGGACAATACTAGAAGTCACCGCGCTTAATAAATACATAACCAAAGTCCCTGTTGACGACTTCCAAACCAACGGTGCCATCTTCGCTACCCATCGTGACGGGGAACCTATGAGTGTGCGTAATCTTGGCCCCATCATGGTCATTTACCCATTTGATCAAAATCCAGATTTAAAGTCCGAAGTTTACTATGGTCGCTCCATTTGGCAGATCAGACACATCAAAATCGCTCCATTAGCTGAGTAAGGAAGCTTACAATGTTAAAGGGACATGGTTGGTTATCACAATTCAAACAAAGGATGATGTACGGTTTTATCATTCTGATCATTATCATTACCATCGCGCTCTTCGGCATCATTACTTACACCAGCGACAGCGCCAAAGAAAATAGCCGACGAGTATTTGAAAGTGCGCTCTGGAACACCTTACAATTACAAGTACAGACCTACCGCCTGCTTAATTATCTGGTTCTTTTGAAAGCGCCAGACTTACCACTCAATGGCCAAGCTTATTTCGAATACGATTTGCTCATGAGCCGCATCGACTTACTCAGAGATGGGGAAGTTGGTACCCTAGTTAGGGAGTTTGAAGGCGGGCGAACCACGCGGCTATTAAACATCATGAACGGTGAACTGGAACTGCTTAGCTTTCATATCAGCAAGTTGGAAGAAGATGACTTAAGTTACTTACCCAGCCTCATTGACCGCATACAAAAACTGGACCCTCAATTAAATGAGTTTGTTGGCTTGGTGAATAACGGCAGTAATGCCTTCATCAATAGGCAGCATCAGATCCAACAGACCAAGCTTCATTACATTCAGCTGTTATCCATTGCCTTATTGGCCTGCTTACTCTGCTTGTGCTTTTTTATGGCGAAAAGCTTTTCACAATTGAGGTTTGCTCACGCACGCAACAAACAACTCAAAGCTGACATGCAAAATTCACGCAGTGACAAAGCGGATTTATTAGGCTTTATTAACCAGCAAGTCCGTCCTCCTATCAATGCCATATTGGGCACTGCAAAAACACTCAATCAGTCATCTCATAGTGTTCCTGAACCTTTAACCAAACACATTGAAGAATCCGGTCAGCAATTATTACATACCATCGAAATGCTCTCTGACTTGTCTCTCTTAGAAGCGCAAAAGCTCAGCCTCCAACCCTCAACGAATGAGTTGAAAACACAAATGGAAGTCTTTCTTGAGTTAACAGAAGCACAAATGTCCCGAAAAAACCTAGCCTGTGCCTTATACATTGATTCAGCATTACCTGACTCTGTGCACCTAGATTTTGGCCGCTTCAAAGAGATTGTCTTAGCCTTGTTACAAAATGCGATTGCTCATTGCCCTGCAGGCAGCATCAGTATTCAATTGCGACCTTCGGCCTTAGCAGCACCAACCGTCCTGCTGCCAGACGGTACCTACGAAACACGCGTTATGCAGTTGGCTATACGAGACACCGGCTTAGGAATGCCTCTCAACCTTCAGCAAAGTCTGCGAGTTAACCCCAATTTACCAAACCAAGCAGACAGTCCAGATGCCAATACAGTCGGTTTAAATCTGGCCTTATGCCACCAGCTCATCTATTTGATGAAAGGCGAAATGCACTTTTCCTGTGTCGAGAATGAAGGCTGTGAATTCTGGGTCGATTTGCCTTTTTATGTGCCGGCAGAGCAAGAGCATCCAACGGACATTGTGCCAATCACAAAAACGTCTCAACCTCAAAAAACAGCACTGATTCTTGAACAAGACATGAACCTAGCCAAAATCATTGAGTTACAGCTAACCAGCTTTAACATCAAGGTTAGCCTAGTCCAAGAGGAAGATGGACACAGTCCATTGGATCAATTCGACCTCATCCTATTGGGACAATTTTCAGGTTTCGACAGTCATTTAGAAGAACGTCTACTAGACTGCTTAAAGGCTGGTACAACTCTGTGGAGTTATCAAACGGCAGAGTTTAAAAATTCCTCTCTAGACTGTAAAGCACTCACATTTCCTCTGACACAAAGGAAGCTATTACCTCTGATTGAGGCTTTATTTTTAGGTCAAACAAAACAGAAGGACAACAAATGATAGACAAGGCCTACTTGGACTCCCTGACAGAGTTGCTGGGGAAAAGTACCGTCGATCAGATTCGTCTAGAATATGTGCAAGACAGTACCAATAAGTTAAATCAATTAATGAGTGCGTGGGGAAATCGAGATTTCGAAGAACTACAACAACTCAGCCACTCCCTGAAATCGGCCAGTCTAAACATGGCCGCCAAGCAATTTGCCCAGCAATGTGAAATCATTGAGAAATCCGCTAAGAAAGAAGACGAAACGCCTATCCAAACGGTTATTGAAAGCCTGTCAGACCTCCATAGAGAGACCTTAATGGCTCTGTCTGGTTATTTTTCGATGCTCAAATAGCATCGACTACGACATTCACTAACGGCTGATTCACTGACGACTAACTATATGGACCACTGAATTTTAGTTGCCTGTAAAAAAGTCGCCAGCAGTGTTTGAATGCCAATCTGATCGACTTCAGAAAAACGATTCACCTTAGGGCTGTCAATATCAAACACCCCTAGCAGAGCATCACCGACAATCAGAGGCACGACCAGTTCAGACGCTGACGCGACATCACAGGCAATGTGACCTTCAAATTCATGTACATTGGCAATTCGTTGGGTTGTAGCTGTCATCGCGGCTTTACCACACACACCTCGCCCAAAAGGAATGCGTGTACAAGCCACTTTGCCAACATACGGACCAAGAACTAATTCGTTTTTACGCGCAAAATAAAAGCCCGCCCAATTCAAGTCGTCAAGCGTTTGCATAATAAACGCCGAAAACTGTGCAGAATTGCATATGAAATCTGTCTCACCAGCCAATAAAGCGGCTAACTGCTCATTAAGGCTTTGATAATAACATTCTGAGGATTCAGAGAAGGGAGTATCTGGGGTAAACATCTGCGCCCAACCAATCAAAAAGAAAAGCAGATGGTAGCAAATGCCGCCGCAGAGCTAAATGTTCTAGAAGAGATAAACTCTGGTCCCCGTGACAGGGAACCAGAGTCACGCAGACTTAAGCGTCTTTTACTTCACCCGCCAAGTCATTCACATTGACGTGACGAACATCGACTCCTTTCACCATAAAGATCAAATGCTGACAGGTATGACGGGCATGGTCGCCAATGCGCTCAAGAGAGCGAAGCACCCAAATAACATTGATCACACGAGAAATACTGCGCGGATCTTCCATCATATAAGTTACCAAAGAACGCAACGCCGTGTTGTATTCTTGGTCAACCGCACGGTCTTGTTTGGCCACCTTAATGGCCGTATCGATATCAAGACGCGCATACGCATCCAATGCATCGTGAATCATTCGCGACACCATTTGACCAATACGATTAATCTCCACGTAACCTCGTGGTGACTCGCCTTCGTTGATCAAATTTAGGGTCAAATTGGCAATTTTCTTCGCTTCATCACCCATACGCTCCAATTCACTAACGGCCTTACTGATCGATAAAATCATGCGTAAGTCCGATGCCGCAGGTTGACGCTTAGCCAATATGCGTGTGCACTCTTCATCAATCAATCCATCCAACTGATTCACGGTTGCATCTTTGTCTTTAACGTCTTCCGCCAGCGAGCCATTGGAGTCCAACAAGGCTTGAATCGAATCTTGAACCTGATTTTCTACCACACCACCCATAGTCAAAAAATGCTGGCGAAGCTGTTCAAGTTCATTATTAAACTGCTGAGAAATATGATCTGTAGTTAATTCTTGCATGATAAATCCTCCACCTAGCCGTAGCGTCCTGTGATGTAATCTTCCGTTTGTTGCTTACTTGGGTTAGTAAACAGCGTATTGGTATCACCAAACTCAATCAAATCGCCCAAGTACATAAATGCAGTGTAATCCGATACACGCGCCGCTTGTTGCATGTTGTGCGTTACGATGGCGATGGTGAAGTCATTTTTCAATTCATGAATCAACTCTTCTATCTTCAAGGTTGAGATAGGGTCCAAAGCCGAGGCAGGCTCATCCAACAAGAGTACTTCAGGTTTCACAGCGACAGTACGGGCAATCACCAAACGTTGCTGCTGACCACCAGACATGCCCAATGCACTTTCGTGCAAACGATCTTTTACTTCGTCCCACAGCGCCGCTGAGCGCAATGCCCATTCAACCGTTTCATCCAATACACGCTTTTTGTTAATGCCTTGAATACGAAGACCATATGCCACATTCTCATAAATGCTTTTTGGGAATGGGTTTGGCTTTTGGAATACCATACCAACACGACGGCGCAATTCCGCGACATCCGTACCTTTCGCATAAATATTTTGATCGTGTAGATTAATCTCACCAGTAATACGGCAGCTGTCTACTAGATCATTCATGCGGTTGAAACAACGCAACAAGGTGGATTTACCACACCCTGAAGGTCCGATGAAAGCGGTCACTTTCTTCTCAGGGATGATCATATCAATCCCTTTTAAAGCTTCTTTTTCACCGTAGAAAAGGTGCAAGTCATTCACCGAAAGACAAACTGATTCATCTTCAATACGCAAAGCCTGTTGGCTGCGTTGCATCGCTGAAATATCAATTGAGTGTGTTTTTACGTCGCTCATAATAATCTCTTCTCCGCCGCTTACATTTCCAGCGATTTGTATTTTTCACGTAGGTGGTTACGAATAGTTACTGCTGCTAAGTTCAACAGTGCAATCACCACTACCAACAATAGGGCCGTTGCGTACACTAATGGACGTGCCGCTTCCACGTTCGGGCTTTGGAAACCCACATCATAAATGTGGAAACCAAGGTGCATAAATTTCTGATCCAAATGGATGTATGGGTAATTACCGTCTAAAGGTAATGACGGTGCCAGTTTCACCACACCAACCAACATCAATGGTGCCACTTCACCCGCTGCACGAGCCACGGCCAAGATTACCCCAGTCATAATCGCTGGGCTGGCCATTGGCAAAATAACACGCCATAAGGTTTCGGCTTTCGTCGCGCCTAAAGCCAAACTGCCTTCACGCACATTACGTGGAATACGTGACAAACCTTCTTCTGTTGCCACAATGACCACAGGTACCGTTAACAGCGCCAACGTAATGGATGCCCACATCAGGCCACCCGTGCCAAAGGTTGGCGAAGGCAAGGCTTCAGGGAAAAAGGCTTGGTCAATGCCAGACCCTAGGAAGTAGATAAAGAAGCCCAGACCGAAAACACCATATACAATCGATGGTACACCCGCCAAATTGTTTACCGCGATTCGAATAATACGAGTCAGCACACCTTGCTTTGCATATTCTCGCAAGTAAACCGCCGCGACAACACCAAATGGTGTCACTAATACTGTCATCAACAATACCATCATCACCGTACCGAAGATCGCGGGGAAAACGCCCCCTTCGGTATTGGCTTCACGTGGCTCCGCCGACAAGAACTCACCTAGCTTAGCAAAGTAAAATGCCATCTTCTGACCGAAGTTCATTGCATTCGCACGGTAAGCTCGAACAATTTTCGCAACGGGAAGCTCATGAACCGTTCCGTCCATTGCTTGGACCACAAAGCTGTCACGATTAATTTTCGCGTACAGATCAATCAAGCTTTGTTGCAGCTGCTTGTACTCTTCGTCATATTGGCTTCGCTCGGCGGCCAAGTCTGCCACAGCGGCAGGTGTAAGCTCACCGTTCAATTCCAAACGACGCTGCTCTAAACGAATACGCTCTAGGCCGTAGTTAATCTTACCTATGTCGCCTTTTTCGATTTCATGAATCTCATCGAAAATCTCTGTCGCACGATCAATACTGCTTTCAAATGCGGCCCAAGTTGCTAACGCGGACTCAGTGGGTGTCATATCATTGGTTTCAGACACCACCTGGCCATCTTGTTTCACTGACTTCAAATAGCCGTACAAGTTACCCCATTCATGACGCTCAGCCGTGAACAACATCTCTGGGCGCGTTACCTCGGTTAGGTACTCATCGATCACCCAACGGAAGTCAGACCCATAAATGTCACGGTTACCTGTTTTCATCAAGGTACGTTGCATGAGTTTATGATGATCGGGAATATCAATGCCCGCTTCACGCAATTGAGCGGCAGGCACCTCAACGCTTTCAACACGTTCTGCGACTATGTTGTAAGCTTGGTTGCCCGGCAACTCATAATGCGCTTCCACCACATCGGCAGGCCAGAAGTGGCCAAGGCCACGCACCGCAATCAATAACAACAAGCCAATCACCATAATAACGGAAATGGCTACTGCGCCCGCATTAAGCCAAACCCAAGGATCTCCGGATTTAACCCATTCAGATACGGACTTTTTCTTCATTTTCATATCAGTACTCATTATAGCGACCCGTATTTTTTGCGTAGGTGCTGACGCACGGTTTCAGCGACTGTGTTCACCACAAAGGTAAAGATAAAGAGCACAAACGCCGCCAAGAACAAGATACGATAGTGTGAGCTACCCACCTCAGATTCCGGTACTTCCACTGCTAAGTTCGCTGCCAAAGTACGCATACCCTCAAAGATATTCATGTCCATAATTGGGGTATTACCCGTTGCCATTAGTACGATCATCGTTTCACCAACAGCACGACCCATACCTATCATTACGGCAGAAAAAATACCTGGGCTGGCGGTTGGTAGCACCACTCGAACCATGGTCTGCCAGTAAGTTGCACCCAAGGCCAAAGACCCTTGGGTCAACGCTTTTGGTACGCTGAAGATCGCATCTTCAGTAATCGAGAAAATAGTCGGGATAACCGCGAAGCCCATTGCGAAACCCACCACCAAGGCATTACGTTGGTCGAAGGTAATACCAAGGTCATTGGTAATCCAACCTCGAATATTGCCATCAAAGAAGCTCAACTCAATTGCAGGACTCAATGCCAAACAGCCCCAAGCTAGGAAGACAATGACAGGAATCAGCAACAATGGCTGCCAACCCTCAGGAACTAACCAACGAATGGCTTGAGGTAAACGTGACCAAAGGTAAGCGAATAGCAAAATACCCAAAGGTAACACCACCAGCACACTAAAGGTCGCGGCAAGATTTTCTTCCAAGAAAGGCGCAAAGAACAAACCGGCTAAGAAGCCCAAGATAACGGTTGGCAAAGCTTCCATCAGCTCGATTATAGGTTTGACCTTACGACGCAAGGCTGGCGCCATGAAATAGGCAGTATAGATAGCACCACAAATGGCCAATGGCACCGCCATTAACATGGCGTAAAACGCCGCCTTTAGTGTTCCAAAGGCCAAAGGCATCAAACTGTATTTGGGTTCGAAGTCGTTATTGGCCGCCGAAGACTGCCAAGTATAGGTTGGCTCTTGATAGCCTTCATACCAAACCTTGCCCCAAATGGACGACCAAGAGACTTCTGGGTGCTCATTATCGACATAAAAAAAGTGCAAACCTTTACCGTCTTCCAGTAATAAGCCATTTGCACGTGGCGCAAAGCTGATCAATTTCGCCGTCCCATCGCTCAATTTCTCGTCGATTACCTGACGAGTAGAGGTGGCGTTGTATATTGCTACTATTCCACGATCATCTAGCGTGGCAAAACCTTTACGGCGTTGCTCCATGGCGACATTCACTAGCGCTACTGGTTGTTTAATATCGCGGATAAAGGTCAGCTTTTCTTCATTCGTGTCATTGTTACGAACATTAAACCATTGACTCACGCGACCAGTTGAGTCTGCCACCATGATAGATGACTGACCTAGCAAGTAGCTCATTGATACCAATTTGGCATCATCTTCAAATAGAGCAATATTGTCTTTCAGAGCAATATTATCAAAGTCACGTAAGTCAAATTCACTTAGTTGACCTAAGCGCGTTGCGACATAAAGATAACGCTGATTGCCACTAATAAGCATGCTCGTAACATCAGCAACAAAGGGCAAGGCTCCGCTTTGCTCGCTTAGCTCAACTTCTTCAGAAATAAAATTAACTTCTTTCGTTACCTTAGTAATCGCACTCTTAGCATCTCCAATGGCTGCCAAGATGAAACTGTCATCACCGTCTCTAAAAGACAACTGGCGAATCGGAAAATCAGCAACATCAATCGCGTCTTTACCATATGGGTATTCGACGGCAGGGGTAATTTTACGTTTGCCATCTGGATAGGTAATTCGATAAACATGTTTCGAAATGATGACTTTACCGTCTTCGTAAGCAAAAGCCAGCAAATGACTGGTATCAGATTCCACTGCAAAAGCCGTTACTTTTTCAGAACGAGGGTTTTCGACGGTTTTAATAACGCTGCCGTCGGCCACTGAAAAGAACACTATGCTGCCATTACTGGCAACGCGCATACCAACTTCAGCTTGTTCTTCCGTGGTCAAATAGACGCTTTCACCTTGATCCGCCGCGGGTAAACTATAGTTCGCTTCTGGTTCAATGGATGCGCTTGAGAACAAAGGCGCAACCTCATAAAGTAAGTAGAAGCAGATCAAAAGAACAGCGAGAATGACACTGCTGCCTCCGACTGCGATACCCATTCCAGCCATACGGTCTTTCAGGGCGCGAATTTTACGATGACGCTTTAATGCTGGTGTATCAAAATCCAGCTCCGGCATCTGATGGTCAGTTGATTTAGTCATCCGCATTCATCTTTTTGTGTGACATTTTTGTGACAGCTTATAAAACAGAGAAAAGTAGGAGAGCGTTTCTGCCCTCCTACTTTTTATTCTCATTTCGTAAGCTCGTTATCGCGACAGCTTACTTAATACCTAGTGTTTTTAGGTACTTGTTGGCAACATTCGCAGGTAGTGGAACGTAGCCGTCTTTTACAACCACTTGTTGTCCCATTTTAGAAAGTACCATTTTCACAAACTCACGCTCAAGTGGAGCAAGTGGCTTGTTCGGTGCTTTGTTTACGTAAACGTATAGGAAGCGAGACAGTGGGTATTTACCTGTCGCGGCATTCTCAACCGTTGCAGGTATAAAAGTACCACCTTCTTTCTTCGTCAAAGGTACAGCACGTACTGAAGAGGTTTTGTAACCGATACCAGAGTAACCAATACCGTTAAGAGACGTTGAAACAGACTGAACAACAGAAGCCGAACCAGGCTGCTCGTTTACGCTGTTTTTATAATCGCCTTTGAAAAGAGCGTGCTTCTTAAAGTAACCGTAAGTACCAGATACTGAGTTACGGCCAAAGATTTGAATATCACGGTTTGCCCAAGCACCCGTTAGACCAGCTTTGCCCCAGTTAGTGATGTCTTCTTTGTGTCCACCTTTACGAGTAGAAGAAAAAATCGCATCGACTTCAGGAAGAGACAAACCTTTAATTGGGTTATCTTTATGTACGAAAACCGCTAGTGCATCGATAGCAACTGGAATCGCTGTTGGCTTGTAACCGTATTTCTTTTCAAATGCCGCTACTTCTTTGTCTTTCATTTTACGAGACATAGGACCGAAGTTAGACGTACCTTCTGTCAAAGCTGGTGGCGCAGTTGAAGAACCAGCTGCTTGAATTTGGATGTTAACATTTGGGTATAGGCGCTTGTAATCCTCAGCCCACAATGTCATCAAGTTTGCCAATGTGTCAGAACCAACGCTTGAAATGTTACCAGAAACGCCACTTGCTTTACTGTAAGACATCAAATTTGCATCAACATCTGCAACAGCGTTAACGGAAACGCCCATTGCTGCTGTTATTGCTAGACCTGCAACTAGTTTTTTCATCACATAAACCTCAGTGGTTGTAATCAAAATATTTATGAGCAACTGCCCATAGCTCGTTCGATGCTGTTCACTATAAAAGGCAAATATGACAAAAATGTTAAAGAATGAAATATTTCAAAATTTTTCACGACAAACCGTCAATAACCATTAAGGACTCAATGAAAAAAAGCATAGTCCAGTTTTTGATAAACTCAATCGACACTAAACCACTCACTTTATATTGAGTATTCCTCATTCCTAGACGTAAAAAGACCGTTCATATTCCAAAGCGATACGTTATCCAATAGACTAACTGTCGGATTTTTCCTGTGGGGGAAGCATCCGACAATAATGATTAAAAACTGTGGGTACTTTAATGTTTAACAAACTAATCTGCTTGGCTGAGGCCATTTCCCAATACACGGGGAAATGCGTTGCTTGGCTCACATTAATGATGATGCTACTGACTTGCCTCATCGTGCTACTACGCTATGGTTTTGGTATTGGCTCCATTGCATTGCAAGAATCGGTTCTCTATTTTCATGCTCTGGTCTTTATGTTGGGCGCGGCTTATACCTTTAAAGAAGACGAACACGTTCGAGTGGACGTATTTTACCGCGACTTCTCTGAGACAAAGAAAGCTTGGGTCAATCTTATTGGCGGGCTTTTCTTCCTGTTGCCTTTTACCTTATATACCGCTTACTTGAGCTTGGACTATGTTGGCGCCTCTTGGCGAGTATTCGAAACCTCCCAAGAACCCGGTGGCTTACCTTTCGTTTATCTGCTTAAAACACTGATTCCTTTAATGATGGTTAGCCTCATCATTCAAGGCATGGCCGATATTTTAAAAAATCTTGGCGTTATTACTGCCGCCCGCTCTGCTCAGAGGACTTAACCCATGGCTGAATTTTTACCTTTATGGCTGTTTGCTGGCGTCTGTGTCTGCTTATTATTTGGCTACCCAGTGGCTTTTTCTCTCGGCGGTACCGCCTTAATCTTCGCTGCTGTTGGTTCGTTATTTGGCACGTTCGATGGTGTCTTCCTAGAAGCCTTACCAAACCGTTTGTTCGGCATTGTCCGTAACGAAACCCTCATCGCCGTGCCCTTGTTTGTGTTAATGGGCGTGTTACTGGAAAAATCCAAACTTGCTGAACGACTTTTGGAATCCATGGCCATGCTGTTTGGCTCCATGCGTGGTGGCTTGGGTATTTCCGTTATTCTTGTGGGCATGCTGTTAGCCGCCAGTACAGGCATTGTAGGGGCTACCGTGGTCACCATGGGGATGATTTCATTACCTACCATGTTACGCCGTGGTTATGACCCAGCGCTTGCAACCGGTACCATTTGTGCAACCGGCACACTCGGACAAATCATTCCACCGTCTATTGCCTTAGTGCTACTAGGCGACGTAATGTCCAACGCCTTTCAAAAG
This sequence comes from Marinomonas posidonica IVIA-Po-181, assembly GCF_000214215.1. NCBI lineage: Bacteria > Pseudomonadati > Pseudomonadota > Gammaproteobacteria > Oceanospirillales > Oceanospirillaceae > Marinomonas > Marinomonas posidonica. The sequence goes on from NC_015559.1 coordinate 3,851,747, forward strand.
GCCCAGCTTGAGATGGGCATTTTCTCACCTAAAACCATTTCGGTCGGCGACTTATTTGTTGGAGCCTTGATTCCAGGCCTCATTCTCGTGGTGTTCTATATCTTGTACGTCATCATTGTCGCTTGGCTACAACCTCATAAAGCACCAGCGGTGCCACGTGAAGAATTGCACAGTGGTTCAAATGAGCCATTAGTACTGCAACTGTTCAAAGGCTTATTACCCCCTCTCATTCTTATTTTTGCTGTGTTGGGCTCCATCCTAACCGGCGTAGCAACACCGACTGAAGCCGCAGGCGTTGGTGCCCTAGGCGCAGCACTACTGGCTTGGGCGAGTGGTAAATTGAGTCTTAAAACACTAAAAGAAGCAGTGCATTCCACCACCAAAGTCACCTGCATGGTCTTTATGATCTTGATTGGTGCCTCGTTATTTTCATTGGTATTCCGAGGCTTTGGCGGCGAAGAACTCATTCAAGACTTCTTCTCTCAACTGCCTGGTGGTGTTGTTGGTGCCATGATTGTGGTGATGTTATTGATGTTCTTCCTAGGCTTCATCCTAGACTTCATCGAAATCACCTTTGTTGTTGTGCCGATCGTTGCCCCTGTGTTGTTAGCCATGGGGCTCGATCCTGTATGGCTTGGTATTATGATGGCCATTAACCTACAAACGTCTTTCTTAACACCGCCATTTGGTTTTGCACTCTTCTATTTACGTGGTGTTGCGCCACCAGAAGTGAAAACACAATCCATTTACAAAGGGGTATTGCCGTTTATCATCATCCAGCTTGTTGTCTTGCTGATGCTGTCAATCTGGCCAGACCTTGCTACTTGGTTACCTGAACAAGTCTACGCAGACTGAGGATAGTTTTATGAAAGCAATGCAAATTCAAGAATATGGTCCTGCCAGCGCTCTTGCTTTGACAGAGGCTCAACAACCCACTCTAGCGGCCGACCAGATTTTGGTGAAAGTCGGTGCTGCAGGCGTGAACCCTGTCGATACCTACATTCGTTCAGGCACCAATAATTACACTGCAAATTTCCCTCATACTCCTGGATCTGATGGGGCTGGCATAATCTCAGCAGTCGGTAATGAGGTAACTGAATTTACGGTAGGACAACGAGTTTACTTTAGCCGTAATTTAAGCGGTTCTTCGGCAGAATACTGTGTCTGCGCAACGACACATACCTACCCATTAGCGGATGCATTGAGTTTCGAAGAAGGCGCGTGTGTTGGCATTCCTTATACCACGGCACATCGCGCTTTGTTTGGTCGAGCCAATGGGAAAACTGGGGATAAGGTGCTAGTACACGGTGCCACAGGTGCGGTTGGTCTCGCTACTGTTCAGCTGGCCCTTTCAGCTGGTATGGAAGTCGTCGCCAGTGCCGGTAGTCAAGCTGGTGTCGACTTACTGCGTGCGCAGGGTGTCGAAACCGTTATTATGCACAATGAAACTGACCATTTAGCGCCTTTTCAGTCTTTGCCAACCGGGTTTGATGTCATCATTGAAATGCTGGCCAACCATAACCTTGATCAAGATCTGAAAGCCCTCACCTTCGGTGGTCGCGTCGCTGTGGTCGGTAATCGAGGCACAGTCGAAATTAACCCTCGTGATTTGATGGCTCGAGATGCCGCCGTTTTTGGTGTCGCGTTAGCAAACGTCAAACCAGCCGAATTGGCATTGATTGCTAAAGCGCTCAAACCTTTGTTTGAAAAAGGTGTGCTGAAGCCTGTGATTCGTCAAACCTATGAGTTAACCGCGTTAGCGCAAGCCCATGAAGATGTTCTCAAGTCGGGCGCATTGGGGAACCTTGTCATTCGAATAGACTGATTTTGCTGACGCAAACACCATAACGGCGTGATCAATTGATCACGCCGTTTTTATTTTTTGTCGTTTTTCCGACGGAAAAGGGTAAAAAAATACGCCATCTCCCAAAAAAAACCCTCTGTCAAAGCCAATCCAACAGGGCTATACTTCCTTTTTTTACTTTAACCCTATAGGTGAATTTTGACCTCATCTGAATCCGATGTATTTAGCCTCCCAAATGAAGCGAATGCCCATGATCATGATTACCATCAATTGGTGATTGTGCTAGACGGCAATACGGACTTCGATATTCAGGGAAAAGGCAAAGAGTTGCATTCAGGCGAAGGCTGTATTTTACCCTCAGCCAATTCACATGCTTTCGCAGGTCTGGGTGAAAACCGCATCATGGTTGTTAACCTGCCGATACCACCACAAAAAAGCATTACCGATGAAGAGTACGAAATCGTCTCTCGTATTTTTGATCAAGCCGCCTATTTTGAACTCAGCCCACGTCTACAAATTCTGGCCTCAGCCTTATCAGGAGAATTACAACAGTACCCGGATGACCCAATTTTAGCCCGTGCCTGTGGTAATACCTTACTCAGCGCAATCCGCCATCAGGTAAACAGCAAAGATGTGCGTACCCGTGGCAACCAGTTAGACATAGACAAACTGGACCAATTTATCGAGCTTAACCTCTCTCGCAAAGTACACATTGATCAACTGGCTAATTTTTGTTTCCTCAGTGTCAGCCAATTCCACGAACGCTTTAAAGATCGAACTGGCATGACGCCTCATCAATATTTGATGCGTAAACGCTTAGAACGCGCCCAAACCTTATTACAAGAAGGCTTTCCACCGATTCAAGTGGCTGAAATGTGTGGTTTCTCTAGTCAAAGTGCGATGACTAATATTTTTTCACAAACTCTCGGCATCACACCACTGCGCTATCAAAAGCAATTCAGCGTTCGATAATAGACAAACTGTCTTTTTCTTCTATCTTTAAGAAAGTGACAGGCAGGTTTCTTTTCTCCTTTATTTCCCTCATAAAAAACCGAACTTGTAGGCAACATACCCTATCGTCGCCCATGAGCCGGATTTTCTTATAAAAAAAAACGACTTTTTCGAAAGACAGTTTCCCCCTTCTGTCACTAAAGTGTGCCCATTATCCAGACATGCGCTTTGCTGACTTAGACCAACAAACCTAACGTAAAGCGTAATGTGCTCTATCACAATGTGCGGCCGTCAAAATAATACGAGATTTATTGCTGCCCGCGGGAGAAAACAACCATGTTTAAAGCGATTGAGGTATTACAACCTAACTTCATTCAAAAGCCACTCAATGAGTTGTGGCAGCTCATATCCCCTCTTTATAAAGCGGACGAAGAAAGCTGGTTAAAAGAACTTTTGCCTTTGGCGAAACCAACGCAAACAGAGCTTGCAAGCCATACTGATACGGCTTCTAAGCTGATCGCGGAAGTGCGTAAAGATGACGACAGTATGTCCATGATAGATGCACTACTATTGGAATACAGTCTGGATACGAAAGAAGGTATTTTGTTGATGTGCCTTGCCGAAGCATTGATGCGTGTGCCTGATAAAGAAACCGCCGACGCTTTCATCAAAGACAGATTAAGCGTGGCGGACTGGGCCTCTCACGCGCAGAATTCAGATTCCTTTTTTGTCAATGCGTCAACCTGGGGACTGCTGCTCACCGGTAAAATCGTCACTATGGACGAACGCCAAGACGGTACGCCTGCAAACCTTGTTAATCGCATGGTTAACCGGGTTTCTGAGCCAGTGATTCGTAAAGCCATGAACCAAGCCATGAAAATCATGGGACATCAGTTCGTACTAGGTCGCAGCATCAAAGAAGCCCTATCTCGCGGTAAAGGCTATCGCGATAAAGGCTATACCTATTCTTTCGATATGTTGGGCGAAGCGGCTTTAACCGCTGACGATGCCCAAAAATACTTACGTTCATACGAACAAGCTGTTGAATCCGTTGGTCAAGACACTTACAACAAAGGTCATCGCCCAACCATCTCGATTAAACTATCGGCCCTTCACCCTCGTTATGAAGTGGGTAACGAAGAGCGAGTGATGAGCGAACTGTTTGAAAGCGTCAAAGGCTTAATCGCCAAAGCTCGCTCACTTAACGTCGGCATCACCATAGACGCAGAAGAAGCGGACCGTTTAGAACTCTCTCTACATTTATTCGAAAAGCTGTACCGTGATAACGTTTCACAAGGTTGGGGGCTATTTGGATTGGTGGTTCAGGCTTACTCCAAACGCGCTCTCCCCATACTCGCTTGGCTCGCTGCTTTAGCCAAAGAGCAAGGTGATCGCATTCCAGTACGTTTAGTAAAAGGAGCTTATTGGGACTCTGAAATCAAACTTTGCCAACAACGTGGCATTAACGGTTACCCAGTATACACCCGTAAAGAAGCCACCGATGTTTCCTACCTTGCTTGTGCGCACTTCCTATTGAGTGAACACACTCGTGCGAACATTTTCCCACAGTTTGCCAGCCATAACGCGCATACCATTGCGACCATCAGTTGCTTGGCCAAGCAACTTGGCGCCAAAAATGACGAATTCGAATTCCAACGTCTACACGGTATGGGCGATGCACTATACAACCACTTAATCAAAGAAAATGATCTGTGTGTGCGTATTTATGCCCCAGTAGGAAGCCATAAAGACTTGCTACCTTACCTAGTGCGTCGCTTACTGGAAAATGGCGCAAACAGCTCTTTCGTACACCGCTTGATTGATGCCAGTTATCCAATCGAAGACCTAGTACATCATCCAGTAACAACACTAGAAAGTCGTCAGTCTCTAGCCAACCCTCACATTAATTTGCCTAGCAAATTGTTTGCGGATCGAAAAAACTCGTTTGGACCAAACATTGAGATTGAATCGGAGTGGCGACCTTTCAAAGCGCAAATCGATACCTTTATGGGACAAGATACGCAATGGCGAGCTTACCCAATTGTCGGTGGTGAAAAAGTCAAAACGGATCAGACTCACGCCATCAAAAGTCCATACGACCACAGTCAAGCCGTTGGTGACATTGATTGGGCAGACCAAACAACGGTGGCTAAAGCCATTGGTTTAGCGCAAGCCGCCTTCCCTGCCTGGTCTGCACGACCCACCTCAGAACGAGCTGATTGCCTAGACAAGATGGCCGACCTCATGGAAGAGAATTACCCAGAATTGATGGCGCTTTGTCATCGTGAAGCGGGTAAAACCATTCAGGACAGCATTGACGAAGTCCGTGAAGCCGTAGACTTCTGTCGCTACTATGCGCAACAAGCCCGCAGCCATTTTGCTGAACCACACAAGTACACTGACTTCCTTGGCCAAGATAAACGGGCGCAATGGAAAGGCCATGGTGTGTTTACTTGCATCAGCCCTTGGAACTTCCCATTGGCCATCTTCACAGGCCAAGTGGTAGCGGCGCTCGTAGTCGGTAACACAGTCATTGCTAAACCTGCAGAACAAACCAGTTTAATCGCGGTACGTGCAATCGAATTGCTGCATCAAGCTGGCGTGCCAGGCAATGTTTTACACCTGTTACCAGGTGACGGTGCCAGCGTAGGTGCCCCTTTAACTAATGATCAACGCATTGCTGGATTGGCTTTCACAGGCTCTACTGGTACCGCGCAATTGATCAACCGCACCCTAGCAGCACGTAATGTTCCACCTGTGCCTGTGATTGCTGAGACCGGCGGTCAAAATGCCATGATCATTGACTCTACCTCTTTGCCAGAGCAAGTGGTACGCGATGCAGTACGTTCGGCCTTTGCTTCAGCTGGTCAGCGTTGTTCTGCTTTACGTGTGATGTTTGTTCAAAAAGACATTGCCGATCGCGTGATTCCTATGATCAAAGGCGCTATGCAAGAACAAAGCGTTGGCTTGCCTTACCTGCACAGTACCGATGTGGGCCCTGTGATTGATCAAAAAGCACAGACCATGTTGCTTGAGCACATTAAACACATGACCAAGGTTGGCAAACTGATCGCACAAGCGGAATTACCGGACCTTACTAACAAGGGCACCTTTGTGCCACCAACGGCCTTTGAAATCGACAGCATTGACCAACTAACCGATGAAAAATTCGGCCCTATTTTGCATGTCGTACGCTACCAAGCACGCGATCTGAACACCATCATCGACACCATCAACCAATCTGGTTTTGGATTGACCATGGGCGTACACAGTCGTAACGAAACCACGTGTGCTCGAATTGCGAATCGTGCTCGTGTCGGCAACCTCTACATCAACCGTGACCAAGTCGGTGCCGTCGTTGGTGTACAACCCTTTGGCGGCCAAGGCTTATCTGGTACTGGACCAAAAGCCGGTGGACCTCACTATCTTCAACGTTTCGCGACAGAACAAGACCTTTAAGGGAGACAGACATGACAATCGTAAAACCTATTCAAATTCAGGTCGCGCAAGCTGTGTTGGAAAAATGGGATATGTTAGGCGTTCATGGCCGTGCGGAAAAATTGCTGCAAAGCCTATATACCTTTACCGTTGAACAAAAACAAATGGCCACATGGCAGATCGAAAATGCCCGCAAAGAAATCGCTGAAACACGCAGCATGCCAGGACCAACTGGTGAAAGTAACGAACTTTCCAACCAAGGACGAGGTGCTTTCCTGTGCTATTCCGAGATAACGTCTGATAAGGCTAACGTTGGCTTGGTTGGACAAATTTTCACGGCGCTAATCGCTGGCAATACCGTTATTACGGTTGGTTCAGAAGGTCAACAAATCATGGATTATATTGTGCCTTTTGTCCCTGAAGGGGTCATTCAGAACATTGCAGAGTCCGCTAAAGATTCGCTCATTGAAGCTGACGATTTAGCTGGTGTGGCCGTGTTGTGTGAACCATCACACACCATGGAATTAAACCAAACGCTCGCCGCCAAATCTGGGCTTATTTGCCAGTTAGTTGCAGAGACAGATAGTGAAAAGCTGTCTACCATCGCCAAGCCACATTACATACTACGCTTCGTGACAGAACGCACCGTGTCGAACAACACCACAGCGGTTGGTGGTAATGCGACCCTATTAGAACTGGGCAGCATGAACGACTAATCCTCGATCTAATAGAAATACGCTATAAGAGGCTTCCTTGGTAACAAAAAAGCCTCTTTTTTTATCCGCTTTTATTCACCTTTAATAGATAACAAGGCGCTTTCCCATGCCTTGATAAAACGTCGGCGTTTTGAATCATCAAGATACACCATCAAGGCCGGTCCTAAAGGAATTGGGTGAAAGTTAATACTCTGATCCCGTAAAGCGTTGATGTTTGGATTCAACGCCATCAATTCACTCTTCGAGGCGAGAACTTGTTGTCCTTCTGTTGAAATTAAAAAGCTTAAAAATCGCTGCGCATTAGAGGCATGTTTTGCTTGCTTTGAAATATAAGCAACGCGGCTAACCACCAAAGCATAGTCTTGCGGGATCACCACTCCAATACGACTATCTTGCTTTTCTCTAGCCAGAGAATATGAGCCTAGCATGTTGTAACCAAAGATTAATTTTCCAGAAGATATATCATCTAAAAGCTTTGCCGTACGACCATAAACCTGAGTATGAGCTCGTCCTAAGCTTTCTTGTAAACGACCACTGATACTAGAGGTAACCTCATCTTGAGTGGCAACAAAGTAACCTAACCCAGAACGGCGAGCATCATAGGATCCAACTTTATGAGCAAAAAAGTCATCATCATTACGCATCGCTTCCGCTAAGGACTCATGGGTGAGAGGAATGAGCTTATTTTTAAACGTTGCTTTGTTATAAACAAACACAATAGGCTCATAGGTGAAACCAATTGCCTCATTACGCCAATTAGCCCAACTAGGTAAATCATTAACAGCTGAATCCATAATAGGCTGAGCATAACCGTCATTAACCAAATGAACCTGTAAATCCATTGCCGAACTAATCACCACATCAGGTTGTTCTCGCAAAGACTTGGCTTTTATTGCGTGATAAAGATCTTGTGTATCAAACTCACGATAAACCACCTTGATATCCGGATATTTATCTTTAAAAGCCACGAGCACCGGAGAGATAGCTCTCAAATCCGTAGCGCTATAGATATCTAATCGCCCGACTTCCTGTAATGAGGTTTCTGCCAGACTCTTTGTATAAGGCACCATAATGATAAGAGCTAAAAAACATAATCGATTAATCATGCACTACTCCCCACCAATAAATGGATTCTGGCTCTGAGCCCTCCTATGGGGCTATCCTCCAAGAAAAAATCACCGCCATGAGCATCAGCCACGCTGGCAACAATCGACAAGCCAAGACCAGAACCATTAACACTATCTGATAGTCGTTCAAAGCGAACCAGCACCTTCTCTCTTAACGACTTAGGAATGCCAACACCAGCATCATCAACGATAATGTCTACCCGCCCTTTATTATTATGCAAACTTAACTCAATTTGATTATCTTCAGGACCATAAAGAACAGCATTATCCAAAAGATTACGAACCGCCTCTCTTAAACTAATGGAATCGCCCATAAACAACGGAATGTCTCCGTCAGATTGGTAGGAGAAATCAATAGAACGATGGGCATTATCACGCACGCATTCCGTTAATAACTGCTTCATTTCTGTTTCTATATTTACTTTTTTTGTGATTTTTGTATCCCCTCTATGAACCACCATTGCATGGGCAAGCAGCTGATTAGTTAAGCGCGTGAGACGTACATGCTCTTCTCGTATTCGATGTAAATGCTCAGGTAACTCCTCTAAATTGCGACTTTGACTCGCAATATCTAACTGCGCCTGAGTTGAACTTTGCACTGTACGAATTTGATGACTCGCATCCGCAATAAATGTCTTCATAGAATTTAGGTTAGCAAGTAATTGTTTTTGGTAGTTGTTGATCGCTTTTACCAAAGGAGCAACTTCTTGAATGGGAGTTGCCTCCATTTGCTCAGCCAATAAAGGCGAGTATGAAGCAAGACTTTTTGAAATAGAGCTGAGGGGTTCAAGTGCTCGATTAATGGCGAACCAAAGCACTAACATGACAAACACCATAATGCCAAAAAGCACGACCAGACTGCGATAAAGAATGTCATTCATCATCTCATAACGCGCTTTTAATGTTTGTGCTAAAACCACCGTTACCCAACCAGAGACAGCCGGTTCCGAAAGCCTCTTACGGCGAATAACGACTCTTACATCTTCCGCTAAATAATGATCATTATAAAAGGATAAAGGAGTCGCCATAGCCTTGATTTTTTTGGGTATGGGCATGTTTTCATAACCGGTAATAAGCTCCCCCTTGATGCCTAATACCTGATAAAACACCTTATCTTTATTCGCTAACTGCATCATTTCAAAAGCCGCATAAGGCAAATCTAGATCCACCTGATCACCATAAACATGTAAACCTTCCATGATCGATAAACTGGCACTATTTAACAAGCGATCATAGGAATAATCCGCTGCTTGGCGAGCATAATGCCAAACACCTATGCTTAAAATAATAAAAATAGAAAGCAATAATAACGAGGTGCGAGTTAGCATTCGTAAACGCAGGGAGTAACTTTTCTCAATCATCAACATGAGCAAGATACCCCAAACCACGAATGGTTTTGATAATGAGTGACGAACCATCCAAATGCTTTCTTAAACGGGTCAGGGTTTGCTCTATGGCATTGGGCGTATAAGCTTCATCATAATGATAAAGTCGATTGGAGATATCATCCTTAGTTAAAACTCGATCTAGGTTATGCAAAAACAGATCTAATAATTGCCTTTCTCTAGGTCGTAAATCCAGCAGTTTACCTTCCACAAAAGCTGAATGAGTGGCTAGGTTGTAGTGTAGATTTCCACACTGTACTTCATTACTCACCTCCCCCCTCTCACGTCGATAAAGCGCTCGACAACGGGCAGCTAACTCACGAAAATCAAAAGGTTTTGCTAAATAATCGTCAGCGCCAAAATCCAATGAACTGACTCTATCATCCACCTCAGTTCGAGCCGTTAACATCAAAACAGAAAGACGATTTCCACTGGCCCTTAAACTCTGCAACAGCTGAAAACCACTTTTTCCTGGTAAATTAATATCCAAAATCAACAAATCGAAATCCGCAAACGACAAGCTATTTTCAGCTTGTTCAACAGAGTTAACCCAATCAATAGGCTCCCCTAAATTGCGAAAATAGACCTGAATAGACTCGGCTAACCCCTGATTATCTTCAATCAATAACATACGCATGTCGGGTACCTTATTTATTCTTTCCTTGTCAGCTTGGTGTCAGTTAAGAAGTGTAAGTTTGTTCTTCACTGTACTAGCAAGTACAGAAAAATAACAAAAAATAATTGGAGTACAAAATATGACTAAATCTATCCGAGCGTTATTACTCGCAAGCGGTCTATCTATCGCCCTTAGCGCAAGTGCTTTTGAAGCAAATAAACCCACTTGTATTGCTCCTGCCAAACCTGGCGGTGGATTTGATTTAACCTGTCGAATTATTGCGAGTGGATTTACTGATGCAGGCCTTACCAAAGTTCCTATGGCGGTTACGTTTATGCCTGGTGGCGTTGGTGCTGTGGCTTACAACTACATTAATTCTAGCAACCCTGATGATCCGAATAAGTTAGTTGCGTTCAGCTCTGGCTCATTACTTAACATAGCACAAGGGAAATTCGGTAAAAATCTTGATGAAAACAATGCTCGTTGGGTAGGCACTGCTGGGGTGGATTATGGTGCCATTTTAGTAAAAGCCGATGCGCCATGGAATACCTTGGGCGAACTGGTCAATGACATCAAAATAGACCCAAGCAAATTCGTTTTTGGTGCAGGTGGTGGTGTCGGCAGCCAAGACTGGATGAAGGCCGCGATTATCATGAAGTCTTCAGGTATCGATCCGAAGAAAATGCGTTATGTTGCCTATGAAGGCGGTGGTGAAGCGCTAGCCGCACTGTTAGGAGGGCATATTAAGGTGTTCCCTGGCGATGTTGGTGAAATGGAAGGTTTGGTGAATTCAGGCAAAGTCAAAGTTCTTGCCATTATGTCTCCAGAGCGTTTAAAAGGTAAATTCTCTCAGTACCCTACCGCCATTGAGCAAGGTTTTAATGCCGAATGGACCATTCTTCGTGGTTACTATTTAGGGCCAAAAGTATCAGATGACGCTTACCATTATTGGGCAGAGCAATTCCAGAAAGCTTACCAAAATCCTGCTTTCGATAAGGCTGTTATCAAGAAAGGCTTAGTCCCTTTGCATCTATCTGGTATGACATTAAACAGCTACATAAAAGAGCGTGTAGTCTACATGCGTGGTCTCGCCGTTGAAGCTGGTTTGATCAAGCAATAGGACGATAATATGTTTGACCGCATTTTTGCGGGTGCATTATTGGTACTGTCTGGGCTTATTGCCTGGACAGCTTTCCATTTCGATGTCCCGTTTCAGTATGAACCTCTAGGGCCAAAAGCCTTCCCTATTATCTTATCTATTGTTTTAGCTACATCTTGTGTTTGGATGATAGTAAAACCCGACAAAAACTCTTGGTATCCAACCAAAGAAATTCTAATCAAAATAGTCATTGGTCTTATGATAATGGTGTTGTATGCAACTCTATTTGATGAAATGGGCTTTATCATTTCCACAACCATAGTAGGTGCCATTTTTAGCTGGTTATTTGGTGAAAAGCCTCTTAGAGCCTTCTTGTATGCCCTAGCCCTAAGCTTAATCAGCTATTTCTTATTAGCCGATTTAATGGAGCTTAATGTCCCAACCGGCTTACTTTTCGGAGACTTATAATGGACGTTTTACATTACTTATCAATAGGCTTCTCTGTCGCTCTAACACCGCTTAATTTAGGCTTGGTTTTAGCTGGATGTTTTATCGGCACACTAATTGGTTCATTACCTGGTATAGGGCCAATCAATGGCGTAGCCATTTTGTTGCCATTAGCCTATTCCATTGGTTTACCACCAGAGTCTGCCTTGATTTTATTGGCAGGTGTTTATTATGGCGCAGAATATGGCGGCCGAATTTCAAGTATTTTGCTCAATGTTCCAGGGGACGCAGGCGCAATCATGACAACATTAGATGGTTACCCTATGGCCAAACATGGCGAAGGTGGTCGAGCACTTGCTTTATCGGCCGTTTCGTCTTTCTTTGGTAGCATGGGAGCCTTACTGTTAATGGTCATTTTTGCACCTCTACTCAGCAAATTAGCAATTCAGTTCGGTCCTTCTGAATATGTTTGGTTGATGCTTTTTGCCTTCACTTGCTTAGCAACCATGGTGGGTAAACGCCCAATCAAAACCGTCGTTGGTGTGGTCATTGGCCTGCTTTTCGCGACGATTGGGATTGATTCTGGCACTGGTATTTTACGCTTCACTATGGGGATCCCAAATTTATTCGACGGTGTGGATTTTCTGGTTGTTGTGATTGGTATGTTCGCCATCAGCGAAGTGCTCATCTTATTAGAAAGCTGGGCACGCAATGATTTGAAACTTACCCCTGTTGGAAAAAGTTTTATTAGCTTTTCAGACATCATAGCTGTGAAATGGGTGATCTTCCGCTCAACACTGTCAGGTTTTTTAATCGGTGTGTTGCCAGGAACTGGGGCATCTATTGCCAGTGCGGTTGCCTACGGTACTGAAAAACGTTTTGCAGAAGGTAAAGACGAGCATTTTGGTACCGGTGATATTCGTGGCCTTGCTGCACCAGAAGCCGCAAACAATGCATCAGCAGCAGGCTCTATGGTGCCTATGCTAACCTTAGGGATTCCTGGCAGCGGCACAACAGCCATCCTGTTAGGTGCCTTATTAATGTTTAACATCACCCCTGGTCCTCTATTGTTTGAACAACAGCCCAATATTGCATGGGGTCTGATCGCTTCTATGTTCATTGGTAACATCGCTTTATTGGTAATGAACTTGCCACTAATTGGCTTGTTTGTTCGACTACTGTCTATCAAGCAGTCTTACCTTGTACCTATTATTGTGATGCTAACCTTCGTCGGGATCTATTCCATTCATGGTGATACATTCGATCTATTCTTCATGATTGTATTAGGTCTTTTTGCCTTCATCTTACGCAAATTAGGCTTTTCTTTAGCTCCCATTATTTTGGGATTAGTATTAGGGGAAGTGTTAGAAGAAAACTTACGAAGAGCCTTGTCTATCAGTGGCGGTGATTGGTCTATCTTATTAAATAGCATCATGACTTATGTCTTAGCTTTTGCAACCGTTGCCGCACTTACGGCACCAAGAATACTAAAAGCTTTTAAACATTAAGTTTTACTAGATTCGTCACTAAAAAAACCTTCATGATCAATCTGACCATGAAGGTTTTTTTTATTTCATAATACTCAGCATAAAGTATTAATTAAGCTATTAAAATTCAACTAGTTAAGCTCACGAGCATTAATATAAGCTCGTTCAGAGACTTGGTGCCACGCTCTTACTTTACGGTTAAAGGCACTAAAAGAGTCATACACTTTTTGACTCATAGGGTCTGCCGCCGCGACTTCTTCTAATGTTTCAATGGACGCTTTCTTTAAAGCGGATAAAACTTCATCTGGAAAGCGCTTCAAAATAACCTGATGATCGTTTACTAAGGTTTCTAACGCTGCATTATTTCGCGCGGTAAATTCATCCAACATCACCGCATTGGCCTGACGAGTTGCCGCCCGGACAATCAATTGCAGGTCTTTCGGCAAAGCGTCAAATGCCTCTTTGTTATACAAGGCTTCCATAGTAGAACCCGGTTCATGCCAACCAGGGAAATAGTTATATTTTGCAGCCTTATATAAACCAAATGCTAAATCATTGTACGGACCCACCCACTCTGTTGCGTCAATTGCCCCCGTCTGTAAGGAAGTAAATATTTCCCCACCAGGCAAATTGACCGGAATTCCGCCCACCTTCTTCAAAACTTCCCCGCCCAAACCGGGTAAGCGCATTTTTAGTCCCTTAAAATCCTCCAATGAATTGATTTCTTTGTTGAACCAACCACCCATTTGTACACCAGTGTTACCCGCTGCCATTGGAATTAGATTAAAGGGGGCGTAAATTTCTTCCCACAACGGCAAACCACCGCCATAGTGAAGCCATGAATTCATTTCTTGTGCAGTAAAGCCAAACGGTACCGCGGAGAAAAATTGTGAAGCTGGTACTTTTCCTTTCCAATAAAAGGCACCGCCGTGTCCCATCTGAGCGGTACCACGAGATACCGCATCAAACACTTCTAATGCCGGAACCAACTCACCTGCGGCATATACTTTTACGGTTAAACGCCCGTTAGACATCTCCGTAATACTTTTTGCCAAGCCTTCCGCACCCGTCCCCAAACCGGGGAAGTTTTTCGGCCAAGTCGTCACCATTTTCCAGTGAATGACGTCTACTTTTGATTCTGACTTAACGGTTTTTTTAGCCTCTTCAGAACCACCACAAGCGACCAATATCACGCTTGTTGCGGCAATTAATAAGCCTCTAACTAAGTTTTTTGCTACGTCCATTTATAAAACCTTTTTATTCTGTTTAACCTTTAAATATTACATTGCGTATGACGACCATGAGTGAATGAAAACGTCCCCAAAGAAAAAGCTCTGTTATCTTGGATAACAGAGCTTTCATACCTTCATCTAAACGATTTACATCATCAGAATAGTTTAATCAATCTCACGAGCATTGATGTAAGCACGTTCAGATACTTCGTGCCATGCTCTTACTTTGCTGCCAAAGTCTTTGAAGGAGTCGTAAACTTTCTTACTCAACGGATCCGCTGCAGCCACTTCTTCTAGAGTTTCCGCCGATGCTTTCTTCAAGGCAGACAGCACGTCTTCAGGGAAGGGTTTCAAAGAAACGTTGTGGTCATTCACCAAGGTTTGCAACGCAGAGTTGTTCAAGGCGGTGAATTCATCCAACATTTCTGCATTTGCTTGGCGAGTTGCCGCACGGACAATCAACTGCAGATCTGTCGGCAATGCTTCGAACGCTTCTTTGTTGTAAATAGCTTCCATAGTGGAACCTGGCTCATGCCAACCTGGGTAGTAATAGTATTTCGCCGCTTTGTACAAACCAAAGGCTAAATCATTGTATGGACCAACAAATTCGGTCGCATCAATGGCACCTGTTTGCAATGAAGTGAAGATTTCGCCACCAGGCAAGTTAACTGGAATACCACCAACTTTCTTCAAGACTTCACCACCCAAACCAGGGATACGCATTTTCAGGCCTTGAAAGTCATCCAGTGAATTGATTTCTTTGTTGAACCACCCACCCATTTGTACACCTGTGTTACCTGCGGCCATTGGGATTAGATTAAAAGGTGCATAAACTTCTTCCCACAGGGCCAAACCGCCACCATGGTGAATCCAAGAGTTGATTTCTTGCGCGGTGAAACCAAAGGGAACCGCTGTAAAGAACTGTGCCGCAGGGGCTTTACCTTTCCAGTAGTACGCTGCGCCATGACCCATTTGCGCCGTACCACGAGACACAGCATCAAACACTTCTAGTGCTGGCACCAATTCACCTGCCGCATAGACTTTAATGTTGATACGGCCATTGGACATTTCATTAATGCTTTTCGCTAGGTTTTCAGCACCCGTTCCCAGACCAGGGAAATTTTTCGGCCAAGTTGTGACCATTTTCCAGTTAATCACTTCCGCTTTGGTTTCCGTTTTCGCGGTTTCTTCCGCTTTTTCAGAACCACCACAGGCCACTAAAGTAGCCGTTGTTAAGCCGAGCAATGCCAGTTTGCTCCAGGTTTTTATTTTACTCATTCGTTATCCCTCAAGAGGCTAGTTTCACTTATTTTTATAAGACTTAGCTTTGAAAATATTCTATATGTGCAACTCTAATCACACTCTTGAGCGTCTGTAGCTCGCTCAAGAATAGACACATTTTTTGCACTAAGTGATTGGGATAGTATGAATTGCTGAGCCAGCCCTCAAGATCTTTTTGTTATTTATTGAGGATTTAGATGATTTTTTCGACATAAAACAAAAAAACGCCTTCCTCAATAGAGAAAAGCGTTTTTGTTTATTGCTTCGCTTGTTGGCGAAAAACGCCAGCCTAAATCAATATTTATTCAGCAGCACGAGCATTAATAAACGCTCGCTCAGACACATCGTGCCAAGCGCTGACAGAACCTAAAAAGGTTTTAAAGGAATCATACACCTTCTGGCTTTGTGGATCCTGTGCTGCAACTTCCGCGATTGTTTCATAAGACGCTTTTTTAAGCGCTGACAATAAATCTGCTGGATAAGCTTTTAACACCACATGATGTTCATTAATCAAGGTTTGCAAAGCGGCATTATTACGCGCCGTGAATTCATTGATCATGTCCAAGTTAGCTTGTTTAACCGCTGTGCGAGCGATTGCTTGCAAGTCTTCAGGAAGGGCTTCAAAGGCGTCTTTATTGAAAATTGCTTCTACTGCAGAGCCTGGCTCATGCCAACCTGGATAGTAGTAGTATTTAGCCGCTTTATACAAACCAAAAGCTAGGTCGTTATAGGGTCCAACCCATTCAGTGGCATCGATGGTCCCCGTTTGCAGTGCCGTAAAGACTTCACCACCAGGCAAGTTAACTGGCATGGCACCGACCTTCTTCAAGACTTCGCCTCCTAAGCCAGGCATGCGCATTTTCAAGCCCTGAAAGTCCGCCAGAGAATTGATCTCTTTATTAAACCAGCCGCCCATTTGCACACCAGGATTGCCGGCCGCCATTGGAATCAAGTTGAATGGTGCATATAACTCATCCCACAATTCTTGACCGCCACCGTAGGCCACCCAAGAATTGAATTCTTGTGCGGTTAAACCAAAAGGTACCGTGGTAAAGAACTGCGCCGCTGGCACTTTGCCTTTCCAGTAATAAGAAGCGCCATGACCCATTTGTGCTGTACCACGAGATACCGCATCAAACACTTCTAATGCAGGTACTAATTCACCCGCCGCATAGACTTTGATGTCCAATCGACCATTCGACATCAGCTTAATGTTGTCAGCCAGTGCTTGTGCACCTGTGCCCAAACCTGGGTAGTTTTTTGGCCAAGTGGTGACCATTTTCCAATGAATGGTCTCCGCTTTCTGTTCTGCTTGCGCTGTGTCTTCTGCTTTTTCAGAGCCGCCACAAGCGACTAAAAGAAGGGCGAATAAACCAGCGAACGCTAATTTGCCCATTACCATTAATTTACGCATTATTTTCCCTTAGGAAGCCAGTTACTTAATTATGATGAGATGCTGTCTGTGACATGTCAGTGCGATAAAACGATCGCCAAACATTGAGATAGGTTAAATCAATTGTGCACCCTAAATGCAGTCATCGATTGTATTTTTTATTATAAGATCAGACAGAAAAATGCCCTTTTCATGCAAAAAACACGAAAAGGGCGACAGATAATAAGAAGTGTAGGAATTTTGCTCAACCTTTTTTGAGTAAAAAGTCAGAATTAAAGCAAATTCACTAAAACTGAGTAGAATAGTGCCAAGAGACACGTTGTCCCGTCTCAGCCGATTGCTCAGCCAAACACAGTAAATAGATCAACTGACAAGCTTGTGTCATGGACACAGGCGCATCCGCTTGTCCCAAAATAGCTTGTCTTAATTGAGCGTAAAACGCTGCGTATTGTCCCGCTGTCGAGGCTTCCGCTATGGTTTCAATATCATCCTGAGTATGCGCGATGAAACGCGTGTTCTTCTGTTGTTGAGCCTGTGAGGGAAAATCTTCTTGCCAAGGCATTTGACCGGCTTTCAAAGCGTCCTCTTGTGGGTCTAAACCAAAACATTGCCAACTGCCTTTGCTAAACCTCGCATTAAAGCGACGCATGTCACCCGCTTCAAATGGGGTTGAGGCCAAGCGAACCCTTTTATCCTCATAACCCAATTCAACTTCGAACCAATCATGGGTTTGACTCGCCTCACGCAAGCTATCAATGCTGGCATGCAACCATTTTGGAGGACCAAACAGAAACAAGGCCTGATCCAATAAATGCGGTCCCAAATCCCAAAAAATGCCCGTCCCCACACCAGGTTGTTCACGCCAACGGGATTGAGGAAATGGACGAAAACGATCAAAACGAGAATCTAGATGCTTTAATTCACCCAGTTCACCACTGTCAATAAGGGACTTTAAGCGCAATAAATCCCCATCAAAACGACGATTCTGATACACACAGAATACCAAACCTTTTTGTTTAGAAAGGGTACAGAGAGACTCTATTTGCTCAACACTAGTGACAGATGGTTTTTCCAATAATACATGCTTGCCATTTTCCATAGCCTGTTTGGCTTGATCAAAGTGCAACAGATTCGGTGTCGTAATCACCACTAAATCCACATCTGACGCCGTAAAGACGTCTTCTGCCGCGGTTACAACCGTCACTTCTGGCCAAGCAGCTTTTACATCGGCCACTTTGGCACTGCAGACAGAGACTAAAGACATGTACGGATCGTTTGTCACAAAAGGGGCATGAAATACCTGTCCAGACAAACCGTAACCAATTAAGCCTACTCGAATCATCACGACTCTCCCTTACTTTTATTTTTGTTATGCCATTAAGTTTACAGGGGTTAGAAAAGGTTTGCTGAATTGAACAGTGAAGAAAGGAATGAGCAAAGCATACTCATTCCTAATAAAAAGTATCAGGTTAACAATGCTACATCATCACTTTTTATCTAATTGCCGCTTTTCCCATTCAGGGCCAAACCAATTCATGTGACCAAATGCATCTAAGCCACGAATAGCTAAGCTAACACCAAGGCCAAGCATGGGCCAAACCGCCCACATATAAGCTGTACTAGTAAAAATATTAATAGCAAACAACAGACAAATAATGACACCATATCGAATCGCACGCTTATAAAAGTGAGTCATTTTATTCACTCTTATTTGAGCGATTTTTTCTTCCAAATTTTCGGATTGTTCATTTTGATGCTCAGTCTGAATGGTCATTTCCTTTTCTCCTTGAAGATAGTTTATGGACACATCAAAAACGGCAGCTAAGGATTTTAATGACTCTAAACCGGGAGGATTTCCCTTTTCAATTCTCTGAATAGTACGAACACTTAATCCAGATAACTGTGAAAGCTGATCTTGGGACCAACCTCTTTGCAATCTAAGTGTTTTTACTATCATATTTAAATCCCGCTCAACGTTTTTCATCAGACTAAATACTCATTCAAAAAAATGTCACGACATTTAGGCGACAAAAAGGTGACAGTTGTTTATTTTCAATAAGTTACATTACTTCCAATTTGGCGAAAGACAATACCAACCACTTACTGCCTTCGCCATCAAAGTTAACCTGTACACGAGCTTGTGGTCCTTGACCTTCGTAGTTCACCACTAAACCTTCACCAAATACCGGATGTTTTACACGATCGCCCATGCTGACATTCACTTCTGGTGCTTGATAACGGTTTAATACGCTACTGTTTTGCAGCTTCTCTTTCTCTGATTGGTAATCAGGACGCTGTAAGGAAACTGGGCGACTGACCTGAGATCGTAAACGCACTTCTTGCAAACATTCCGGAGGTATTTCCTTAATGAAACGAGAAGGACTGTTAAAGGATTCACTGCCGAACAAGCGACGAGATTCAGCATAAGTAATGTAAAGCTTTTCCATCGCTCGGGTAACACCAACGTAGCACAAGCGACGTTCTTCTTCTAAACGACCAGGCTCTTCAAATGACATCTTACTTGGGAAGACGTTTTCTTCTACACCCGTTAAGAATACCAAAGGAAACTCCAAACCTTTTGCCGAGTGCAAAGTCATTAGCTGCACCGCATCTTGATATTCGTCCGCCTGCTGATCACCTGCATCCAATACCGCTTGATCTAAAAAGGCCATCAGAGGCGAGCTAAACTCTTCGTCTTCGTCATTCCAACTAAAACCACCAGCGGCTCCCACCAGTTCTTTTAAGTTTTCAATGCGCGCTTCGCCTTTTTCACCCTTTTCCTTTTCGTGGAAAGGGATGAGACCCGCTTCCTCTATAATCTGTTCGAAAATATCATTGAGATTCAAATCTGGCTGCTGGACGGTCGTGCTTAAACCTTCAATCAGATGCAGGAAGGTTTTGATGGCATTGGTCGCTCGGGCTGGCATCAGAGACTGTCGCACCACTTCTTGCGCGGCTTGCCACATAGAACAACCTTGGTCACGAGCGATTTCTCTTAAGGTACCAATACTGCGTTCACCAATACCACGAGGGGGGACATTCACCACTCGTTCCATGGCACCATCGTCATTCGGATCCAGCGCTAAACGAGCATAGGCCAAGGCATTTTTAATTTCTAGACGGTCGTAGAATCTGTGCCCACCATAAATACGATAAGCAATCTGTTCCCTTACAAGGCATTCTTCAATCACACGAGATTGAGCATTGGAACGATATAGAATCGCCATGTCCGTGAGCGATGTCCCTTTATCTCGCCATTCTTTAATGATGCCCAAAATGAAGCGCGCCTCATCTTGCTCATTAAAACCAGCGTAGACAGAAATTGGCTCTCCTTCACCGCTGTCGGTCCACAGCTCTTTGCCTAATCGATCATCATTGTGTTGAATCAGACCATTGGCCGCGTTCAGGATATGACCAGTGGAACGGTAGTTTTGCTCCAAACGAATGGTCTGAACATCATCAAAGTGTTTACTAAAGTTATGGATATTTTCGATCTTCGCGCCTCGCCAGCCATAGATAGACTGATCGTCATCCCCAACAGCGGTGATCGTACCTTGATCGCCAACCATGACGCGTAACCAAGCATATTGAATGGTATTGGTGTCTTGAAATTCGTCCACCAGCACATGACGGAATCGCTCTTGATAATGACGCAATAGCGCTGGCGTACTGAGCATCAATTCGTGAGCACGCAACAGCAACTCACCAAAATCCAATAATCCGCCTCGTTCACAAGCTTCTTCATAATGATAATAGAGTTCGCGCATGCCCTTTGTGAAAGGGTCATGACTGTCTGGCACATGAGCGGCACGACGACCCTCGTCTTTTTGTCCGTTAATAAACCACGCCACTTGTTTGGGTGGCCAACGAGTATCATCAATGCTTAATTCTCGCATGATTCGCTTAATCAACCGCAGTTGATCATCGCTGTCCATGATCTGAAAGTTTTCTTTCAAGCCCGCATCACGCCAATGAGCCCGTAACAAACGGTGTGCTAGTCCGTGAAAGGTTCCCACCCACATGCCTTGCGGTGGTACCCCTACCAGCTCTTCAATCCGCCCTTGCATTTCACGAGCCGCTTTATTGGTAAAGGTCACCGCCATTAAACTGTATGGAGAAAGTTCATAAGCGTGCATCAGCCAAGCGATGCGATGTACTAATACTCGAGTTTTTCCTGATCCAGCCCCAGCTAACACCAAGCTATTTTGCAATGGTGCCGCAACGGCTTCGCGTTGCTTGTCATTCAATGAATCCAGGATAAAAGAAACGTCCATTACCGTCCGCCGTGATTAAATTAATGTGTTTGTCATAAAAAACGCGTAAAAAATAGATTGATTTTTGACCGATTTACGTTTTTTATAAAGCTGTAAATAAGTTGTCTGTCTATTTTGACTTTTTTCAACGATCGATGACAGTGCTCTGTGCATTTCTACGTCATCGAAAGGCTAGAAAGGGGGTTACGATGAGCAATTTGTCTGAAACACTAACGGAAGTGAAGACGGATATCCTTCACGCTTCGATTAGTTTGGAGAATGAAAAAAAACAGCGAAATCAAAAAGATGATGCCGCTAGAATGCTGAAAGCCAGACGTGCTATTGAACAGCATTTAGAGCAAAAGCGCTTGTATCATGATATTTCTAATGGTTGGGACGACTGAATTAGTCACCACTCTCACCTAACATATCTAGCCCTAGCCTAATCCAGGCACAGCGTGCTAGACGTTTTCAACCAAGCCGATTTAGGACTTGGAGCAGCCTGCTTTACCATAAAAAACCAAACTCTAACGCTAAATGACATTTTGATACAGTAATTCCCCCTGCTTTTTGACCCCATTTATAGCGGTTACTCATATCTTCGAGTACCATATGTCTGATTTTCAATATCTTCTAATCCATAATAAAAAAGAAAATAACCCTCTTGGGGAGTTAACATGTTTGAACATATCCAAGCTGCTCCAGCGGACCCAATTTTAGGTCTGAACGACGCTTACAAAAAAGATCCCAACCCAAACAAAATTAACCTTGGTGTTGGAGTGTACAAGGATGAACTAGGCCATACGCCTATTCTAAAGGCTGTAAAGCAAGCAGAAGAGCGTTTGTTGCTCCAGGAAAAATCAAAAAACTACTTAAGTATTGAAGGTAGACCCAACTACCGCAGTGCCGTACAAACCTTATTGTTTGGTAAAGATCACCAGATTATTAGCAAGCAACTTGCTCAGACTGCCCATACTCCTGGCGGTACTGGTGCCCTTCGCGTTGCGGCTGAATTTATTAAAAAGCATCTTCCTGAAGCGACGATTTGGGTCAGCAATCCAACATGGGCAAACCACCAATCCGTTTTCCAATCCGTTGGCTTAGAAGTCGGCAGCTACTCGTATTACAACGCCGACAGTAAAACATTAGACTTTGAAGCCATGTTAGCCAGCTTATCGCAAGTACCTGAAGGCGATGTGGTGTTATTTCATGGCTGTTGTCACAACCCAACCGGCATAGATCCAACACCTGAACAATGGTACCAGTTAGCAAAACTATGCAGTAAGCAAGGCTTCTTAGCACTGTTTGACTTTGCTTACCAAGGTTTCGGACAAAGTTTAAATGACGATGCTCAAGGCCTAAGAACCTTCTTGGACCATGTACCGGAGATGTTGATTGCCAGTTCCTTTTCTAAGAACTTTGGTTTATACAATGAACGTGTTGGAGCGTTAACCATTGTTTGTGAAACCAGCGATCAAGCCGAGTCGGCTTTCACTCAGATCAAGCGTTGTATTCGCACCAATTACTCTAACCCCCCTTCTCATGGTTCAGCAGTCGTGGCCGAAATTTTAAACGATGCTGAGCTATATGCTTTATGGGAAAGCGAACTGGACACCATGCGCACACGTATTCACGAAATGCGCAGCCTTTTTGTGAATACCTTAAGAGCAAAAGGCGTCAATCAGGATTTCTCTTTCATTTCGCAGCAACAAGGCATGTTCTCGTTCTCCGGCCTAACGCCAGATCAAGTGGCTCAATTGCGTAATGAATTTGGCATTTACATCGTCGGTTCAGGGCGTATCAATGTCGCAGGTATGACTCACGACAACATGGCACCGCTTTGTGAAGCCATTGCGAGCGTGATAAAAGGTTAAGTCTTTTATCACGCTAAAAAGCGGTGATGAGGGATTCCGCCTGATCACCGCTTTTTTGTTTCTCTTGTGACCCATATTTGCTAACTTGAGCCATTCTTTCGGAACAAAGGCGTAAAATGGGGAGACCAACATGACCGCCACTCTTATTTATTGTTATGACCCTATGTGCAGCTGGTGTTGGGGCTTTCGTCCAACGTGGAGCAAACTGCAGAAGTCATTGCAAGGCTTGGTCGACACAAATCAAATCACCATTCAGCCCATGCTAGGTGGCTTGGCAGTGGATTCAGATCAACCCATGCCCGATGCCATGCGACATAAGTTAGAAGACACTTGGCAGCAGATTCAATCCAGTTTGGGAACCGAGTTTAATTTCGATTTTTGGCGCAACGCACAACCAAGGCGTTCAACCTATCCAGCTTGTCGCGCCTGTTACGTGGCGCGAGACGTTGGGCTTGAAGAAGAAATGTATCATGCCATTCAGCAGGCATATTATTTAGAGGCTAAAAACCCCTCTAATCTGAATACCTTAATCGAATGTGCTGAACACATAGGATTAAAAGCAGATGGGTTTCAGAAAGCCATGATGCATGTAGAAAAAGAACGCTTGCTGGAAGCGGAAATAGAGCAAGCAAGGCACTTAAACCTAAACTCTTTTCCATCTCTGGCTCTGCTGAAAGGCGATCAATTAATTTCCATTCCGTTGGACTATCAAGACCACCTCAGCATGCTAGCACAGATAAAAAAGGCGCTGTCATAGCGCCTTAATATCAAATGCCATTAACCAAAATCATGATTAATTAAATCCAACATAGGATTGTATAGTGGTTCTGGTGTTTTTCTTTCTTCATCTTCTGCACTCTTATTCTGAGACGTCTTAACCTCTGCATGCTCTGATGCTTGATCATCTGTTGCTTCGACAAGGTCTGCAGTAGACAAGTCTTCTTTATCCAAGGCTTCCTGTGGTGTTGCTGGGGTTGTTTCAACATTCGTGTCAGAAACCACTTCAGAAGACGCTAAGTCAGACACCAATAAGTAGTCTTTTAAACGACTGACTAAAGGCTCAACATCAGCCACAGTCACATTCAATGCAAGCCAATGAGCTGCGTCTTGCTCTGGGCTCAATAAATCTCCAGGGACAATGGCATGACGAAAGCTCGCAATCAGAGTCGGCATGGTCTCTTTATTGACAGGCTTGGCTAAACGCATCCACAGTGCCATACCACCTTTACTGGTAACCAGACTGATCTGGTCTCCTAGTTGCTCATCCAAATAAGCTTTAAGTCGTTCAGAATTCGCCCAAACGTCCCTTGCTCGACGCATAACAGACGCTTTACTATTGATCTTAAGCATGTCGCTGAGGCAAGCCTGCTGCACATCATTCAAGGCCATGTCGGCCGCCAAAAAAGCCCCGTCCAATAGTTCGTGATGACGACCCGGTAAACACCAAGCCATTGTCATCTCAGAGGCCTTGTTCTCGACACCGCCAATGTAAACAATGTGATCAGATTGATCTAACGACTTATAAGTCAGCAATGGCCCACTGCGATAAGCCAAATGTGAACACAAGTCCCATTCAATAACCGGTAACTGTGTTTCTTCGATAATGGCCAGCCAACGTCGCAAGCTCAAATTGCTGATTAATTGCCCCGTCGGGAAAGAAAATTGCCCAGGCAGCACAATCAGACGAATCGGCTCCTCTCTCAAGCAACGAATCGCCAAATCCAGGTCAACACCTCGATCCCCAGCGGTGATGGTAATCACTCGCCGTCCTAGACTTTGTAGTGTGCTCGTCAGCCTAGGATCACAAGGGGTTATCACCAACACAGAATCGCCTTTCTCTGTCAGTGTTTGAATGCTTTGAGTCAACATTGCCAATGGGGAACGCCCTAACCAAAGCTGGGAAGCTCTTGATTTAATCCCCATGTCTTTCAAATAGTCATTCACCACTTCTCTGACCGCCAAATGCCCCTTGCCCAATACAGGCAGAGCGCTGTCTTCTTGTTTGGCAGAGGCTTGACCATAACCACTCGCTTGATCGACTAGGGCACCATGATGCGCTAAGCATGCCCAAGCAGATTTCGTCTCTTGGCCTTCTAAAACATATTGAGACTCTCCGGCAAGCAATAAAGCAGGTTTTACATCACTTCGATGACAAACAAAATAACCAGATTTAGGACGTGACTCGATCCAACCGTCTTTCACTAACAATTCATAGCCATGAATCACGGTATTCAAACTTAGCTCAAGCTGCTTAGACAAAGCACGCAGTGACGGCATTTTGTCACCAGGGCTCAGTACGTCTTGCGACACTTGCTCCAAAAACCAGTCCACGACACCTTTATATAGAAAATCCGCCACCGCTTTGTACCTTCTTAAGCTAATTTGTTTATAACTGTTATCAATCATTATCCCTGTCTAAAAAAAACGCAAGTAAAAGGCCATTATTTCCTGATTTTTATAGCGGTTAAGGTACAATTTCTCTGCTTTTCTTTTTCTCTCGACTTGCTTGAAGTAACGAATTTATGGCCTTTGATCCTTTATCTCTTCGATCTCAATTCCCTATCTTGACCCAACAAGCCAACGGTAACCCGTTAATCTATTTGGATAATGCCGCGACCACACAAAAACCGCTCAGCGTCATCAATGGCATTCAAGAATATTACTTAACCGCCAATGCCAATGTTCACCGTGGTGCACACTTCCTAAGTGACCGCGCTACCAATCAATTCGAGCTGGCGAGAAAACAAGTAGCAGACTTTATTAAAGCCCCACAAGACAGCCATATTATTTGGACTAAAGGAACCACCGAATCCATCAACCTAGTGGCGTATGGCTTGGAGCACTTGATACAACAAGGGGACGAGATACTCATTACCAGTCTTGAACATCACGCTAATCTAGTTCCCTGGCAACAACTGGCTTTTCGAACGGGAGCACGTTTACGTGTATTACCATTAACATCAGATGCCCAGTGGCAAGAAGAATTTGCCCATTACTTTACTGAACGCACTAAGATCTTCGCAGCGACTCAAGTCTCCAACGCCATTGGTGTACAGACTCCTCTCATTAAAATGCTGCAACACGCCCAAAAACAAGGAGCATTTACGTTAATTGATGGCGCTCAAGCCGTGGCTCATTATCCAGTAAATGTGGCGGAACTGGATTGTGATTTTTACGTCTTTTCAGGCCATAAAATGTACGGTCCTACAGGCATCGGCGTATTGTATGGTAAGCATCACGCGTTAGAAGTATTAATGCCTTACCAAACTGGCGGTGAGATGGTCTCTCATGTGTCTTATCAAGCGACAGAGTTCAACGTATTACCCTATCGTTTAGAAGCAGGGACACCACACATTGAAGGCGCGATTGGCCTTGCTTTAGCCTGTGAATTCTTGACTCAACAAGACAGAGAAGCATTGCTCACATGGGAGCAAGCCCTAACCAATCTGGTTTACCTTCGCCTGCAAAAAGAAGCCAATTTGGAAATCTATTCACCTGAAACCAACAGTACATTAATCTCATTATCTGTACCTAATAGCCACATTATGGATTTAAATCAATATTTAGACAGTCAAGGCATTGGGGTTCGAGCAGGAAGCCACTGCGCTCATCCTTTGATGGCACAACTGGGCGTCACAGGCACCTTACGAGCTTCCTTTGCTTGTTATAATACCCTTGATGAAGCGGAACGCTTTTGTGACGTATTGCTTAACGCCATAGACTTATTAAACGATGAGTAACCAGTGATGATGGATTATTTAGACATAAAACAACAGCTACAAGCTTGTCGTAGCAAAGAAGACACCTTCAAGACCTTAGTCACCTTAAGTAAAAGTTTATCTCGCTTATCAGCCGAAGAAAAAACCGAGGAGCATAAGGTCAAAGGCTGCGAGAGCAGCGTTTGGTTGATAGTCGAAGAACGTCAAGGCCTTCGCTATTTCAAAGCAGACAGTGACGCCAAACTGATGCGCGGTGTCCTCCTAGCCATATTAAGTTTGGTCGATGGAAAAAACACCAATGATCTACAAAAAATGGATTTAACTCATCAACTAACCGAGCTTAACTTAAGCAGCTACCTGACCAGTTCACGAAGCAATGGGGTTTTAGGAATTTTAAAACGCATTCAAGCTTAATCTGTCTTTAACACTTAGCCAGTTTTGCCAACACTCGTGACACAGCCACAAAACCAAAGGTCGCGGTGACTACTGTACTGGCACCAAAGCCAGTATCACAATTCATCTTGGTTTCTGTATCCCCTTTTTGACGAGACTCACACACTGTTCCATCAGTCTGTGGGTATTTGAGCTGCTCAAGAGAGTAGACACACTCAATCTCGAAGCGGCGTTTAGTATTACGAGGAAAGTTATAATGGCGGCGCAGAAAGTTTCTGAGCTTTGCTGCCAGTGGGTCTTGTTCCGTACGGGACAGATCGGCAATCTGGATCTGTGTTGGGTCAAGTTGGCCACCAGCGCCACCAACCGTGATGATTTTTTGCTTATTACGCTTACACCAAGCCACCAGAGCGGCTTTAGGCTTGAGGCTATCGATCGCATCAATAACGTAATCAAATGGCTCAGAGAGCAGTTCAGAGAGATTTTCAGGGGTAATGAAGTCTTCAACACACGTTACTTGGCAAGCAGGGTTAATCAATTGAATGCGTTCTTTCATCGCTTCGACTTTCGCCTTACCAATGTTGCCATCCAATGCATGAATTTGGCGATTGGTGTTGGTGACACACACATCGTCCATGTCGATCAAAGTAATACAACCAATACCTGAGCGAGCGAGTGCTTCAGCGGCCCAAGAACCCACACCGCCAATACCAATCACACACACGTGGGCCTGCTGAAATGTTTCGTAAGCTTGGTTACCGTATAATCGGCGAATGCCTCCAAACCTTTGATCATCTGTCACTTTTCTCTCCATACAGGACAATTTGCCTGCGCATATTGGTCATTCAGTGTATTCTTAACGCCATTCGTAAACGATTTAGGTAAACCTTTTATCATGAGTCAAGACGCTTTCGAGCAGCTGGGTTTAACGTCTAGGGAAACTCAGCTGTATCAAACTTTATTAAAGCTCGGCCCTTCTTCAATCCGTGATATTGCAGAGCACAGTGGTGTCAATCGCGGCAGTGCTTATGAATCCTTAAAGCAGTTGCAAAGCAAGGGAGTTGTAAGCTATTTCCCCAAAGGCAAGCGGCGCTTTTTTTCCGCTGAAAGCCCAGATATTTTACTCGACCTTGCAGAAGAAAAACGCCAACGATTAGACAAAACCATCGAATCGTTGAAAAACACCATTATCCCAAATTTACATCAACAACAGCCAGATTATCATCAAACAAATGTACGTTATTATGAAGGAGATGATGGTATTGAGTGGGTATTAAGGGACATTTTAAACGTGGTATCGGATCAAGACCATAAAGAATATTGTGTCTTTTCATCCAAGCCCATAAGACCGTATTTGTACCGCCCTTTTCCAAATTATACTAAGCAGCGAATTAAGCTTGGTATCAATGTAAAGGTGATTGCCTTAGGGGATGGAGGTGAAGATGCTGAACTGTCCGAACGTAAATGGATTAAAACAGAAGGCGCAGTTGACGCCAGTTACATCGCCATTTATCCACCCAAATGTGCCATTATTTCTTTGGCCAGTAACAACTTTCCATCGGCTGTCGTACTGGAGTCACAAGACATCGCCAAAGCTCAACAGATCATTTTCGATACTTTGTGGAAAATGCTTTAGGGTTAAACACAGAACTTTCGTTTTGCTCACAAGCCCCATTTAAAGGCATAAAAAAAGCAGCCCCAAGGCTGCTTTTTTTGACGCTTACTCAACCGTTTCGCTTATTTGTGCTCACGGAACTGTTGAAGTGTACGCAGACGAGCAACGGCTTCCGCCAACTCAGCTGTCGCACGAGTGTAGTCAACATCAGGTTTTTGATTCGCTAAAAGCTCTTTGGCATGTGCCTGAGCTTTTAGTGCTGCCTCTTCGTCCAGATCATTGGCACGAGTGGCGGTGTTAGCCAAAACAGTAACGCGGTGTGGCTGAACTTCTAAAAAGCCGCCAGACACAAAGATAAACTCTTCATCACCGTTTTCTTTAACCACACGAACAGGACCTGGTTGCAGAGTCGTCAACAATGGCGCGTGACCAGGCATAATGCCTAGATCGCCATAGCTGCCTGCAGCCACAAGAGACTGAACCGTACCGGAAAAGATCTCTTGCTCAGCGCTTACGATATCGCAGTGTACTGTGATAGCCATAAGTTGCCTCTCTTAATCATGCTTAGCAAAAGTGCTCAAACAGCACTCTTGCTAGGCGTAATGGTTAAAGTTTCTTAGCTTTCTCGACCGCTTCGTCGATGCTACCAATCATATAGAAGGCTTGCTCTGGAAGCTCATCGTACTCACCATCAAGAATGCCTTTAAAACCACGAATGGTTTCTTTCAAAGAAACATACTT
Organism: Marinomonas posidonica IVIA-Po-181; assembly: GCF_000214215.1. Lineage (NCBI taxonomy): Bacteria > Pseudomonadati > Pseudomonadota > Gammaproteobacteria > Oceanospirillales > Oceanospirillaceae > Marinomonas > Marinomonas posidonica. Next base: position 3,881,318 of record NC_015559.1, read on the forward strand.
ACCTGGTGCGCCAGTGAAGACTTCCGCTACGAAGAAAGGCTGAGACAAGAAACGTTGGATTTTACGAGAACGGTTAACCGTTTGCTTATCTTCTTCAGATAACTCGTCCATACCCAAAATTGCAATGATGTCTTTTAGCTCTTTATAGCGTTGCAATACCATTTGAACACCACGTGCTACGTCATAATGCTCTTGACCAATAACCAATGGGTCAAGCTGACGAGAAGTAGAGTCTAGAGGGTCAATCGCTGGGTAAATACCCAAAGCAGCGATATCACGAGACAATACAACAGTCGCGTCCAAGTGAGAGAAAGTCGTCGCTGGAGACGGGTCAGTCAAGTCATCGGCTGGTACGTATACCGCTTGTACCGATGTGATAGAACCTGTCTTAGTTGACGTAATACGCTCTTGTAGTACACCCATCTCTTCAGCAAGAGTTGGCTGGTAACCTACCGCAGATGGCATACGACCTAGCAATGCAGATACCTCAGTACCGGCAAGCGTGTAACGGTAGATGTTATCTACGAAGAAAAGTACGTCACGACCTTCATCACGGAATTTCTCCGCCATGGTCAAACCAGTCAAAGCAACACGTAAACGGTTACCTGGTGGCTCATTCATTTGGCCGTATACTAGAGATACTTTATCGATTACGTTCGAATCCGTCATCTCATGGTAGAAGTCGTTACCCTCACGAGTACGCTCACCAACACCAGCAAATACTGAGTAACCGCTGTGCTCGATCGCGATGTTACGGATAAGTTCCATCATGTTTACGGTTTTACCAACACCGGCACCACCAAACAGACCAACTTTACCACCCTTAGCAAAAGGACATACAAGGTCGATAACCTTGATACCCGTCTCTAGCAATTCATTGCCAGACGCTTGCTCATCGTAAGAAGGAGCTGAACGGTGGATAGACCAACGTGCTTCTTCGCCGATTGGGCCTTTTTCATCAATTGGGTTACCTAGAACGTCCATAATACGTCCTAGTGTTTGAGTACCAACAGGGACAGAAACAGGTTGGCCAGTATTGGTTACTACCAAACCACGCTTCATGCCATCAGTGGAACCCATGGCGATGGTACGAACAACACCGTCGCCTAGTTGTTGTTGAACTTCCAACACCAACTCTTTTCCCTCGATTGTGAGGGCGTCGTATACTTTTGGCACATTATCACGTGGGAATTCCACGTCGATAACCGCACCGATAATCTGTACGATTTGTCCGCTACTCATGTTCGGATCCTCTTAATACCTAATACCTTAAACCGCTGCCGCGCCGCTGACTATCTCAGAAATTTCCTGAGTAATCGCTGCTTGACGAGCCTTGTTGTACACCAGCTGTAATTCATCAATGATATCACCAGCGTTGTCCGTTGCATTTTTCATCGCAAGCATACGAGCTGCTTGTTCACATGCAATGTTCTCAACCACTGATTGATACACTTGAGATTCAATATAGCGAACCAATAACTCGTTCAAAATTTCAACGGCTTCAGGCTCATAGATGTAATCCCAGTGGTGCTGTAACTCTGTATTCTCTTCCGCTTTTAATGGTAAAAGCTGTTCAACTGTTGGCTTCTGAGTCATGGTATTCACGAACTCGTTAGAGACCACAAACAATTGATCAATTCGACCATCATCAAATGCGTCTAACATGACCTTCACACTACCAACTAAATCGTCGGCTTTAGGTGCATCACCTAAACCTGTGTAGGCGGCTGTTACATTTCCGCCGTAGTTGCGAAAGAATGAAACGGCTTTTGAGCCAATAGCACAGATGTCAATTTCAACACCTGAATCAGCAAACTGTTTCATATCTTTGATAGCCGCTTTAAACACGTTTACGTTTAAGCCACCACACAAACCACGATCAGAAGAGATTACGATATAACCAACACGCTTCGCCTCACGCTCGGTAAGGTAACGGTGTTTATACTCAGGATTCGCGTTGGCCAAATGACCAACAACTTGGCGAATTCGTTCCGCATACGGACGAGAAGCGGCCATACGATCCTGAGCTTTACGCGTCTTACTAGCGGCCACTTTTTCCATGGCACGAGTAATTTTACGCGTATTGTTAATGCTCGAAATCTGAGTACGTATCTCTTTTCCGACTGCCATAATAGAACTGCCCTTGTGAGAATGTTATTTCACAAACTGCAAGAAGATGGTGACAAGATCAAAGACTTGTCACCAACAACATTACCAAGTTTGTGTCGCTTTAAACTTCTCGATTGCCGCTTTAAATGTCGCTTCAATCTCGCCGTTAAAATTACCTGTTTTGTTAATGTCAGCCATTAGATCAGCGTGTTCGCTGTTCATGTAGCTCAACAAAGAACTTTCAAAACCGGCAATCTTGCTTGTTTCAACATCTTCAAGGTAGCCATCATTAGCAGCGTAAAGAACAACACCCATATCAGCAACAGGCATTGGAGAGAACTGCTTCTGTTTCATCAGTTCAGTTACCTGCTTACCGTGTTCTAACTGCTTACGAGTTGCTTCGTCTAGGTCAGATGCGAACTGAGCGAACGCCGCCAATTCACGATACTGAGCCAAAGCAAGACGAATACCGCCACCAAGTTTCTTAACGATCTTAGTTTGCGCTGCACCACCTACACGAGAAACGGAAATACCGGCGTTCATCGCTGGACGAATACCAGAGTTGAACAAACTCGTTTCAAGGAAAATCTGACCATCTGTGATGGAGATTACGTTAGTTGGTACGAACGCAGATACGTCACCACCTTGTGTCTCGATGATAGGCAAAGCAGTCAAAGATCCAGTTTGGCCTTTTACTTCACCGTTAGTGAACTTCTCAACATAGTCTGCACTAACACGAGAAGCACGCTCAAGAAGACGAGAGTGAAGATAGAAAACATCACCTGGGTAAGCTTCACGACCTGGTGGACGACGAAGTAGCAAAGAGATTTGACGGTAAGCCCAAGCTTGCTTGGTCAAATCATCATAAATGATCAATGCATCTTCACCGCGGTCACGGAAGTATTCACCCATTGAACAACCGGTGTATGGCGCAAGGAACAGCATAGACGCAGGATCAGAAGCACCAGCTGCAACCACAGTGGTGTATTCCATCGCGCCAGCTTCTTCAAGCTTACGTACAACGTTTGCAATAGTAGATTGTTTTTGACCAATCGCGACGTACACACATTTAATGCCACTGTGTTTCTGAGCAATAATGGTGTCGATCGCCAAAGCCGTTTTACCAACCTGACGGTCACCGATGATCAACTCACGTTGACCACGACCTACCGGTACCATGGCATCAATTGCCTTGTAACCCGTTTGGATTGGTTGATCAACTGACTGACGGTCGATTACGCCAGGCGCAACTTTCTCGACTTTGTCAGTTAGTTTTGCGTCAACTGCGCCTTTGCCGTCAATAGGATTACCTAAAGCGTCAACTACGCGGCCTAGCAATTCAGGTCCTACTGGAACTTCTAAAATACGACCTGTACATTTTACTTTTTGACCTTCAACTAGGTCTTGGTAGTTACCCAATACAACCGCACCTACAGAGTCACGCTCTAGGTTCAAGGCCATACCGTAAACACCACCAGGGAATTCAATCATTTCCCCGTACATAACATCTGCCAGACCGTGGATCAGAACGATACCGTCTGCCACGCTGACAATTGTGCCCTCATTCTGGGCATCAGAAGAAACATCGAGGTTCTCGATGCGCTTCTTGATAATCTCGCTGATCTCAGATGGATTCAGTTGCTGCATGCTAAATTCCTCAACCCTGGTTTCGACTTAACGGAACACTAGGAGTTTATCGCCTCGGACAGTTTCGCTAATTTACCGCGTACTGAACCGTCGATGATTAAGTCACCGGTACGGATAACCACGCCACCAATTAGGCTTACGTCTGTTTCACTGGTTAAGTTGACAGTACGGTCCAACTTTTTACTCAATGAATCCGCTAATGCTTGTGTTTGTTCTGCTGATAAATCAAAAGCAGTTGTAAATTCAACATTTACGGCTTTCTCATAATTCAGTTTAAACAAAACAAAAAGTTCTGAAATAGCTGGAAGAAGCGCTAAACGCTTGTTCTCAGCAAGGGCTAGCAAAAATGCTTTTCCTTGCTCTGTTGCTACTTCTGCACAAACATCGGCTAGAGCGTTTGCCTTTTCTTCCGCACTAAAAGCGGGATTTTCAAGTGCTTGATGAAGCTTAGGTTCGGTTGTCACAGCAGCCAATATGCCAAGCATATCCGCCCATTGTGCAATCTGGCCTTGCTCTTTCGCTACTTCAAAAGCCGCTTTGGCATACGGTCGCGCGACTGTTTTTAATTCAGCCATTAGACCCTCGCTTAAAGCTCTTTGGCGAGCTGTTCAACGATCTCGCTATGTGCTTTTTCGTCAATGGTGGCTCCCAAAATTTTCTCGGCGCCGGCAAATGCTAGAGCAGAAACCTGAGCACGCAATGCTTCTTTAGCACGCAATGCATCTTGCTCTATTTCAGCTTGAGCCGCTTCACGCAGACGTTTACCGTCAGCGATTACTTGCTCTTTTGCCTCGTCGATCATTTGGTTCGCACGTTTGTTGGCTTGTTCAATAATCTCGGCCGCGTTCTCTTTGCTGTCACGTAAAATCTTATCGGCTTGTTCTTGAGCCAATTCAAGATCACGTGAGGCACGATTCGCTGCTTCCAAACCGTCTGCAATTTTCTTGCTACGCTCTTCAAGCGCAGCAATCACTGGTGGCCACACAAATTTCATGCAGAACCAGACGAAAATGGCAAACGAGATAGCTTGGCCTACAAGTGTGAGATTTAAATTCACGCTAATACCCTCGCTTTTAGTCGTTTAAAATTTATTTCTGCAAAGTTTTGCAGAATATTAACCAGCGACCAAAGCAACAAAAGGATTCGCGAACGTGAAGAAAAGTGCAATACCAACACCGATCATAGTTACGGCATCTAGAAGACCCGCTACGATGAACATTTTAACTTGTAGCATTGGAACCATCTCTGGTTGACGCGCAGCGCCTTCCAAGAATTTTCCACCTAAGATACCGAAACCAATCGCAGTACCTAGGGCACCTAGACCGATCAGAAGGGCTACAGCAATCGCAGTAAGACCAACTACAGTTTCCATTTTAACTCCTACATTTTCACAGTTTTAGATTTAAAAAATTATTACTTTAAGAACACACTTTTAGTGATCTTCGTGCGCCATACTCAGGTAGACGATAGTCAACATCATAAAGATGAAAGCTTGAAGCACGATGACCAAAATATGGAAGATTGCCCATGGAACAGAGAGCGCCCATTGTAGACCCCATGGTAAAAGAGCAATCAGAATGAAGATCAATTCACCAGCATACAAGTTACCAAATAGTCGTAGTGCTAGTGATACTGGCTTCGCAAGTAGACCAACGCCTTCCAACAAGAAGTTAAAAGGAATCATCCACTTACCAAATGGTTGCAAGGTTAATTCGCCAACAAAGCCACTGATCCCTTTTACTTTAATACTGTAAAAAACAATCAATACGAAGACAGACAAAGACATACCTAGAGTGGCATTCAAGTCGGTTGTTGGTACAAATTTAAAGTAGACATAATGCGGATCCGCACCAAATACATTCACCCCGATAAACTGAGCAACAGCCGGTAAGAAATCCACCGGAACCAAGTCCATCAAGTTCAACAAGAATACCCACACAAAGATGGTTAACGCCAAAGGCGCTATCACTTTACTCTTTCCGTGGAAGGTTTCTTTAACACTGCCATCTACGAACTCAACCATTAGTTCTACAAAATTTTGTAGACCTGTTGGTGTATCGGTCGACGCCTTTTTCGCTGCGATACGGAACAACCATAAAAACAATAGACCCAAAGCAGCCGAAACGGCCAATGTGTCTAAATGGATGGCCCAAAATCCCATCTCAGCGGCTTCTTTCGCACTATGAGCAAATCCCCATGTCCCATCAGGGTGTTGACCAAAGGTCAAGTTCTGAAGGTGGTGCTTTATATAAGATGCAGCACTTGGACTTTCAATCCCCATACTAATACCCACACTCTCTCAATGATTAAAATTCTTTTTATGCCCACAAATTTTATGCGTTTCGCAATAAAATAGGGCTGAGCCAGTGACTCAATATAGCGATCCCAAAACCTGCGAAAAAAGCCCCCGCAGACAAGGGTTTTATCAGTAGAAAAACCAGCGACAACAAACACACTGTCATAGCCAATTTACTTGCTTCTCCACGATAAAATGTTCTGACCATTTCTTTCGCCGGCTGCGTGCCTTTTTTACCAAACATCCGCCATGCCATAAACATGCTCGGGATAATGCTGGACAGAGCCCCCAGAATAAAAGAGTACCCATACAAACCACCGGCAATAAAAAAAATTCCCAGCGCAGTAAAAATAGAAAGAAATACTTGTAACAGCAAGAAACGCAACACCGCTTTCTTTTTTGCGCTAAGGATTTCACTAGCGCGACGCGGTTTTTGATTCCCCATTTCTAAACTCTCTATATCGCACTACAAAAGTGCAACCAATGTGGCGATTTATAAAATTCGAGGCATTATAGGGGTAATAGCGACGGGGTTCAACTTAAAGTGATCGGCTAAATCACTTTAAAAGGCTCAGATTTTGAATACAAAAATACACATTCCCAGAAACTCATCCCTTTTGCTCTAATAACTCGCTAATTAAGAGCTCCAAGTGTTCAGGGTTACGATACTCAATGACTAACTTGCCTTTTCCTTTCGCACTTGGCTGAATTTTTACCGCGGCATTGATTTTTTGGCTAATACGCTCAGCTTCTGCACTCAAATCAGGCAGAGTAGGCTTACTTTCAGTCGAGTTATCACTACTGACCTGATAATTCTTAGCCAATCTTTCCGTTTCTCGAACCGACAAAGATTTCGTCACCACCTGTGACGCAGCCTGAATTTGTTTATCGTGCTCTAATGGTAACAAAGCACGAGCATGACCCATTTCAATATCACCATGCTCCAACAGGCGTCTAACCTCTGGCGTCAAACCAAGTAAACGCAATAGATTAGCGACCGCAGAACGAGACTTACCGACAGTATCCGCGACTTCTTGTTGCGTTAAATGGAAATCTTCAACCAATCGCTGTAAAGCCAAGGCTTCTTCTACTGGGTTTAAGTCTTCACGTTGAATGTTTTCAATCAACGCCAGCACCACCGCATCAGCGTCTTCCACATGACGCACAATCACTGGCACTTGCTCTAAACCGGCTAATTTCGCCGCACGCCAGCGACGCTCACCAGCAATAATTTCATATTGATCTGTCCCGCCACCACTGATTGGACGTACCACAATAGGCTGCATAATGCCTTGAGTGCGAATGGAAGCCGCAAGATCTTCAAGTTGCGCGGTATTCATGTCACGACGAGGTTGGAACTTACCCTTAGACAGCCAATCAACAGGTAAATAAGTCAGCCCTTTAATCTGATCTTCTGCCGAGTCATTATCTATGTCTTTGGTCACACTCGTTTGAGGTGCCAATAACGCATCTAAACCTCGACCTAGGCCTCTTTTTTTCATCGTCATTTCATTAACCTTAATTGCAATTAAAGCAGGTATGATTTCAACCTAATTACGCCGCTCGTTTACGAATAAATTCACCAGCGAGCGCCAAATACGCGATGGCACCACGAGACTGCTTTTCATAATGCAGTACTGGTAGACCATAGCTGGGTGACTCAGCCAATCGAATGTTTCTTGGGATCACAGTGTCATACACCTTATTACCAAAGTATTTATGCAACTGTACCGACACATCATGAGTCAAACTAGGACGGGGATCATACATGGTTCGTAGGATACCTTCGACCTCTAAAGAAGGGTTTAATGCTTGGGTAATGCGCTCTATGGTTTGCAACAATGCTGTTAACCCCTCAAGCGCATAATATTCACACTGCACCGGAATCAACACCCCTTGTGATGCAGCCAAGGCATTAACAGTCAGCATATTCAAGGCTGGCGGACAATCCAACAAGATGTAGTCAAAGTCATTGTCCACTTCGTAAAGGCCAGCTCGCAAGCGAGTTTCCTTGCTGGGCAAATCCAACAGAGCTACCTCCGCACCAGTCAAGTCTCCGTTCGCAGGCAACACCCAGTAATCACCAGGTGAGCATTTTTTCATAACGTCTTTCACGCCATGGGAGCCCACCAGCACATCATAGACACTGGTGTCTAATTCTTCTTTGATGAGGCCACTGCCTGTTGTCGCGTTTCCTTGTGGATCCAAATCAATAAGTAGTACTCGACGCTTCATAGCCGTCAGAGAGGCAGCCAAATTGACACATGTTGTCGTCTTGCCTACGCCACCTTTTTGATTCGTCACTGCGATGATTCTAGCCATGCTTTATCCTTTACGCGCCATTACAACCATATGGCGCTCTGCCTGAACACTTGGCACGGAAAGAGGATCTATCGAAAGTACTTCTACCTCTTTCGGCAGTGCCGCTATTTCCTCATTAGGGAATACACCCTTCATAGCTAAAAAGTTACCCGATTGTTTGGGTAGAGGCAAAGTCCAATTGATCATGTCTTCTATTGAAGCAAAGGCTCGAGAAATAACATGATCGTATTCACCCTGATGCGGATGTTTTTCAACTCGCTCATTAGCTACCGTGACATTCGCAACGTCTAATTCCATTTTAACTTGGGTCAAAAAACGGGTTTTTTTGCCATTACTGTCTAACAAAGTGAATGCTTTGTCAGGATAACATATAGCAAGCACCATACCAGGTAAACCAGGTCCGGTTCCCACATCGATGATTTTTTCACCTTGGATGTAGGGTAAGGTCGCTAAACTGTCGAACAAATGCAAAGAAATCATTTGTTCGACATCACGAATAGCGGTCAAGTTATAGGCTTTATTCCATTTTTCCAACATTGCAAGGTAACTTACAAGGCGTTGAATAGTGTCATCGGATAAAGCAGCGCCCATTTGTTGGGCGCCTTTTTGGATGGTATCAAAGTGCGTCACAATCGATCCGTTTAAATTGGCAAATTTCGACTGCTGATTTTAGGCACTTTTCTTAGCAATGGCACGCTTTTTCAAATGAATTAACAATAAGGACACCGCAGCAGGCGTCACACCTTGAATTCTAGAGGCAGCAGCAAGACTTTCGGGGCGCGCTTCGTTCAATTTTTGTTTGATCTCATTCGATAAACCTTCCATTTGACTGTAATCCAGATCCGCCGGCAATGGCGTATTTTCTTGGCGACGTAAACGCTCAATGTCTTCCGCCTGACGAGCAATATAACCGGCGTATTTGACGGTAATTTGAACTTGCTCAGAGACTTGTTCATCAACACTCTGCTCAGGACTATTTTTTAGATTCGCAATGTCCTGATAGACAATTCCTGGACGTTTTAACAAATCCAACAAGTTGTATTCATGACTAATCGGCGTCTCCAACTTAGGATTAATGGCCTCTGCTTCCACAGAGTTCGGCACAATCCAGCTGGATTTTAAACGCTGAGTTTCTTGTTCAATGGCTTCACGTTTATGACAAAATGCCGCCCAACGCTCATCTGAAACCAAACCAAGTTCACGACCTTTTTCGGTTAAACGCATGTCTGCATTGTCTTCACGTAGAATAAGACGATATTCCGCACGGCTGGTGAACATACGATACGGTTCTTTGGTGCCCATGGTAATCAAATCATCAACCAAAACCCCAAGATAAGCTTCATCTCGTCGAGGTGTCCAAGGGTCTTTTTCTTGTGCTAATAACGCTGCATTGGCCCCAGCTAGCAAACCCTGGGCCCCTGCTTCTTCATAGCCTGTGGTGCCATTAATTTGACCGGCAAAAAACAGCCCTGACATGTGCTTGGTTTCAAGTGAGTATTTCAATCCTTGTGGATTAAAGTAATCGTACTCGATGGCATAACCTGGTCGCGTTATATGAGCATTTTCCATGCCTTTCATTGAACGAACCAACTCAATTTGTACGTCAAATGGCAGTGACGTCGAAATCCCATTAGGATACAACTCATGAGTTGTTAAACCTTCAGGCTCAATGAAAATTTGATGCGAATTTTTATCCGCAAAGCGCACAATTTTATCTTCAATTGACGGACAATAACGTGGTCCAACCCCTTCAATCACACCTGTGTACATAGGTGAACGATCCATGCCACTACGAATAATATCGTGAGTACGTTCGTTCGTATGCGTAATGAAACACTCAATTTGACGAGGGTGTAGATCTCGACTCCCCATGTAAGACATAACCGGCGTAATGTCATCGCCTGGTTGAGGCTGCATTTGGGTAAAATCAACAGATCGAGCGTCAATTCTAGGTGGCGTTCCTGTTTTAAGTCGATCCACTTGGAAAGGTAAAGCTCGCAGTTTTTCAGCTAAACCGATGGAAGGAGGATCACCCGCCCGACCACCAGCATGATTTTGTAGACCAATATGGATCACACCACCAAGAAATGTTCCTGCGGTTAACACAACCGTTTTACTGTTAAAACGAATGCCTGTTTGGGTGATGACGCCACGGGCTGCACCCTCTTCAACAATAAGATCTTCAACCGATTGTTGAAACAACCAAAGGTTTTCTTGATTTTCAAGTTGGTGACGAATGGCCGCTTTATACAAGATACGATCGGCTTGGGCACGAGTCGCTCGCACTGCCGGACCTTTGCGGGAATTTAACGTTCGAAATTGGATGCCTGCTTGGTCTGTCGCCAGTGCCATTGCACCGTCTAAAGCATCAATTTCCTTGACTAAGTGGGACTTCCCAATACCACCAATGGCAGGGTTACAGGACATTTGTCCTAAAGTTTCAATGTTGTGTGAAAGCAGAAGGGTTTTCACCCCCATACGAGCAGCAGCCAAAGCGGCTTCAGTGCCAGCATGTCCGCCACCCACCACAATCACATCAAAGCGGCTTGGGAAATCCACGGGAACCTCGATATTACTAGTAAGTAGAACAAATGAATAAAAAACGATCAATTTCGGATAAGGGCGCTTAGTATAAAGGCTAATTTTTAAAAAGAAAGAGATGCACGACGGCTTTATCCGGTCATCAATATTATTAAATAAAGAAGTATATATAGTGTTTTTTATTAATGTTATGTCTATATAGCAAGCCAAAATCTGTTTATAAATAATAAAAATCCATAAATTTCATGATGTTATGAACATAACAACTTGTTTAAATAGGGTTCTTTTTCCTGTTATGTGGATAACCCATTCTTGTGCATAAGTAAGGGAGTTATACAGAAGGGATTTTATATTCCTTTTTTGTTAAAAACTGTGCAAAACTTCTTTTCAACCTATCACCAAAGTTATCAACAGTCCTTTTAAAGATGAAATTTTCAATTAACTTTATGATTTATATAAAAAAAATGTATTTTTATGCGGCTTTTTTAGAAAAAATAAAAGAAAACAATCCACAGAAATAAATTGAAAATAAAGTCATAATCTTTGTTAGAACACTTTTTTACTGTTGATAAATACAGTGAATTCGTCTGATCGTCTTCGCTCTTTATTCACATTTGAATTTTATAGACGACTAGTCTATTTTAATGACATTGAATTAATAGGTTGGTGTCATGGTTGAACTGAATACAAGACGGCCTCGTGGTCGACCCAAGAGTGAATCGTCCGTTTTGGAAGATAGCAAATTGGCGTTACTGCGTGCTGGTATGGCCATGTTGACGGAAAAAGGCTTTACGGTCAGTGGCATTGAACCCATTCTTAAGTCTGTTGGGGTGCCAAAAGGTTCTTTTTATCATTACTTTTCTAACAAAGAAGCGTTTGGCTTAGAAGTATTAAAGGCTTATCAGCAATATTTTGAGAGTAAGCTTGATTATTTTCTGCTGAATGAGGAAATACCTTATCAACAGCGGCTTGTGCAATTTTCACAAGATGCTTGTGATGGCATGGCTCGTCATCACTTTAAACGAGGTTGTTTGGTGGGAAATCTTGAACAAGAGTCAGTGCTCTTATCTGAGTCTTTTAACCAGCAAATTCAAGCTTGTTATCAGAGTTGGCAAGACAAGTTAGCTCAGTATTTACTGGCCGGAAAAGAGAGCGGGGTATTAATGTTTAAAGACGATGCCAGTCAATTGGCACAAATTTTTTGGTTGGGCTGGGAAGGAGCCGTTCATAGAGCTCGATTGTTAAAATCGTGTCAGCCATTAGAAAGCTACATGACGTTTTATCTAGCAAACATTTTGACGTCAGAATAATTGGTGAGTGAACCAGATGAATGTCATCTGGTTTTTTTAACTATTTAATTAGACGACTGGTCTAAAAGGAGTAATACATGTTTAAAAGCCTTATTATCGAACAGACAGAATCAGGTCAGCAGCAATGTACATTGACAAATTTAACTGATGACCAGCTGCCCAATGGTGATGTATTGGTAGAGGTGCTCTACAGCACATTGAATTATAAAGATGCTTTGGCCATTACCGGAAAAGGTCGTATTGCACGCAGTTACCCAATGGTCCCTGGCATTGATCTAGTTGGGCGTGTCGTCAATTCTGATAGTGATGGTTTTCAACCAGGTGAGTTGGTGTTGCTTAATGGCTTTGGTGTGGGTGAAGCGCATTGGGGCGGATTATCTCAAAAAGCCCGACTTAAGAGTGATTGGTTGATTCCACTACCTGAAAAGATGACGCCACAGCAGGCTATGATGGTAGGAACGGCGGGATATACCGCCATGTTGTCAGTCCTCGCGCTACAAAAACAAGGTGTCGTACCAGAGTCAGGTGACATTTTAGTAACGGGTGCAAACGGTGGCGTGGGAAGTTTTGCCATTCGTTTATTAAGCCGTCTTGGTTACCGAGTGGTGGCTTCCACGGGGCGAATGAGTCAAGAAACTTATCTGAAATCGTTAGGGGCTGCTGAGATTATTGATCGAGCGAGCTTATCGGAAAGTGGCAAACCCTTACAAAAAGAGCGCTGGGCTGGTGTGGTGGATTGTGTTGGTAGTCATACCTTAGCCAATGCCTGTGCTTCTACCCAATATGGTGGAGTTGTGACCGCGTGTGGTTTAGCTCAAGGGATGGATTTACCGGCGTCAGTGGCCCCCTTTATTCTTCGTGGTGTGAGTTTAATTGGCATAGACAGTGTTATGCGTCCTATTGCTGATCGCTTAGAAGCTTGGAAAATCTTGAGTGAATTACTGGAAGACAGTGATTACCAAGAGATTTGTGAAGAAATTTCGTTAGACGAAGCCATTGAAACGGCCTATAAATTGCTTGATGGAAAAGTACGTGGTCGTGTGTTGGTGAATCTGACCGAAGACTAATATGTCATCTTGCTGAATTACAAGGATAGCTATGAAAGTCATAATTGCACCGGATTCCTTCAAAGAAAGTCTCACGGCAATGCAGGTTGCCAATGCCATAGAAATGGGTTTTCGGCAAATTTTTCCTCAAGCCGAATACATCAAATTACCCATGGCGGATGGCGGTGAGGGAACCGTGCAATCTATGGTGGATGCGACACAGGGAGAAATGGTTTTTCTTGAAGTGACAGGGCCTTTGGGTGAAAAAGTTGAAGCACATTATGGCATTTTAGGTAGTACTGATGAGCAATTAACGACAACAGCGGTTATTGAAATGGCGTCTGCGTCAGGCTTGCATTTGGTGCCTCGTGATCAGCGGGACCCTTACATTACGACGAGTTATGGTACTGGCGAACTGATCAAAGATGCGTTGGATCGCGGCATCAAGCACATTATTCTTGGTTTAGGTGGCAGTGCAACCAATGATGCTGGTTTAGGCATGGCACAAGCTTTGGGCATGCATTTTTTGGATGCCGCTGGTAAACCCCTAGGTGCCGGTGGTTTGGCTTTGATGGATCTAGAGACGGTGGATGTCAGTCAAGGTCACCCTAAATTGGCGCAATGTCAGATAGAAGTCGCTTGTGATGTGACCAATCCCTTGTGTGGGGATAATGGCGCATCGGCGATTTTTGGTCCACAAAAAGGCGCTACCCAAGATATGATTAATAAATTGGATACGGCGCTCGGTCATTTTGCTGATGTGATGGTCAAATCGGGCTTTGCTGATCAACGAGATGTCCCTGGTGTTGGCGCGGCGGGTGGTATGGGGTTTGCCATGAGAAGTCTGTTAAACGCGGAATTAAAACCAGGCATCGACATTGTTATGGACAGCGTGGGGTTTGCAAACAAAATCAAAGACGCGGATTTGGTGATCACCGGTGAAGGTCGAATCGATGGCCAAACGGTGTTCGGTAAGACGCCTATGGGGGTCTTACAGCAGGCCAACATGGCTGATGTGCCGGTTATTGGCATTGCGGGTTGTTTTGGTGAGGAGGCTGAGGTGATATTGGCACACGGAATGAAGGCCATTTTCCCGATTATTCCTGGATTGGCGGAGTTAGACCAAGTGCTAGCGGACGCTGAGCGCAATGTGACCGCCACAGCGCGTAATGTGGCGGCATGTCTGCAATTAGATAAAATGGTCTAGTACTATTTACCGATACAGAAAGAGCCAAAAATGCGGCCGAGTAAATCATCACTGGTGAAAGCACCAGTGATTTCGCTCAGCGCTTGTTGTGCCTCTTTTAAATCTTCGGCCAATAACTCCCCTGCCCCATAACCGTGTAATTGCTCATTACCCGCTTCGAGGAAACGATTGGCTTTGTTTAAAGCTTCTATGTGGCGACGACGAGCAATAAAGCCGCCCTCAGTCGTGCTATCAAAGCCCATCACGGTTTTTAAATGGTCTGTTAGGTGCTGAATCCCATCGCCAGTTTTGGCTGATAACGAGATCACAGGTACGCCTTGGTGATCCTCTAAACCAATCTGATCCTTTGTTAAATCCACTTTATTACGAATCACGGTAATGGCATTTTGGTTGCCCAGTTTGGCCATAAATTCTGGCCAAATTTCCTTTGGGTCTTTACTGTCGATAGATTGGCTATCTACCATCATCAAAATACGGTCGGCTTTTTGAATCTCATCCCAAGCTCGTTGAATGCCGATGCGCTCCACTTCATCTGGGCTGTCTCGTAAGCCGGCTGTATCGATAATGTGCAAAGGCATGCCATCTAGGTGAATGTGTTCACGCAACACATCGCGAGTGGTACCTTCAATATTGGTGACGATGGCGGACTCTTTACCGGATAAGGCATTGAGCAAACTGGATTTGCCAGCATTAGGTCGACCTGCAATGACCACGTTCATACCTTCGCGAATTAAAGCGCCTTGATTGGCTTCTTTCAGGACATCAGCAAGTTTTGTCTGGATTTCATCTAATTCACTGGCAACCTTGCCATCGCCGATAAAATCAATTTCTTCTTCGGGAAAATCAATGGCCGCCTCAACGTAAATTCGCAAGTGAATTAACGCCTCAACTAATTCATCCACGCGCTTAGAGAAAGCACCTTGTAAGGAGCGTAAAGCACATTTTGCAGCTTGTTCCGAGGTACTGTCGATTAAATCGGCAATGGCTTCCGCTTGCGTTAAATCCATTTTATCGTTCATGAAAGCACGTTCAGAAAATTCTCCTGGACGTGCTAATCGTGCGCCTAAACTCACGCAATGGCTTAGTAACATGTCCATAATCACCGGGCCACCATGGCCTTGCAGTTCAAACACATCTTCGCCCGTAAAGGAGTTTGGCCCTGGGAAGTAAATGGCTAAGCCCATATCGAGCTGTTCGCCATCAGCTTGTTTAAAAGGCACATAATGGGCATAACGTGGTGTAGGCTCAAAACCAATAATCTGTTTGGCAATGGCAAGGCTTCTGGGACCAGATAAACGAATAATCCCAACGCCACCTCGGCCTGGCGCGGTAGCTTGAGCGGCAATCGTGTCTTGGTCGGTGACGTATTGGAAATCGGTCATAATAGTGCTCGATACAGAATAAAGGGTTAACGATATTGTCTGCTAGACAGTGAAGTAAGACAATCTAAACGTAAAAAAGGCCTCCATTCGGAAGCCTTTTTAGTGCATCAGAAAGTCATTTCTAACCTAGTCTTCTCTTTCGATACGTTTAGTGATGACGTACTGTTGAAGGATAGACAAGGTGTTGTTGGTCACCCAGTAAAGAACCAAACCAGCCGGGAACCATAAGAAGAAGATCGAAAATGCCACTGGCATAATCTTCATAATTCTTGCTTGCATTGGATCTGGTGGTGTTGGGTTCAGAGCTTGCTGAACAAACATACTGATGCCCATCAAAATTGGCAAAATAAAGAATGGGTCCATCACAGATAAGTCGTCAATCCAAAGGATGAATGGCGCCTGACGTAATTCAACCGATTCCATTAATACCCAGTACAAGGCAAGGAACACAGGCATTTGTACCAAGATTGGTAGACAGCCACCCAATGGATTGATTTTCTCTTTCTTATACAGCTCCATCATGGCTTGCGACATTTTCTGACGATCGTCGCCATGTTTGTCTTTCAATTTGGCAATTTCAGGGCCAAATTTACGCATTTTAGCCATGGAACGATAACTGGTCGCAGACAACTTAAAGAAGATGGCTTTCACACACACCACCACAAGAATAATGGCGACACCCCAGTTGATCACAAAAGACTGGATCAAGGTCAGAAGCCAAAACAGTGGTTTTGCAAGCCACCATAACCAACCGTAATCAACGGTTAAGTCTAGGTTTTCTGCGGTTGCCTCAAGTTGTCCTTGTAACTTAGGACCAACATAAAAAGTTGAGCTCATAGTACCTTGTTTGCCGGCTGGAATTTCAACAGCTGAGCCGGTAAAACCAATGATGTTATAACCATTGTTAGTACGTGCTTGTAAGGTCACTTTTTGACCCTGTTCAGGGATCCAAGCTGAGACAAAATAATGCTGTAGTAACGCAACCCAACCTTGAGTAGTGGTCACTTTAACGGGTTCTTCTTCCATATCTGAGAAAGAAACCTTGCTGTATTTGGTTTCTTCGTCAGAAATGGCACCACCTAAGTAAGGTTGTAAGCCCATGCTGGTCGCTTTACTTGGATCTGGTGAATTATCACGCTTGATCTGAGCAAATAAATTACCACGCCAAGTATTGGCTGAGGTGTTATCCACTGTGATGAGCTGACGAATACGGTACGTCCCTTTCATAAAGCGGAAGGTTTTTGTGTATTTGACACCGTTTTTATCGGTGTAATACAGGTTCACATCCAGTGAGTCCTTGCCATCGGCTAATTGATAAGAGGTTTGTTCAGACTGGTATACTGGACGACCTTCTGTTGAGGCGTCTGGCCCATTTCGTCCAATTAACCCTGTCTGTGTGACATAGGTTCTTTCTGGACCATCTTCGAGGATAACAAATGGATCAGGTTGCCCTAATTCTTTTTTGTATTCCAATAAAGCGGCTTCAACTAAATCCCCTCCAACTGGGTTGATGGCCACCCGCAATGTATCTGTGGTGACTTCAATCAACTTTCCTGGAGCAATGGTGCTGATGCTTTGAGGAATTTCGCTGCTTGCTTCCGCGTTGTTTTGAGTTGCTAGAGGCAAATCATCATTTAATTGAGAGTTTGTCTCATTTTGAGATTGAGTGCTTTGAGCCACACTTTGGGTCGATTGTTGACCGTAATCTTGGTTCCACTGTAAAAACAGTAGGTAACCACTGATAAAAAGCGCGCCCCATAAAAAGTAACGTCTGAAATCCATGGTATTCAACTAATTTGTTTGGTTAGACAAAAGTAGGTTCACTGAACCTTTAGAAAAATCACGCGCTATTAAACCAGCCTTTGGCAGTTTTTTCAGCCTATTTCTGCTTAGAATGCGAGCGTTTTTTCATTTGGGAAGGGTTTTTCGCTTTTTTAGCCAATTGTGACCAAGCCTTATCAAGTCGTGGTCTTAACGTTTCATTGTCAATTTCTTTAATGCCATTGCGTGCTAAGAAGACAATGTCTAATCCGGCAAGAGGCAGTTTATGATGACGAAAAGATTCTCGTACCAAGCGCTTGATACGGTTTCGACCTACGGCGGTTTTATCGGTTTTTTTAGACACAATAAGACCTAATCTAGCGTGGTCATCATCACGTTTGTAAGCCAATAAAAGAAATTCGCCAGCAAAGACTTTTGCAGAAGTGTCGTTAAAAACGGATTGATAATCCCCGGCATTCAGGAGCCTGACTTGCCGGGGAAAACAATAATCGGTCATCAGCGTGTTTATGCGCTTAGAGCCTTACGGCCGCGAGCACGACGACGAGCGATAACTTGACGTCCGCCTTTAGTTGCCATGCGGGCACGGAAACCGTGGTTACGTTTGCGTTTCAATACGCTAGGTTGAAAAGTTCTTTTCATTTTAGTTTCTCTCACTGAAGCAGTGTTTCAGTTTTGAGGGTTAGCGGTCGCCAAGCCTCAGCATTTGATTGTCAAATCAGGGCGCGGATTTTAGAGCCTTTCCATAGTAAGTTCAATGCTTTGCTGGTTTTTTATTGCTAAAAATTTAACCACAAAAGCATTAAAGTGGTTATGCACAGCTTAGTACAGCTAAAGTGGATAAGATTTTTAGAAAATCTTATTTTTATGCACAAAATAAAAGTTTTAATAAATAAAATTTTTATAAAACATACGCTTAAAATTACTTTTTTCTGTGTAAAAGGTAAAAATAATCTTTTATTTATATGTGTATAACTAGGTGTT